>JANNKC010000110.1:0-19582 GCA_031396105.1 Anaeromyxobacter sp.
CCGCTTCTCCTCGGGGGAGAGGCGCAGCCAGCGCTCCCGCGCCGAGGGGTCGGCCGGCGAGTCGGTCGCGGCCGGCGGGTCGGCCGGCTGGGCGGCTGGCGCCGCGGTGGGCGTGGCGGTGGGTGGTGCGGTGGGCTGGGCGGCTGGAGCCGCGGTGGGCGCCGCGGTGGGCGCCGCGGTGGGCGGTGCGGCGGGCTCCTCGGCGCGGGCCGGGACCGGCGCGAGGCCGAGCGAGCCGATCAGCGCGAGGGAGGAGAGCAGGCGGTTCATGGGGTCCTCCCGGTGCGGCCGAGCTGGTCGAGCGAGGCCACCACGGCGGCGTCCTCCTCGGTCTCCACGTCGCCGAGCGACGCCACCAGCTCGTAGTTCTCCATGAGGTCGAGGTCGGCCGCCAGCGCCAGCTCCTCGGCGCGCTGGTGGCGCACCGTGAGCACCGCCACGGCGGCGGCGGCGGCCAGGCCGGCCACCGGCACGGCGAGCCGCCAGCGCCAGGCGAGGAAGCGGGCCAGCACGCCGGCCGAGGGGGCGGGCTCGCGGGCCAGCCGCGCGGCGAGCCGGGTGGTGAAGAAGGGGGAGGGCTCGGGGGGCGGCGGCAGCGCGCCGAGGAGCGCCAGGGCGCCGTGCAGCCGGTCCCGCTCGGCGCGGCAGGCGCCGCAGGCGCGGAGGTGGGCCTCCACCTCGGCGCGCCGGGCCGGGGCGAGGGCGCCGTCGAGGAGCGCGGTCAGGTCGTCGGTCGGGTGCGTCATGGCGCCAGCTCCTGTGCGGTCTCCGGGCCGAAGGGGGCCAGCGCCCCGGCGGCCGCCACGGTGGCCCGGTGGACGAGCGACTTCACCGCCGACACGCTCGTCTCCAGGGTCTCCGCGATCTCCTGGTAGCTCAGCCCCTCGAAGCGGCAGAGCACGAAGGCGGCCCGCTGCGTCTCGGGCAGCCCTTCGAGCAGCTTCACCACCGCGCCGGCCAGCCGCGTGGCCTCCAGCTCCTGCTGCGGCGAGGCCCGAGGCGACGGCAGGGCGTCGAGGTCCGGGGCGTCGTCGCCTTCGGGCGCGCCCGGGCTGGCCTCGCGGGCGGCGTACTCGCCGCGCCGCAGCTCGTTCAGGCAGTGGTTGGTGGCCACCCGGTAGAGGAAGGTCTTGAAGCGGGCCGAGGGCGAGTAGCGGTGGGCGGCCCGGTGGAGCTTCACGAAGACGTCCTGCGCCAGCTCCTCGGCGCGGCCGGCGTCCCTCACGAAGCGGTGGCAGTATGCGACCATGGCGCGGGCGTGCCTCTCGTAGAGCACCCGGAACGCCTGGGCGTCGCCGCGCTGGAAGGCCAGCATGAGCGCCGCGTCGGGGTCCTGGGTCATCCTGTGATCCAGAACACACCCCGGCGGCGAAGGTTGCGGTGGGCTAGCCCCCGACCAGCAGGACGAAGCCGCGGGTCACGTAATAGACCAGCGTGGCCACCAGGGCGGCGGCCGGAATCGTGAAGACCCACGCCCAGATGATGCGCCCGGCCACCCCCCAGCGGACCGCCCGGGTGCCCCGGGTGGCCCCCACCCCGACGATGGCGCCGGTGATGGTGTGGGTGGTGGAGACCGGGATGCCGTAGTGGGCCAGGGCCAGGATGGTCACGCCGCCGCCGGTCTCGGCGCAGAAGCCGCCGATGGGCTGGAGCTTGGTGAGCCCCTGGCCCATGGTCTTCACGATCCGCCACCCGCCGAAGAAGGTGCCGAGGCCGATGGCGGCGTGGCAGGCCAGCACCACCCAGAGCGGGATGTGGAACTCCTGGCCGCTCCAGATGGTGCCGAAGAGCACCACGCCGATGATGCCCATGACCTTCTGGGCGTCGTTGGTGCCGTGGCTGTAGCTGAAGACGGCGGCCGAGACGAGCTGCAGCTTGCGGAACCACCTGTCCACCCTGGCCGGCGTGTAGCCCTTCACGATCCAGGCCGTGGACACCATCATGGTCGTCCCCAGCACCATGCCGATGACCGGCGAGAGGACGATGAACAGCGTGATCTTGAGGATGCCCGAGCCGACCAGCCCGGAGGGGCCGAGGGCCGGGAGCGTGGCGCCGATCATGCCGCCGGCCAGCGCGTGGGAGGAGGAGGAGGGGAGCCCCCAGTACCAGGTGAGCAGGTTCCAGACGATGGCGCCCATGAGCGCCGCGAAGATCACCACCAGCACCGCGGTGGAGCCCTGCGCCCGCAGCGCCTGGAACTCGATGATCCCCTTGCCCATGGTGTTGGCCACCTTGAGCTGGGCGCCCCAGAGCACCGGCATGGCCGAGATGAAGTTGAAGAAGGCGGCCCAGGCCACCGCCCAGATCGGCGTCAGCACCCGGGTCGAGACCACCGTGGCGATGGAGTTGGCGGCGTCGTGGAAGCCGTTGATGAAGTCGAAGGCCAGCGCGACGAGGACCAGCCCGGTGACGACGGCGTAGAGGAGCATGGCGGCGGTCCGGGGCGCGCGGGCCTACGCGTGCTCCAGGACCACGCCCTCGATGACGTTGGCCACGTCCTCGGCCCGGTCGGTGGCGTCCTCGATGAGGTCGATGATCTCCTTCCACTTCATGACCGTGAGGGGATCGTTGCCGCGCTTGAAGAGCTTGGCCATGGTCCGGCGGGTCAGCGTGTCGGCCTGGTTCTCCAGGACGTTCATCTCCTTGCAGGCGTCCAGGATCCGCTTCGGGTTCTTCTTCATGTTGCGCAGCCCCTTCACCGCATCCTCCATGGTGCGCGACTGCACCACCAGCACGGCGGCCAGCTCGCGCGCCTCGGGGAGCACCGCGTCGATGTCGTAGAGGCCGAGCCGCTCGGCGGCCGCGTCGGCCAGGTCCAGCACGTCGTCGATGCGCGAGAGGAGCCGGTGGATCTCGGAGCGATCGAACGGCGTGATGAACTGGGTGTGGAGGCGGGCGAAGGCGCGGTGGGTGATGTCGTCGGCCCGGTGCTCCACGTCCTTGATGGCCTGGCACTTCCTGGGGACGTCGGTGAAGTCGTCGAGCAGGTCCTTCAGGAGGACGGCGCCCTCGACCACGGCGGCGGCCTGGGCCTCGAAGTCCGAGAAGAAGTCGTCGCTCTTCGGCATCAGACGCTGCAGCATGGGGGGCTCCTGACTGAGGGCGCGCGGAAGATACCCGTTTCGGCCCCCAGGGCCAACGGTCCCGTCGGCCTAATCCCGCAGCGTCAACAGCGTCGCGCCCCAGCCGCCAGCCGCCTCGTCGGCCGGGCGAAAGGCGAGGACCCGCGGGTGGCGCGCCAGGAGCACCTCCACCGAGCGGCGCAGCGCCCCGGTCCCCTTGCCGTGCACCACCCGGAGCGCGCGCAGGCCGGCCGCGTGGCTCTCGTCGATCCAGGCCGGCAGGAGGTCGCCGAGGTCGGCGGGGTCGAAGGCGTGCAGGTCGAGGACGCCGTCGAGCGGCAGCTGGACGGGCCCGTCGAGGGGGCCGGCGCCGCCGTCCGGGTCGTCGGGGTTCGGGCTCACGCGCCGATGATAGCGCCCGCGCCGCGGTCAGGCCGCCGAGGCCACGGCTGCTGGCGCCAGCCGCCGCGCGATGACGGCGCGGATCGACTCGAGGTCGAAGGGCTTCTCGAGCCACACCATGCCGGGCCGCGCCAGGAACTCGCGCGCCGCCTCGGTGCAGGCCCCGCCGGTGAGGAAGACCATGCGCCGGGCCAGGTCCGGGTGGGCGCGCCAGAGCTCGGCGTGGAGGTCCATGCCCGTCAGCTCAGGCATGAGGAGGTCGGAGAAGACCAGGTCGAAGCGCTCGCCGAGCGCCAGCCGACGCAGCGCCTCGCGGACGCCGTTGCAGGCCACGATGTCATGCTCGGCGCCGAGGGTGCGCGCCAGCACCGTGCCCACCAGCGGCTCGTCGTCCACCACCAGGATGCGCGAGCGCGGCGGCGCCGGCGCCCTGGCCGCGGCCACCGGGGCGCCACCCGCGCCCACCGGCGCGGCGTCGGCGCTCATCCGGTCGGCCATGGCCAGCGTGGCGTGCGGCTCTGTGCGGTCGGCTTCGGCGCGGCAGCGCGACGTGGCGGCGGAGACGTTGTTCATCGGCCCGCTCTCCTTTGCATCATCCGTTCAATCGGGCACCGGCCGAAGGCTGCGCTCCAAGTGGCCGAAAGGCTTGCAGAAGATCCGTTCGGCCGAGGTCCAGGTCGGCGGAGACCGCCGGGTTTATTCGAACCCAGGGTGGCGCTCCCGGCGCCCCGGTGACCCGCCGCCAGCCGGACCACGGACCAGCCGGGCCACGGACCAGCCGGACCACGGACCAGCCGGCGTGGGCGCCGCGCGTATAACGGGAAGGTGGACCTCGCCGCGCACCTCGCCCGCCTGCAGGCGCTCCTCGACGCCGAGCGCGACGAGGAGCGGGGCCGCCTGGACGAGGCGCGAGCCCGGCTCTCGCTCGCCGAGCGGGAGGCGCGCGGCCTCGCCCTGGCGGACGTGGAGGCCGTCGAGGAGGGGGCGATGGCCGGGCGCGCGCTCGTCAGCTACGAGCGGCGGGGGCAGCCGCTGGAGGGCGCCCGCCTCGGCGTGGGCGCGCTGGTCACCGTCACGCCGAGAGCCCGTGAAGAGATCCCCTCCCGGGCTCTGCGGCGCGAGCCGCGCGACGACCAGCCCACCGGCGTGGTGGCGCGGCGCACCCGCACCCGGCTCGCGGTGGCCTTCGACGAGCCGCCGCCGGACTGGGCGGTGAACGGGCGGGTGGTGCTGGAGCTGACCCCCTCGCCGATCACCTGGGAGCGGCTCTCGGCCGGCCTGCGCCGCCTCGCCAGCACGCCCGAGGGGAAGCGCTGGCACCGGGTGCTGGCCGGCGAGCCGCCCCGCTTCCTCGGCCGGCCCCGGGCCGGGAGCCCCGCCGCCGCGCTCAACGAGGAGCAGGGGCGCGCCCTCGACCTCGCCGAGCGGGCCGAGGACGTGGCGCTGGTGCACGGGCCACCGGGCACCGGCAAGACCACCGTGCTGGTGGAGGTCATCCGGCGCGCCGTGGCGCGGGGCGAGCGGGTGCTGGCCACGGCCCCCTCCAACCTGGCGGTGGACAACCTCATGGAGCGGCTGCTGGCCGCCGGCCTGGACGGCGTGCGGGTGGGCCACCCGGCCCGGGTGCTGGAGACGCTCCACGCCCACACGCTGGAGGCGCGCGCCGAGGCGCACGAGGCCTCGCGCATCGCCCGCGGCCTGGTGCAGGAGGCCTTCGCGCTCCGGCGGGCGGCCTCGAAGCGCACGCGGCGGCGCGGCCCGGGGCGCTTCAGCGAGGCGCGGGCCGCCGAGCGGGGGGCGCGCGCCCTCTTCGCCGAGGCGCGGGCGCTCGAGGCGCGGGCCCAGGCGGAGGTGCTGGACCGGGCCCCGGTGGTGCTGGCCACCTTGACCGGGCTCGACGGGCCGGCGCTGGCGGGGCGGCGCTTCGCGCTCGCGGTGGTGGACGAGGCCACGCAGGCGGTGGAGCCGGCCGCGGTGCTGGCGCTCCTGCGCGCCGAGCGGGCGGTGCTGGCGGGCGACCACCTGCAGCTGCCGCCCACCGTCCTCTCGGCGGCGGCGCAGGCGGGCGGCCTGGGCCGCTCCCTCTTCGAGCGGCTGGTGGCGCTCCACGGCGACGCGGTCAAGGTGACGCTGGCCGAGCAGTACCGCATGAACGAGGCCATCATGCGCTTCCCCTCCGAGGTGCTCTACGGCGGGGCGCTCAGGGCCCACCCGGCGGTGGCGCACCACGCGCTCGACGACGCGCCGCTCGAGGTGGTCGACACCTCGGGGCGCGGCTTCGAGGAGGCCACGCCGCCCGGGAGCGACAGCCGCGAGAACCAGGGCGAGGCGGCCCTGTGCGCCGCCGAGGTGGAGCGGGTGCTGGCGCTCGGCGTCGCCCCCAGGGACGTGGCGGTCATCGCCCCGTACGACGGCCAGGTGCGGCGGCTCCGGGCGCTGCTCTCGGCGCGCATCGAGCAGGGGCTGGAGGTGGACACGGTGGACGGCTTCCAGGGGCGGGAGAAGGAGGCGGTGGTGGTCTCGCTCACCCGCGCCAACGAGGCGGGCGAGGTCGGGTTCCTCGGCGACGTGCGGCGCATGAACGTGGCGCTGACCCGGGCCCGCAAGAAGCTGGTGGTGGTGGGCGACGGCGCCACCGTGGCGCGCCACCCGTTCTATGAGGCCTACCTGCGCCACGCCCTGGAGACCGGCGCCTGGCGCAGCGCCTGGGAGCGGGAGGGGGCGCCGCCGTGATCCGCTCCACCTTCAGGCTGACGCCGGGCGTGGGCGCCTGGCTCGAGTCGCGCCTCTGGGACGCCGGGGTGCGCACCTGGGACGACCTCGCCGCGGCCGACCTGGCCCACCTGCCGCTGCCGCCCCGCACCGGCGCCCGGCTGGTGGAGGCGGTGGCGCGGGCCCGGGCGGCGCTCCAGGCCGGCGACGCCGAGGCGCTGGCCCTCATGCTGCCGCGGTCGGAGCGCTGGCGGCTCTACGCCGCCTTCGCCGCGGAGGCCTGCTTCCTCGACATCGAGACCGACGGCGGCGACGCCGTCACCGCCATCGGCCTGATGGACGCCGCCGGTCCGCGGGTGCTCCTCTCCGGCCGCGACCTCCACGACTTCCCGCGGCTGGCCGCGGGCTGGAAGCTCCTGGTCACCTTCAGCGGGCTCGCCTTCGACGTGCCGGTGCTGCAGCGCGCCTTCCGCGGCTGGCGGGCGCCGCTGGCCCACCTGGACCTGTGCCACCTGTGGCGGCGCCTGGGCCACCAGGGCGGCCTGAAGCTCCTGGAGAAGGCGCAGGGGGTGGGGCGGCCGGCCCACCTCGACGGCCTCTCCGGCCTCGACGCGGTGCGGCTCTGGCGCGCCTGGCAGGCCGGCGACGCCGCCGCGCTGCGCCTCCTCGTCGAGTACAACCTCTACGACGCCGTCAACCTGCGCACGCTGGCCGACCTCGGCTACAACCGGATGATCGAGCGGCTGCGCCTGCCGGCCCCGCCGGTGCGCGTCGCCGAGCAGGGCGACTTCCGCTACGACCTCGGCAAGGCGCTGCTGGCGGTCGAGGCCGCGACGCTCTGGCCGCCCCGGGCGTAGCGGGAGCGCAGGGGCGCCAGGCGCCCCGAAGTCGAGCGGCCGCCCTCACCTCACCGGCGGCAGCAGCAGCCCGTTCAGCAGGAGCTTGTAGGTGGCGGGCGTGGACGCGCGCCCCTGCGGGCTGAAGGCGAAGAGCGCCAGCTGCCCCTTGCCCTTCCGCACCCAGACCACCGCGGGCGACTCGGCGAGGACCTCCTCGTGCTCCAGGTAGCCGCTCGAGAGCAGGTCGCGCTCCGGGTAGCGCGCCAGCACCCGCCGGTCGGTGTCGGGGCGGGCCGGCGTGGTCTCCAGCGCGTGACCGCGCGAGAAGGCGCCGCCCTCCGCCGGCATGCCCCAGGTGAGCGGGTGGTCGGTGCGCAGGCTGAGCTTGAGCCAGGCCCCCGGCACGTAGAGTCCCTTCTTCTTCTGCCGGTCCTCGGTGACGTCGCGCACCGGCAGCTGGATGGCCTCCTCGTCGTCCTCGCCGGCCCGCTTCACCTTGAGCTCGTCGGTGAAGAGCCCCACCGCGTCGCCCCAGGCCAGCACCGTGCCGCCGCGCTCGATGAAGCCGACGAGCTGCTCCACGCCCTTCTTGCCCAGCCCCTTGCGGTAGGCCGGCGGGTAGTCGGCCACGCGGTACTCGCCCTCCTCCTTGGTCTTGCCCTTCGCCAGCACGTTCCGGTCGGCGCTGGGGAAGATGAGCACGTCGAGCGTGGCGAGGTCGGAGGCGGCGAGCTCCCCGGGCCGGATGACGCTGAAGGGGATGCGGTAGTCGTCGAGGAGCCAGCGGGTCCAGCCGGCGTCGGCATGGTGGAAATAGGTCTCCACCAGGCCGATGCGCGGCCGCCGGAGCGGCGCGGCCGGCGCCTCCGGCGCGCCAGCGAGCGCCAGCGGGGCCTCGGCCACGCCGGCGGCCAGCGCGGCGAGCGCGCCGGCCGGGCCACGCACCAGGAAGCTGCCCGCCGGGAGCGTCCGCCCGTCCACGGCGAGCGGCGCCTCGAGCCTGGACACCTCGAGCCCCTGCCGCAGCGCCGCCCAGGCGGCCCGGTGCGAGTCGTTGGACTGCGACGAGAAGGCCAGCCCCCAGGTCCCGGCCGGCGGCACGGCCCGCGGCGCCGGTGGGGAGAGCGGACGCAGGCTCGCCTCCAGGGCCGCGGAGCGCGTCTCCAGCGCCACCGCCGTCAGGCCGGCCTGGGCGGTGAGCGACCAGCTCGTGATGTCGTACGGCTTGATGAGCTCCCCGCCTGGCGTGTAGTGGCGCGCCGGGAAGCGCTGGTGCTCCAGCACCTCCTTCACGAAGGCGCGATAGGGCTGGGCCAGCGGCACCACCAGGTCGCCCGCCTCGAAGGCCCGATGGCCCACCGTCACCGGCGCGCCGAGCTCACGCACCACCACCCCGTGCTCCACCAGCAGGCGGGTCAGCTCCGCCAGCGCGCTCGGGTCGTGCTGCCGGCGCGGCAGCACGTAGTGGAAGGGCGGCTCGCTCTGCCCCTGCGCCACCGCCCTCCTGGCGAGGTCGTTGCGCAGCGTGAGGAGCTCCTGGCGGTGCTCGGCCGCGGCGCGGAGCAGCGAGCGCGACGAGGAGAGCTCGTAGGCCACGATGTCGCCCAGCCGCCACCACCCGCCCGGCCACGGGGCCGGCATGTTGACGCCCTTCCGGTACTCGGCCAGCCCCTTGCCGCGGCCGGTCAGCTCGTTCGGCTCGATCCAGATCGGCGTGGCGACGCCGGCGCTGGCCGCCTCGGTGAGCAGGCTCACCACGTTCTTCCAGAGCGAGGTCTCGGTGGAGCCCGGCCAGTAGTTGTCGAAGGCCCAGTGGGTGGCCACGCCCGTCAGGCCGTCGGCGCCCATGTCGCGCGCCATGGCGGTGCCGAGGGCCGCGCTCCAGGTCCAGAGCGCCTGGTCGACGTTCTCGGCGATGGGGTCGTGGTTGGGGGGCACGAAGTAGCGGGGGCCGGTGGGCCACATCTGGTGCTTCTCCACCAGCACCTGCGGATACCACTCGGTGGAGTAGAGCCGGCTCACGACGCGGGTGTCGGCCTGCGTCAGGGCCACGAAGTCCCGGTTGTTGTCGTGGCCGACGTACCGGTGGTACAGGCCCGGCATGCTGGTGCCCTCGTACGGCGTGCCCTTCGACTGGCGGTAGTAGCGGACCACCATGTCCATGCCGTCCGGGTTGTGGCAGGGGACGATCATGAGGACCACCTGCGCCAGCCGCGAGAGCGTGGCCGGGTCCCGCGAGGTGGCGAGCTCGTGGACCCAGGCCGGCAACGCCTGGCTCGGCCCCACCTCGGTGGAGTGCATGGAGAGCGTCTCCATGACGAAGACCCGGCCGTCTCGCACCAGCCGGGCCCGCTCCTCGGCCGGGATGGCCGGGTCGAGCGCCAGCCGCTCGTTGATGCGCCGGAGCTCGTCGAGCCGCGCCAGGTTCTCCGGCGCCGACACGAAGGCCACGTACATGGGTCGCCCCTCCGGGCTCTTCCCCACCTCGCGCAGCAGCACGCGGTCGGAGGCCCGATCCACGTCCTGCAGGTAGGCCACCAGCTGCTCGTAGTCGAAGAGCGTCCGGTCCTCCCCCGGCTCGAAGCCGAAGGCCTGGCGCGGGGTGGGCACCCCGGGGGCGGCCGCGAGCGCGACGAGGGGCAGGGCGGCGAGGAGCGCGCTCACGAGGCGCGGGGCGATGGGCATGGTGAGGCTCCGGGGAGCGGGCGTGCGGCGTGGCGGCGGATGTAGGCCCGGCACCCCCGTATCCGGGCCTCGACAGGTCGAGGTCATCTTTCGGCGCGTCCCTCGGGCGGGAGATTCAACGGGCCGGCGCGATCATTGTACAATGATCGCCGTGCGCCGGAGGCCCCTGGCGCGACGGCCGCCACCATGAACCTCCGCTTCCGCTTCCACTTCCGCCTCGCGCCCCTCCTCGCCGCCGCCCTGGCCGCGTGCTCGTCGCACGTGGAGGGGAACGGCGTCTACGCGGAGCGGACCTTCGATGCGAACAAGGTGAAGCCCTTCGACCGCGCGGCCATCGGCCTGGCCGGCGTCCGCGAGGGCGATCCGCTCAAGGCCTCCATCTTTCGCAGCGAGCAGCCCCGGCAGGTGGTCCTGAGCGGCGACGAGAACATCATCCAGCACATCGAGGTGAAGGTGGACGGCGGCGGCACGCTCCGCACCAGCAGCGACCTCGACAGCTACACGGCCGTCCACCCACCCCAGCTGCGCATCCGGACGCCCGAGCTGGTGGCGGTGGAGGCCCTCGGCGGCGCAGACCTCACCGTGCTGGACGCCGACACCTCCACCTTCGCCGTGACGGCCGCCTCGAAGGGGCACGTCACGCTGGCCGGCTCGGGCGGCGAGACGCTGCTCGTCGATCTCTCCGGCGGCGCCTCGCTCGACGCCGGCGCGTACCCCGTGGTGTCCGCCCAGCTCGCCCTCACCGGCGCGTCGCGCGCCACCGTCTGGCCCTCCGGCCAGGTGAGCGGCAGCGCGGCCGACGTGAGCGCGGTCTTCCTGAAGGGCGGCGTGGCCTGCGGGGTGGAGCTCACGCTCACCACCGGCTCGACCTGCGGGCCGATCCAGTGAAGCCCGCCGCCCTGGCCTCCTGATCCGCCTGGACCGGAGGTCACCGATGGGGGTCCTGGTCGACCCATGGGTTGACCTCTCGCGGGGAGCCTGGCCTCATCGCATCGGGTCTTCGCGGCCTCGAGCTTGCACTCCGACGTGGAGCGGCCGCGCCGCGACCTCCTGGCCATGACCTTCCTCGACTACGCCTGCGTCTTCGTCCGGGCCTCCGGTGATCGGCTGCTGGCTGGCGAACGGCTGGTCTGCAACTTCCCCCATCTGTTCGGCGCCACCCTCGCCGAGGTGGACCTCGCCTACCGGATGTCGTCCCGCTACCTGGTGGCGGTGCTGCACTTCGACGCGGCGCTCTTCGACGAGCGGATCCGATCGCGCCTCGCCTTCTGGGCCGCTCGCGCCGGCGGCCGCGCCAGCCCGCTCGACGGCATGGCCGGCGGCGAGCGGCAGACCTTCGACGCCCACCTCGAGCTCTGCGAGCTCAACCTGAAGGGGCTCAAGCCGGCCGAGCTCTTCGACCGGAGCGCCCGGCTCTTCACCGACCTGGGCGCTCCGGCCGCGCGCCGCCGCAACCCGCTCGACCAGCCCATGATGGCCGTGGACGTGGGCGGCTCCGGCTTCGAGGGCGCGAGCTACCAGCCGGAGCGGCGCGAGCTCTTCGTGGCCGCGCCCATGGCGCCGCCCGCCGGCGACGAGGTGCTGGTGGTCTTCCGCCTGCCCGGCGTCGACAGGCCGATGGGCGTGAAGTCCAGGGTGGCCCTGGTGCGCACGGCCGCCGAGTCGGCCCCGGGCCGGCCGGCCGGCTTCTCCCTGCTCATCCCGGCCGGCGCCGCGGCGGTCCACGACTCGCTCTCCAGGCACGCCCCCGCCACCGCCTCGGAGACGCGCGCCGCCCCGCGCTACCAGGTGAAGGCGCCGGTCAAGGTGCTGATCCCCGCGTCGCCGGCGCAGGCCGCGCCCGCCGAGGCCGCGGCCAGGGCCGCTCCGGCGACGCGCGTCGTCATCGAGTACGCCACCGACCAGGAGCTGGAAGCGGACTTCATCGAGAACCTCTCGCAGGGAGGCGCCTTCATCCGCTCGGCGCACCCGCAGCCGGTGGGCGCCATGCTGGAGCTCGACTTCAGGCTCCCCAACGGCGCCGAGCTCAAGGCGCAGGCGGAGGTGGCCTTCGCCAGCGCCAACGGCATGGGCGTGAGGTTCACGCTCGACGCCGAGTGCGAGGCCGCGCTGCAGGCCGCCATGGCCCACATCTCGGCGCGCGCCCGCCGCGCCCTGGTGGTGGACGACGACGCCCTGGTGCGGCGCATGCTGGCCGATGCCCTGGTGGACCGCGGCTTCGAGGTCCTCACCTGCGCCGACGGCCAGGAAGGCCTGCGCGTCCTCTCCGAGGAGATCCTGGCGCTCGACCTGCTGGTCACCGACGTCTACATGTCCGGCATGGGCGGCGAGCAGTTCGTGAAGCTGATCCGGCGCGCCGGTGGCGAGGTCGACCTCGCCATCGTGGTGGTGACCGGCCACATGGAGCCCGGGCTGGAGTCGCGCCTCGAGGCGGCCGGCGCCGACGCGGTGCTCGACAAGGCGCTCGGCCCCGAGCTGGTGGCCCAGGCCGCCGACGCCGTGCTGGAGCGGAAGCGGCTCTCCCGGGCCTAGCTTCAGCTCCCGCGCAGGCGCCGCACCGTCACCGACTCACCGCCGATGCCCCAGTTGTCGGTGTCCACCTCGTCGATGACCACCACCGTGGTGGCCGGGTTCTTCCCCAGCGTCCGCTGCAGCAGCTCGGTGGCCCCCTTGATGAGCGCCGCCTTCTGCTCGGGCGTGGCGCCCTCGCGGGTGATCTTGATGTTCACGTACGGCATGCGACCTCCTCCTCCGGTGGACCAGGTTCATGTAGCGCGCCGGCGCCGTACCGGCAGCGCCAGCAGCACCGCTCCCAGCGCCACCGCCCCCGAGGCGGCCAGCACCGAGGGCACCGGCGTGCCCAGCGCGCTGGCGAGCCGGCCGGCCAGGTAGGGGCCCACCGCCTGGCCCACGCCGTAGACCGCGGTGAGCGAGCCGATGGCGCGCACCTGGGCGTGCGGCACGAGCCGCCGCGCCAGCTCCATGGTGACGGTGACGATGCCGATGAAGGTGCCGCCGAAGAGCAACGCGCCGGCCACGGCGGCCCACGGCGCCGTCGAGAGGGCGGGCACCGCCATGCCGAGCGCCTGCGCGGCGAAGGCCAGCACCAGGGCCCGCCGCGCCCCGAGGCGCCGCGCCGCCGCGCTCCAGACCGCCGCCGACGGCGCCGCCGCCAGGCCAGCCGCCACCCAGACCCAGGGCGCCCAGCCCTCGAGGCCGGGCGAGCGCTGCACCGCCCGCACCGCGAAGGTGCCCGAGACGATGTACCCCAGCCCCTCGAGCGCGTAGGCCGCCGCCAGCCGGCCGAAGGTGACGCCGTCTTCCCCGCCACCGGCCACCTCGGGCGGGCGCGCCGCGGCTTCGCCCGGGGCCATGAGCAGGCCGGGCAGCGCCAGCGCCGCCGCCAGGCCGCCCAGCACCAGCCACGGCACCTGCCAGCCTGCCGGGAGCGTCAGCGCCGCCACCGCGCCGGAGAGCGCGATGCCCACGCCCACGCCGGAGAAGAGGAGGCCGGAGAGCCGCTCGCGCCCCGGCGGCAACGCCTCCATGACCGCGCCGGAGACCAGCACGAAGACCAGGCCGCTCGCCACGCCGGAGAGGAAGCGCAGGCCCAGCCATGGCGCCAGACCGGCCGCGCCCACCACCGCGGCGGTGGTGAGGACCGAGAGGACGAGGCCGCTCCGGAGCAGCGCCACCCGCGGCGGCCCTGGCGGCGTGCGGCGCGCCCAGAGCACGCCCACCAGGTAGCCGGTCAGGTTGGCCGAGGCGATCAGGCCGCCGGCCGCGTCGTCGAAGCCGAAGGCCCGCTGCACCGAGGGCAGGAGCGCCGTGTAGGCGAAGCGCCCCACGCCCATGGCGAGCGCCAGGGCCGCGGCGCCCGCGGCGGCATGAGCCGTGGGGCGCATGAGGCTCCCATACCAGCCGGGCCGGTGGACCCGCGTCAAGACGAGCGCCTGCGGCCCTGGCGGGTCCTCCTCCGGGAAAGGCGACGCGGCCTGAATCCGCCCTCGCCCCTCGCGGCGTCTCACCTCACGAAACCAGCCTTCACGCGCCGACGGCGCACTCGCTCGGGGAGCGCAATGAACATCGACATGGATCTCACGCCCGTCCTGGTCGTCTCGATCGTCTTCCTGACCTCGGCCATCATGGTGGCCACCGTCTTCTACTTCGTGCACCGGGCCAAGGAGCTCCGCCACGAGACCATCCGGCTGGCGCTGGAGAAGGGGCAGCCGCTGCCGCTCGAGCTCCTCGAGGGGTCGGGCCGCAAGACGCCCAGGAACGACCTCAACAGCGGCGTCAAGGCGGTCTTCTTCGGCCTCGGCCTCTCGCTCTTCTTCTACTTCGTCCACCGGGAGCTGTGGCCGGTGGGGCTCATCCCCTTGTTCGTGGGCTTCGGCCACCTGGCCGCCCACGCCCTGACGGGCCGCCCGCAGCCGGGCAGCCCGTCGGCGAGCTAGAACGGGGGCCATGGGGCCTTCGGACATCGAGCTCGTCGCGCGCGTCCTCGCCGGCGACGACCGCCGCGCCTTCGCGGAGCTGGTGCGTCGCCACCAGTCCACGGTGCGCGGGCTGCTGCGCCGGCTCTGCGCCGGCGACGCGGCGCAGGCCGACGATCTCGCGCAGGAGACCTTCCTGCGCGCCTACCGCAGCCTGAAGACCTGGCGCGGCGGCGGGCGCTTCTCGACCTGGCTCTACCGCATCGCCTGGAACGGCTGGGCCTCGCAGGCTCGGCGGCTGCCGTTGCCCGAGCTGGATGCGCCGGCCCCGGCGCGCGACGCGGCCGACGCCGCCATCGACCGGCACGATCTGGAGCGGGCCATGGGCGTGCTGCGCGACGACGAGCGGGCCGCCCTGGCGCTGGCCTACGGGCAGGACGTGAGCCACGAGGAGGCGGCCGCCATCCTGGACTGCCCGGTGGGGACGCTGAAGACCAACATCCTGCGCGGCAAGGAGAAGCTCCGCCGCATGCTCGTGCCCCAGGGCGCGGGAGGGACGCCATGACCATCGACCCCGACCGGCTCGACGAGCTCCTGGAGACGGAGCCGTACCTCGACGATGGCGGCTTCACGGCACGGGTCATGGGTGGGCTCCCGCCGCGCCGCCGCGATCCACGCCCGCTGGTGCTGGGCGTCTCGGCGGCGGCGGCGGGCGTGACGGCGCTCCTGGTGCTGCCGGGCGCGGTGCAGGCGGGACTGCAGGCGCTGGCCGCCGCGTCGCTCCCGATGGCGGTGGCGCCCGGGCTCCTGGTGGGGGCGGCCGCCGCGGTCGTCGCCGCGGCGGTGGTGGGGCTGGTGGTGGCGCTGGAGGCGTGAGCTACTGGCAGTTCTGGCCCGCCTTGGAGCAGCTCACGTCCGTGGCGGTCCAGGTGGCGGTGGCCTGGCTCACCCCATCGCTGACCGAGACCACGACGCGAACCGGGAAGCTCGAGCTGGCGACCGTGGTGGTGCTGGACTCCGGCAGCCCGTTCATGGCGGCCGGCGTCACGCTGGCGCCCGTGGGAATGGAGGCCGGGGGAATGGCGACCAGCGAGAAGGTGACGGCCAGGGGATCGCCGTCGGGATCCGCCGGGCGCACCGGGAAGGCGCCCCTACCGGTGCCGGCCGCCCACCCCCATCCACCGATGCAGACAGCAGGCGGCTCCGGATCCCATTCGCGGCACTTGCAGGCGCAGCTCTCGACGGCGCCGGAGTATGAAGGCACCGTGGGCGGCGCGGCGGCGATGGTCACCGCCGTGACGGCGCCGGTGGTCTCCCAGCCGTCGCCCGCCACGGCGGTCACCTGGTGCGTCCCCGCGAAGCCGCTCAGGGTCGGGGGGGAGGTCGGGGCCGGCTGGTAGGCGCGCCGGCAGGCCACGCTGGCCGCGCCGTCGGCGCCCAAGGTCACGGTGGGACAGCTCTGGTCACCGACGCTGCCACCCTGGACCAGGGGATCGCCGTCGGGGTCCTCGAAGACGGCGAGGGGCGCGGTCGCCTGGTACTCCGAGGCCGAGGCCAGGTAGCGGTGCGCCACGGTGGTGACCGGCCTGCTGGTCCTCACGGCGGGCGGGCGGTTCAGGATCTGGATGAACAGCGGCTGGGACGGGGCCGACGCGCCGAAGGGGTCGGCCGTCGTGGCGGTGACCGAGAAGCCGCTCGCGCCCGCAGGCGAGCGAAACTCGGCGGGCAACCCGACCGGCGTGCTGAAGCGGAAGGTGTCGGCCGAAGCGCCGGCGCCCAGCTCGGCGACCGAGGCCGTCCGGGCCGGCTCCACGCGCGGGAGCAGGGTGATGGCGCTGACCGGATCGCCGTCGGGGTCGATGGCCACGAAGGGGTTGGGGCCGCCGACCTGGAAGCAGAGCCCGCTGCCGCCAGGGCAGGTCCCGACCGAGTGGTCGAGCGTGAGGTAGGCGGCGCCCGGCCCGGCCGCGGGCTGCACCACCGGCAGCCGGTTCCGGATCTCGAGCACCACGGGCACCGAGGCCTCGGCGCCGTTCACGTCGCCGGCGGTGGCCTGCAGGGCGCGCGGCGCGCTCGTGAGGCTCAGCGGGTTGGCGCAGGAGAGGGAGAAGAGCCCGGTCCCCGCGGCCACCTCGGTGAAGCTCGAGGCGCAGCCGCTGCCGGAGGGCTCGCTCATCGCCACGCCGACCTCCAGCGGGTCGCCGTCAGGGTCGTACACCGGCACCGTCAGCGTGCCGCTCGCGACGTAGGCGCCGTCCTCGTACCGGTGGTCGAGCGAGATCGGCGCGCCGTCGATGACGGGCGGCCGGTTGCCCACCGTGAGGAGCTGCGTCGCCTGCGCCAGGTTGCCGCTCCCGTCGGAGACTCGAACGCGGAAGCGCCAGGCGCCGGAGATGGGGCCTCCCTCGGTCTCGATGTTGAGCGTGGCGTCGCGGGCGGTGGCGCTGGGCGAGAGCCCTGCTGCGGCTCCGGCGCGGCTCGCGTCGGGCGGGATGGCGGTCCACTGGTAGGTCAGGACCCCCCCGAGCGGCGACTGCCCGGCGGCGCTGAGCGCCACCGGTTGCTCGAGCTCGCAGCGAAGCGGCGCGCCAGCGCAGCGGTGCTCCACGGTCCGGGCCGCTCCCGCCGTGACGGTCGGCGCGTCGGGCAGCGCCGTGACGGTGACGGTGCGCCGCGCGGGCTCGCTCTCGACGCCCGTGCTGTCCGACACCACCAGCGAGATCTGGTAGGTCCCGGCGCACCAGAAGACGGCCTGCAGGGTGGCGGCGTCGGCCACGTCGGCGTCGGCATCGCAGTCCGCGGCCAGGCGCGTGACGCTCCAGGCCCAGGTCGCCACCGAGTCGCCGGGATCCGGGTCGTGGACGGTGGCGGTCACCGCCACGGCGCGGTTGGTGGTGAGCGTGGCCGGGGAGGTGAAGTCGGCCGCCGGCCGGGTCGAGGCCTGGCAGGCGCCCTGGACGCAGAGCGCCGCCGGCCCGCAGTCGGAAGGGGCGGTGCAGCTCAGGACGGTGTCGCGGGTGGAGGCGCCGCAGGCGGCCAGCGCCGGGGTGAGGCAAGCGACGAAGAGAGTGACGAGGAGGCCGGGCGCGCCTCGCAGCGTGCTGGGTCGGGTCATCGGGAGCGTCTCCTGGAGGTCAAAGCCGTTAGCATGGGCGAGCAGGACTGCAACTGACGCCGAGCAATGCGGGCGGCAGGCCAGACGCACTCCCAGGAATGCCGGGGACTTGGCGTCCCGGTCCCCGGGCCATGGTCCGCGCCGCGGACCATCGGTCCGCCCATCGGCCGGGGGCGGGGACGCCGTGCCCGGGAGATACCGGCCTCCGCGCCAGCGCATGGCCCTTGCACCGCGGGTGGAGGTGATGTTGATCTGCCCGCTCCAACCGCAGCCCTCCGCAGGAGGTCGAGGCACGCCATGCCCCTGACCAGCGCACTGCTCGTGACACTGGCGTTCGCAGCCGGACCGGAGCGGGTCCTGCTCTGCCGCCCCTCCATCCAGGGCGACCCCTCGCTGGCCCGGGCCGAGGCGCTCGCCGAGGCCGTCCGGCCGCTGCAGGACCTCTTCCTGGACTACGGCGTACCGTGCGAGTCGCTCGGCGAGACGGCCCGGGCGGCCGCCCGCGCCGGGCTGGGGCACGGCGTCTACTCCAGCGCCGAGGGTCGGGCCGACGGCGCCCGCTTCCTCCTCGTCCTCACCACGGCGGAGGCGCAGGAGGTGGCGCGGCGCGCGCTCCAGGTGGTGCCAGGGGCCGAGGCGGCCGGCCTGGTCAGGTCGGCGCTGCGGGAGCTCGAGCGGACCGTGCCGCGGCCGCCGCCGCGCTGGCCCACGGTGGCCGGCTGGACGCTGGCGGGGGCCGGCGTGGCCGCGCTCGCCGCCGGGACCGTCTTCGCGCTCCAGGCGCGAGACGAGGCGCGCCGGGCCGAGGCGGCCGCCACGCCGGAGGCCTACCAGGCGGCGCGCGACGCCTGGCGGCGCGGCCGCGGCCGGAGCCTCGCGGCGCTGGCGGGTGGCGGCGGCGCGCTGGCGGCGGGGCTCACGCTCCGCTTCGCGTTCTGAGGGGAGACGACATGCGCCGCTCCATCCTTCCGCTCCTGCTCCTGCTCCTCGCCGCGCCAGGCGGGAGCGCCGCCGCGGCCGAGCGGCTCGCCGTGCTGGCCGTGCACGACCCGCCGGCGCCGGACGGTGAGCTCACCGAGCTGGCCCACCAGCTCCGCGCCGCCAGCATGGAACGGATCGCCGGGGTCCTCACGGCGCCCGAGATGCGCGATCGGCTGGCCGGAAAGTCCGGCGGGGCCACCGTGCAGGAGCTGGATCGGGCCTTCGGCGGCGCCCTGGCCGTCTACCAGAACGGCGAGTTCGAGAGCGCGGCCCGCACGCTGCGCGCCATCATCGACGACCTGGAGGACCTGCCGGAGAGCGAGGCGGTCTGGAGCCAGTGGACCAGGGCCACGATGCGCCTCTCCCACGTCCACCTCTCCATGAAGCAGCTCGAGGAGCTCGACGCGGTGCAGGTGGCGCTCCTCAAGGTCGACTCGACGCACCAGCTCGACCCCGTGCTCTACGCCCCCGGCTTCCGCGCCCACTTCGAGGAGCTGCGGCAGCGGGTTCGCGCCATGCCCAAGCGGCGGCTCACCGTCACGGCGCGCGGCCGGGCCGGCAGCATCTACGTGAGCGGGCGCGACGTCGGGCCGACGCCGGCCACCGTCATCCTGCCGGCCGGCAGCTACCGGGTGGCCGGGGCGGCCGGGGCGCTGCGCATTCCCAGCTTCACGGTGGACCTCAGCGGCGAGGATCGGGCCGTGGTCCTCGACTTCGCCCTGGCCGAGACCTTCCGGCCTGGCGCCGGGCCCGGCATGGTGCTCCCGGCGGCGGAGCGGGCCGCCGCCATCATCCGCGCCGGCGCCTGGCTCGGCGTGGAGAAGCTGGTGGTGGCCAGCCGGGGCAGCGAGGGGGGCGCGCAGTTCCTGGTCGGCTCCATCTACGACGTGCGGCGCGGCGCGCTCCTTCGCGAGGGGAGCGTGCGCCTGCTCTCGGGCAGCGTGCCGGCGGCCAACCTGGGGGCGCTCGCCTCCTTCCTCCTCACCGGGCAGTCGTCGCGGGAGGTGCTGGACCGGACGCGGGATCCCCAGGCGGTGCGCTCGCCGCCGCCGCGCGCAGTCCCCGCCTCGCCCGCGCCGCCGCCGGCACCCCAGGTGACCTTCATTCCCGCCGCCCCGCCGGCGGTGAGAGGGGCGGCGGCCGGCGGCTCGCCCGCCGTTCCATCGAGGCCGCCCTCCGCCCTGCCCCCGGCCCCGCCCGCACTCACCTCGCCGTCCGCGTCGCCCGAGCCCGCCAGGGCTCCCGCGCCGCCGCCCGCCGAGGCGAGGCCCCCACCGCCCTCCACGGCCGGCGCCCAGCCGCGCGTCGAGCAGGCGCCTGCCGCCGCCCGGTCGATGGCGGCGGCTCCCC
>JANNKC010000115.1:0-15866 GCA_031396105.1 Anaeromyxobacter sp.
TCTCCACCGGCCTCGACCGCTCGCCTGGCGCCGCACCGCTGCGCGTCCTGGCCCAGGTGAGCTGGCGCCCACCGGCCCGGCCCGCCGGCCTCTCCGCCGAGGCGCTGGCGCGCCTGGCCGCGGAGCGGGCGGCGGCGGAGCAGGCGGCCGCGGACCTGGTTGCGGCGGAGCGACTCGCCGCCGCGCAGGCGTCGGACGAGCGCGCCGCGGCGGACCGGGCTGCAGCCGGGCAGGCGGCCGCCGACAGGGCCTCCACCGACAGGCTGGCGGCCGAGCGGGCCGAGGCCGAGCGACTCGCCGCCGAGCGGGCCCGCGCCACCGCCGACCGCGACGGCGATGGCATCCCGGACGTGTCCGACGCCTGCCCGGATCAGCAGGGTCAGACGCACGTCGAGGCCGCCAGGCACGGCTGCCCGGCCCCCGTGCCGGTGCTGGTCAAGGTGACCAGGGAGCGGATCGAGATCCTGCAGGCGGTCCAGTTCGAGACCTCCAGGGACGTCATCCGGCCCGAGAGCGAGGCGCTGCTCACCGAGGTGGCCCAGGTCCTCGGCGGCCACCCCGAGCTGGTGAAGGTGATGGTCGAGGGGCACACCGACGCGCAGGGGGCCAAGGACTTCAACGTGACCCTCTCCGGGAAGCGGGCCGAGGCGGTCAAGCGCTGGCTGGTGGAGATGGGCGGCGTCGACGCGGCGCGGCTCACCGCCGAGGGCTACGGGCCGGCCAGGCCCATCGACACGAACACCACCACGGAGGGGCGCGCCCGCAACCGGCGAGTCGAGTTCCGCATCGTCGAGCAGCGGTGACGCGCCGGCGGGCCAGCCCGTGGCGCACCGTTCGAGCCGGCCCGGAGCGGCGCCCCGGGCCGCTCGCGCTCAGGCCAGGTCGCGCCAGGGCTCGGAGGCGCGCAGCGCGGCCACGATGGCCCGCGTCGAGGGGGAGCGGTTGAGCGTGTAGAAGTGCACGCCCGGCGCGCCGCGCCGCAAGAGGTCCTGGCACTGCAGCGAGGCGTAGGCCACGCCCAGCTCGCGGGCCGACTCGGGGTCGGCGCGCCGGACCTCCATGGCGGCCTGCAGGCGCGGCGGGATGGTGGCGCCGCACATGGCGGTGAAGCGCTCCACCTGCTCCACGTTGGTGAAGGGCATGATGCCCGGGATGATGGGCACGGCCAGGCCGGCGGAGCGCGCCCTCGCCACGAAGCCCTGGTAGGCCCGGTTCTCGAAGAAGAGCTGGGTCACCAGGAAGTCGACCCCGGCGTCCACCTTGGCCTTCAGGTGGCGCAGGTCCACCACCGGGTCGCGAGTCTCGGGGTGGCCCTCCGGGTAGGCGGCCGCCCCCACGCAGAAGCTCCAGCGCGCCGGGTTGGCGCGGATGAAGGCCACCAGCTCGCCGGCGTGGCGAAACCCGTCCGGGTGCGGCTGGAAGCCGGCCTCGCCGAGCGGCGGGTCGCCCCGCAGCGCCAGCACGTTGACCACCCCGGCGGAGGCGAACTCGTCGAGCACCGCGGCGACCTCGTCGCGCGAGGCGCCCACGCAGGTGACGTGGGCCAGCGGCTCGATCTCCGACTCCCGCTTGAGCCGCTTCACCAGCGCCACCGTCTTGGCCCGGGTGGAGCCGCCGGCGCCGTAGGTGACCGAGACGTAGGCGGGCGCCAGCGGGCGCAGGGCCTCCACCGTCTCGAAGAGCGCCTTGACCCCGTCGTCGGTCTTGGGCGGGAAGAACTCGAAGCTGAAGACGGGCTCGCCCCGCTCGCGCGCGAAGCGCAGGATGTCGCTGATCTTCACGGGCCGGTTGTAGCGCGCCGTCCCGGCGGCGCGCCAGTTCCGGCCGGCCCTTGACGCGGCCGGGCGCCGAAGGCATCTCTCTCCTCCCACGCCATGACGCCCCCCCGCTACATCACGCCCCAGGGCTTCGCGGTCCTCTCCGAGGAGCACCAGGAGATCTGGACCAGGCTCCGCCCGCGCATCGTGGCCGAGGTGGAGGCGGCGGCCGCCATGGGCGACCGGAGCGAGAACGCCGAGTACATCTACGGCAAGCGGAAGCTGCGCGAGCTGGACCGGCGCCTGCGCTTCCTCTCCGAGCGGATGGACGCGCTCTCCGTGCTGGAGCCGGTGCCGCACCCCTCTGGCCGCGCCTTCTTCGGCGCCTGGGTGACGGTGGAGCTGGAGGACGGCGAGGTGCGCACCTGGCGGCTGGTGGGGCCTGACGAGTTCGACGTGGCGCTCGGGAAGCTCTCGGTCGATTCGCCGCTGGGGCGGGCCCTGCTGGGGCGGAGCGAGGGCGACGTGGTGGTGGTGCAGCGTCCCGCCGGGAAGGCCAAGGTGACGGTGCTGGCCGTCTCGTGGTCCGCTCCGGAGGTCCCGCGATCGCGCCGGTGACCGGCCGCGCGGCGCAGCGGGCCTTGCTGGAGCGCCTGGTGCGCGCCCGCCGGGGCGGCGTCGCTACGGCACCGCGACGCCGTGCTCGTCCACCCGCACGCGCACGTGTCCGGGTCCTCGCCAGATGCTGCCGACGATGACCCGCGCCGGGAGCCACGGGTAGCGCGCCAGGCTCTCGGCGGAGACGGTGACCACCTTGGACGCCTTCGGCCCGTCCGCCAGGGCGACCGGCACGCCGTCGGCGTTCAGGGGAACGGGTGGGTGCTGGTGCTGCGCGCCGCCCGGTGCGCGCTGCCGGCGCTTGCTGCGGTCGCGCGGCCTGGGGCTCTGGCGATGGGGCTTGCTCACGATGGGGTGCCTCCGAGGCGGCGGCTCAGCACTCTTCGGCCTCGTCGTCCGGCGGGCCGTCCGATTCCAGGGCGCCGTCCCCCTCATCGCCCTCCACCATCACGCCGCCCGCCTCGGCCTGGGCCGCGCTGGCCAGCGCGTGGATGCGGGTCCAGAGCGCGTCGGCGCCGGTCGAGTCCTCGGCCGAGAAGGGCACGGCCGTGCCGGGCGGGAGGGCCAGCGACCTCTCCACCAGCTTGAGGGCCTGCCCGCGCCTGGTGCGGGCCAGCTTGTCCATCTTGGTGGCCGCCACCACCACCACCCGGCCCGCCTCGGTGAGGAAGCGGAGCGCATCCTGGTCGGACTCCATGGGCTCGTGCCGCCCGTCGACGATGAGCACCACCGCCCGGAGCGGGCCGCGCTCCTTCAGGTAGTCGTCGATCATGGCGGTCCACTTGGCCCGCTCGTCCTTGGAGACCTTGGCGTAGCCGTAGCCGGGCAGGTCGCAGAAGCGGACCACCCTGGGGCGCGAGGCCGGGTTGGGCCGGTAGCGGATCTCGAAGAACTGGAGCGCCCGGGTGCGGCCGGGCGTGTTGGAGACGCGGGCCAGCTTCCGCTTGCGGGAGAGCGCGTTGAGCATGGACGACTTGCCCACGTTGCTGCGCCCCACGAAGGCCACCTCGGGGAACTCCCCGCGCGGCCACTCGGCCGGGCGGGTGGCGGTCTTCAAGAACTCGGTGGAGACGACCTGGAGCGCCACGTGGACCCCTTACCTGGCCGGCGGGCCGGAGGTGGCGCCCGCGGCGGCCCTCGGCTCGGCGTGCCGGATGAGCTTCACCTTCCGCTCGAAATCGAACCGCTGCAGGCTGGGGGTGGACTCGGTGTGGCAGGCCAGGCAGCCCTTCTCGCCCGGCACCACCAGGCCGAGCGCCCGGGCCAGCTCGGCGTCGCGCATGACGTACCGGGCGGCGTAGAACCGGCCTGGGCCGTGGCAGTCCTCGCACCCCACCCCGGCCAGGCCCGCCTCGGCGGCCGGGGCGTGGCAGGAGAGGCAGCGCCGGTCGGCGCGGCTGCGCTCCGGCAAGCTCTCCAGCGCCCGGGCGTGGGGCCCTTCGTGCCAGGCGGCGTAGGCGGCCGGGTGACAGGCCTTGCAGGTCTCCGGGCCGACCAGGTCTCCGGCCGCGGCGAGGCCTGGCACGAGGGCGCCGACGGCGATGGCGAAGGCGATGGCGAGGAGATGGCGCACGGACCGCGGAGTATACTGCCTCCATGCCCTCGACGCGCCCTTCCTCGGTGCCGGCCGCCCTGTTCCATGCCCTGCTCCTCGCGCTGCTCCTGCCCACCCTGGCCGAGGCCAAGGCCTGGCAGGGCATCGAGCCCGGCCGGTCCAGCGGCGACGAGGTGGTGACCCGCTTCGGCGAGCCGACCACCCGAAAGCAGCGGGGCCCGCGCAGCGTCATCGCCTACAAGGGCGACCAGGCGCTGCAGGGGACCAAGGAGGCGCAGTTCCACTGCCGCGCCGACGGCGTGGTCGAGGAGATCACCGTCTTCCTGAGCGCCTCGCTCGACGCCGAGTCCGTGGAGGGCACCTTCGGCAGGCCGCAGAGCAAGACCTTCGTCGAGGCCACCTTCCAGAAGGTGTGGCTCTACCCGTCGAAGGGCGTGACGGTCTACTTCGACAAGGAGTCGAACGTGGACGTCATCGCCTACGGCATCCCGGCGACCGTCAAGGCCAGGGGCGCCGCCGCGCCGGCGGCCCCCGAGAAGGCCGAGGGCAAGGCCGAGCAGGCGCCGTGAGGGCGCCGCGCGCCGGGGTCGCTCGCGGCACGGCGCGGTGACGGCCGTGCGGCTCGTCGGCCTCACCGGCGGGATCGCCACCGGCAAGTCCACCTTCGCGGCGGCGCTGCGGACGCTCGGCGTGCCGGTGGTGGACGCCGACCAGCTGGCCCGGGCGGTGGTGGCGCCGGGCACGCCGGCGCTGGCCGCCGTCGTGGCCGCCTTCGGCCCGGGCGTGCTCCAGCGCGACGGCGGGCTCGACCGCAAGGCGCTTGGGGCGCTGGCCTTCGCCGACGGCGCGGCCCGGCGGCGGCTGGAGGCCATCACCCACCCCGCCATCCGCGAGGCCATGGTGGCGGAGACGGGGCGGCTGGCGGCCGAGGGGCACGACCTCGCCTTCTACGACGCCCCGCTGCTCTACGAGGTGGGGCTCGACCAGGCCATGGCGCTGGTGGTGGTGGTGCACGCCCCGCCGGAGGCCCAGCTGGCGCGCCTCCTGGCCCGCGACGGCCTGACGCCAGCCGAGGCCGCGGCGCGCCTCGCGGCGCAGCTCCCCGGGGCCGAGAAGGCCGCCCGCGCCGACGTGGTGGTGGACAACGCCGACGCCGGCGAGCCCCTCGGGCCGAAGGCGGCGCGGCTGGTGGCGGACCTCAGGGCCGGGCTCGGACGGAGGCTTCCCAGCCAGGCGCCCAGGCGCTATTGACGGGAGCCATGGGCGACCGCGTCCACCTCCTGACGGGCTATCCGGGCTTCCTGGGGAAGCGGCTGGTGCACCGCCTGCTCACCGATCCCGCGGAGCGGCCGCGCCGGCTGGTCTGCCTGGTGCAGCCGCGCCACGCCGAGGCGGCCCGCGCCGACCTGGCCCAGCTCCCCGCCCCGGAGGCCGAGGTGGTGGAGGGGGACGTGACCCACATGCACCTCGGCCTCTCGGGCGCCGAGTGGAGCGCCCTGGCCAGCCAGGTGACCGACGTGTGGCACCTGGCCGCCAAGACGCGGCTGGGGGTGCGCCACGGCGAGATGCGCCGGGTCAACGTGGAGGGGACGCGCAACGTGCTGGAGCTGTGCCGCGCCGCCAGGCGGCTCTCCCGCCTCTCCCACTTCTCCACCGCCTTCGTCTCCGGCACGCGGGTGGGCGTCATCCTGGAGGACGAGCTGGCGATGGGGCAGCGCTTCCACGACGGCTACGAGGAGACCAAGTACCAGGCCGAGCTGCTGGTGAGGCGGGCCCAGTCGGAGCTGCCGGCCACCGTGCTGCGCCCCAGCATCGTGGTGGGCGACTCTCGCACCGGCGAGATCGACCGCTTCGACGGCCCCTACGCGCTGGCCATCCTGCTGGTGGCCTCGCCCCTGGCCGTGCCGCTGCCACTGCCCGGGGACGCGGTGGCGCCGCTCAACGTGGTGCCGGTGGACTTCGTGGTCGACGCCGCGGTGGCCATCTCGCGCCACCCGGCCGGCGCCGGCCGAACCGTCCACCTGGTGGACCCGGCCCCCATGTCGGCCCGGCGCGTCTATGAGCTCGTCGCCGCCCGCGCCGGCAGGAGGCTCCCGCCCGTGTCGGTGCCCCACCGGGCCGTCCAGGCCTTCCTGCAGCTCCCGCTGCTGGAGCGGCTCGCGCGCACCCACCGGCCGGCCATCGAGCACCTCGATCACCTGGCCATCTACAACTGCCGCACGCTGCTCGACCTGCTGGAGGGCAGCGGCCTCCGCTGCCCGCCCATCTCCAGCTACCTGGACCGGCTCATCGAGTTCGTGCAGGCCAGCTTCGCCAGGCGGCGGGAGGCGGAGGCGGCCAGCCAGCCGGAGGATCCGCTGGACCGGCCACCGGTGGCGGAGGGCTGACCGCCCCTCAGGAGGCGATGACGCCGTCGCTGATGAGCGTGGCCAGGATGCGCGCCGTGTCCAGCCGCGGCAGGCCGGACAGGGCGAAGAGGCTCTCGTAGTCCACCGTGCCGTCCACCTGCGAGAGCAGGAAGCCGGCCCGGTGGTCCAGGTTGAGCCACATCACCTCCTCCGGCTTGATGGCCAGGCGGGGGATGCGGCCCAGCGGGCCGAGCTTCGACTCGTACATGGCCACCAGCGTGGCCTCGTTCTGGCGCAGGTAGTCGCGCGCCTCGCCGTGCTCCGGGTCCAGCTTGAGGATCTTCTCGATCATCTCGAGCGAGCCCGAGAAGTCTCCCAGCGCGTGCAGGTCCTTGGCGGCGGCCATCCAGACCTCCACGTCGCGCTGCCCGGGCGGGACGCGCGGCGCGACACCCTGCGCGACCGGGGGCGCGGCCGGCGCCTCGGGCACCAGCGAGCGCAGGTCGCTCTTGTCCGCCACCGCGCCCAGGTCCATCCCGCCCTCGGCCTCGAGCACGATGGTGGAAGCCGCCGCGGGCCCGTCGTCCCAGGGGGACGGGGCGTACTCGCCGTCGTCGAGGGTGACCTCGAAGGGGGCCGGGGTGAGGGCCGGGGCCTCCGGGGCGCTGGCCGGCGAGGGCAGGGGCGCGCGCGGGGACGGGGCCGCCGGCAAGATTGGCGCGGCGGGCGCATCCTGGCCACGCCCTGGACCGGGACCGGGTTCGGGGACGTGCGTCGGGGGGGTCTCCGGCCCCGGGACGCCGCCGTGGAGCAGGATGGCGTAGGAGCGCGCCCGGGCGTTGCCGGGGTCGCGTCGCATGGCCTCGTCGAGCAGCCGGCGCGCGTCCTCCAGCCGGCCCTCCACGTAGGCCCTCACGCCCTGATCCACGAGCTGCGCCACGGGCTGCATCCGTCAGCCCCCGCCCGGCGGACGGGCGCCCTGCCCGGCCAGCCCCTTGAAGAGCTGCAGCGTCCGGTCCAGCGCCTCCTCGGAGGCGGACAGCTCGGCGGCGTCCCTGGCGTCGATGGCCTGGCGCACCCGCGCCATGACGCCCTCGGCCTTCTGGACCGCGTCCTTGCCGAAGCGGCTCCGCTCCAGCGCCGCCTGCACGGCCGGCACCAGCGCCTCGATCTCCCGCATGGCGGCGGTGGCCCGCTGGCGCGCCTGCTGGAACTCGACGCTGGACTGCTTCCTGGCCAGCAGGTCGTCGACCCGCTCGTCCATGATGCGCTTGAGCTCCGCCTCGGTGAGGCCGGAGGTGGCGGTCACGGTGATGGACTGGTGCTGGCCGGTGTCCACGTCGCGGGCCGAGACCCCCACGATGCCGTCGGCGGAGATGTCGAAGGCCACCTCGATGGAGACCTCGCCGCGACGCGCCGGCCGGATGCCGGCCAGGATGAACTCGCCCAGCAGCTCGTTGTCGATGGCGCGCTCCTTCTCGCCCTGCAGCACGGCGATGCGCACCGAGGTCTGGTTGTCCTGCACCGTGGTGAAGAGGTGGGTCTGGCTGGTGGGGACGGTGGTGTTCCTGGGGATGACGGTCTGGAAGTAGCCGCCGACCACCATGAGCCCCAGGTTCTGCGGGGTCACGTCGAGGAGCAGCACGTCGCTGCCCGGCTGGGCCGGCGAGGTGAGCGCCTGGGCCTGGATGGCCGCGCCCAGCGCCACCACCTCGTCGGGGTGGACGCCGCGGCAGGGCTCGCGCTGGAAGTACTCCTTGACCGCCCGCTGCACCCGCGGCATGCGGGTCATGCCGCCCACCAGGATGACCTCGCCCACCTGGCTGGGGCGCACCCCGGCGTCGTTCAAGGTCTTCTCGGTGACGGCGATGCAGCGGTCCACCAGGTCCTTGGTGATCTCCTCCAGCTTCTCGCGGGTGAGCTGCTTGGTGAGGTGCAGCGCCTGCTTGCCGTCGCCGCCCGAGGCCAGGAACGGCAGGTGGATGTCGGCGGCCGGCAGCGAGGAGAGCTCGACCTTGGCCTTCTCGGACGCGTCCTTGAGCCGCTGCAGCGCCATCTTGTCCTGGCGCAGGTCGACGCCGCCGTTCTCCTTGGCGAAGGTGAAGGTGAGCCAGTCCATGATGCGCCGGTCGAAGTCCTCGCCGCCCAGGTAGGTGTCGCCGCCCACCGCCACCACGTCGAAGACGCTCTTGCCGATGTCGAGGATGGAGACGTCGAAGGTGCCGCCGCCCAGGTCGAAGACCACCACCTTCTTCTCGATCTGCTTGCCGAAGCCGTAGGCCAGCGCGGCGCTGGTGGGCTCGTTGATGATGCGCAGCACGTCCAGCCCGGCGATGCGGCCGGCGTCCTTGGTGGCCTGGCGCTGGCCGTCGTTGAAGTAGGCGGGCACGGTGACGACGGCGCGGGTGACGGGCCGCCCGAACCAGGCCTCGGCGTCGGCCTTGAGCTCGGCCAGCACCAGCGCCGAGAGCTCCGGGATGGTGACCACCTTGCCGGCCTGCTTGACGCGCACGTCGTTGCCGTCCGGCCCGGCCACCAGCTCGTAGGGCAGCACCCGGCGGGCGTCCTCCACCTCGCGCGAGCCCCAGCGCCGCCCGATGAGCCTCTTGGCGGCGTAGACGGTGTTCTCGGCGTTGGTGATGGCTTGCCGCTTGGCAAGGTTTCCCACCAGCTCCTTGCCATTCCTGGCCACCGCCACGATGGACGGGGTGAGGAGCTGGCCGGTGCGGCTGGGGATGACCCGCGGCACGCCGTCCCGCACGGTGGCCACCACCGAGTTGGTGGTGCCGAGGTCGATGCCGATGACGGGGTCGAGGTCGAGGTCGCTCATCCGAGGAAGCTCCAGCGCAGCTTCTTGAGCCGCTCCTTGGCCGTCTCCAGCCTGGCGTCCAGCTCCAGGGCCCGCTCGAAGGCCTTCCTGGCGGCGCCCTTCTGCCCCAGCGCCTCCAGCGCCACCCCCAGGGCCTCGTGAGCCGCGCCGTTGCGCGGAGCCGCCTTGACGGCCAGCTCGGCCAGGTCGCGGGCGGCGCCGCCGTCGCCCTGCTGGAGGGCGGCGCGCGAGCCGAGGATGCAGGCCTTGAGGTGGGACGGATCCAGCTCGAGCGCCGCCCGGTAGGCCTGGACCGCCTGGCCCCAGTGCCCCATGGTCTCGGCGCCGGCCGCCTTCTCCAGGCACTCCTGCACCCGGCCGGCCGTGGCGCGCCGCCTGCACTCGGCGGCCAGCTCGACCGCCTCGCGGTTGCCGGTATCCAGGCTGGCCACCAGCAGGAAGTCGTTGGTGGCCTGGCTGAACTGGCCGGCGGCCATCCCCTCGCGACCGCGTTTCATGAACTCGGCGATGCGGCCGGCGCGGGCCAGCAGCGGGTTCTGGCGGGCCAGGCGGGCGCGCCGCTCCCCGGAGCGCTTCTCGTCCTCCAGCGTGCGGACCGCCATGGCGGCCAGCTCCAGCGCCGGCGCGGTGGCGCGTGCGTAGGCGGCCCGGCGCGTCTCGTCGGCGAGGGCGTCGCGCGCCTCGGTGAGGCGCCGGAAGACCTTCTCCAGCCGCGCCTGGAAGCTCCCCAGGCGCTGGCCCGGGTATCGATCCGGGTGGAAGATCTTCACCTTCTCGACGTAGGCGGCGCGGGCCGCCTCGGTGGAGGCGTTCCAGGGGAGGCCCAGCAGGTCGAAGTGGGTCCAGGTCCCGAGCCTGGCCTCGGCGAAGAGGATCTCCTTGCGCCGCTCCACGTCGAGATCGACGTCCTCGGCCAGATCGGCCGGGTCGAAGACGACGCCCCTGTATCGCTCGACGCTCACCACCCACCGCCCCCGATCGGCCGGCCCATCGAAGGCCAGATCCAGGAGATTACTGGGGGAAACGCCGCTGGGTCAAATGGTTCAACCCGCGTCGAGCAGGCGCTCGAGCAGCGCCTTCTGCACGTGGAGGCGGTTCTCCGCCTCGTCGAAGACGGCGGAGCGAGGCCCCTCCAGCACCGCCTCGCTGATCTCCTCGCCGCGGTGCGCCGGCAAGCAGTGGAGCACGATGGCGTCCGGCCTGGCCCGGGCCATGAGGGGCTCGTCCACGATGAAGCCGGCGAAGTCCTGCACGCGCCTGGCCTGCTCCCCCTCCTGGCCCATGCTGGCCCAGACGTCGGTGTTGACGGCGTGGGCCCCGGCGACGGCCTCGGCCGGGGTGCGCACCACGCGCGCGCGCCCCGCGCAGCGCGCCAGCAGGGCGGCGTCCGGGTCGTAGCCGGCGGGGCAGGCCAGGGCCAGCTCGAAGTCGAGCAGGCTGCAGGCCTCCAGCCAGCTGTTGGCCATGTTGTTGCCGTCGCCGATCCAGGCCACCTTGAGGCCGGCCTGGCCGAGGGCGTCCGCGCCGAAGCGCTCCGCCACGGTGAGCAGGTCGGCCAGCACCTGGCACGGGTGGGAGGCGTCGCTGAGCGCGTTCACCACCGGTACGCTGGCGAAGCGGGCGATCTCCTCCAGCGTGTCGTGGCCGAAGGTGCGCACCACCAGCGCGTCGAGGTAGCGAGAGAGGACCCGGGCCGTGTCGCGGATGGGCTCGCCGCGCCCGAGCTGGGTGTCGCGGGGGGAGAGGAAGATGGCGTGGCCGCCGAGCTGGTGGGCCGCCACCTCGAAGCTGACGCGGGTGCGGGTGGAGGCCTTCTCGAAGACCAGGCCGATGGTCCGGCCGGCCAGCGGCCGCGGCCCCGTGCGGCCCAGGAGCTTCCACTCGGCGGCCCGGTCCACCAGCTCGAGGAGCCCGCCGCGGTCGAGATCGGTGAGGCGGAGGAAGTCGCGCATGGAACCGGGCATGGCGTCCTTCAGGCGGCGGGGGCCGCGGCCAGGGCGGCGCCGAGCAGGCCGGCGGCCTCGTCGGCCTCGGCCGCGGTGAGGGTGAGCGGCGGGGCCAGCCGGAGGACGTCATCGCCGATGGCGTTGACCAGGAGGCCGCGCTCCCGCGCCCCCTGCATCACCGCGCCGGCCTTGACCCCCTGCAGCACCACGCCGAGCAGGAGCCCCTGGCCGCGCACCGCGGCCACCCGCCCGCCGGCGCGCAGCGCCTCGAGCCGGGCGCGCAGGTGCGCCCCGACCTGGCGCGAGCGCTCCAGCAGGCCGCCGCTGGTCAGCTCGCGCAGCACGGCCAGCGCCACGGCGCTGCCCAGCGGGTTGCCTCCATAGGTGCTGCCGTGGCTGCCGGCGGTCAGGTGAGCGCCCATCTCCTCGCTGGCGAGGAGCGCGCCGATGGGGAAGCCGGCGCCCAGCGCCTTGGCCGAGGACATGAGGTCGGGAGCGATGCCCTCCCACTGGTGCGCCCACATCTTCCCGGTGCGCCCCATCCCCGTCTGCACCTCGTCGAGGCAGAGGAGCGCGCCGGCGCGGGTGGTGAGCTCGCGGGCGGCCCGGAGGTAGCCCGGGGGCGGCTGGACGACACCGGCCTCGCCCTGGATGGGCTCGACGATGAAGGCGGCCGTCCGGGCGTCGAGGGCCAGCTCCAGCGCGGCCACGTCGCCGTACGGGATGTGCCTGACGCCCGGCACCAGCGGCTCGAAGCCGTGCTGGTACTTCTCCTGGCCGCCTGCGGTGACGGTGAAGAGCGACCGGCCGTGGAAGGAGTTGGTGGTGGAGACGATCTCGTGGCGCTCGGCGTGGCCGCGGTCGGCGTGGACCTTGCGCGCCAGCTTGAGCATCACCTCGTTGGCCTCGGCGCCGCTGTTGCAGAAGAAGGCGCGGCGGGCGAAGGGGGTGACGGCCAGCAGCGCCTCGGCCAGCTCGATCTGGCGCGGCACCAGGTAGTGGTTGGAGACGTGCCAGAGGGTGCGGGCCTGCTCGGTGAGCGCGGCCACCGCGGCGGGGTGGCAGTGGCCCAGCACGTTGACGGCCACGCCGCCAAGGAACTCCAGGTAGGCCTTGCCGTCCGCGTCCCAGACGCGCACGCCCTCGCCGCGGACCAGCGCCACCGGCTGCTGCTTGTAGTTCGGCGTCAGCACGCGCTGCGCCCGGGCGGACCATGACTCCGTCTGGCTCATGGCGTCTTATCTCACGGCGCTCCGCGGCCGGACAAGCGCGCGGTGGTGCGCCGAGCCCCTGCGCGGCGGTGCGAGCGCGGCCCTGGCGGCTCCCCGCCACGTCCCCCGCCTCAGGCCCCTCGCCTGGCGCGCGGGTGGGCGTCGTCGTAGACGGCCGCCAGCCGCTTCCAGTCGAGGTGGGTGTACCGCTGCGTGGTGGAGAGCGAGGCGTGGCCCAGCAGCTCCTGGATGCCGCGCAGATCGGCGCCGTTGGCCAGGAGGTGCGTGGCGAAGCAGTGGCGCAGCACGTGGGGGTGGACGTGCCGCGCCAGCCCGGACGCCACCACCCACTTGTCCAGGAGGCGTGCCACCGAGCGGCTGCTGAGCCGGCCGCCGCGGTAGTTGAGGAAGAGGGCGTGGCCCGCCCCCGCGAAGTCCGGCCCGGCCGCCAGCGCGGGGCGCGCCTCGTCGAGGTAGCGGCTGATGGCCTGGCAGGCGGTCCGCCCCACCGGGACGAGGCGCTCCTTGCGGCGCTTGCCCAGCACCCGCACCTGCCCCTCCGCCAGGTCCACCCCGCCCACCTCGAGCCCGGTCAGCTCGGAGACGCGCAGCCCGCTGGCGTAGAGCAGCTCCAGGAAGGCGCGGTCTCGCAGGGCCAGCGGCGTGGCGGGCGAGGCGGTGGGGCTCTCCACCAGCGCCGCCACCTCCGACTCCGGCAGCACCTCGGCCAGCCGCTGAGGCCGGCGCGGGCTGGCCACGCCCCGGGCCGGGTTGCCGGGCGCCAGCCCCTCGCGCACCAGGAAGCGGTACAGGGAGCGGACGGTGGAGAGCTTGCGCCCCAGGCTCACCGCGCCGGCCTCGCCCGCGGCGCGCGCCAGGTAGCCGCGCACCAGGAGCGGCGAGCCGGGCACGATGGGCTGCCCCGTCGCCGCGGCGTGGCGCGCGAACTGCGCCAGGTCCACCAGGTAGGCCTTGACCGTGTGCGGCGAGGCGCGCCGCTCGGTGCGCAGGTACGCCTCGAAGCGCTGGACCTCCGGCGGGAGCGCGGCGACGTCCACGGACATGTGGGATCGGTAGCACCCCGGTGCCGCGGGAGCGAGTTCCCGGCGGGTCCCTCAGGGCCCTCGGGGCGCCGGCAGCGGCGCCACGTAGATGCCGGCCCGCCTCGGCTGCACCACCGCGTAGGCCAGGCGGCGCGAGTCGGGACCGAGGAAGCGGACCGAGCCGGGCAGCGCGCCCTGGTCCACCGCGGTGAGCACGCCGCCGCGCCAGACCGCCAGGTCGAGCGCCACCAGGTCGGCGCGCTGCCAGGTGATGAGGAGCCGCCCGGCGTCGCGCGGGTCGAACTCGAAGCTCTTCACGCCGCGGGCCAGCTCCTCCGGCCTGGCGCCCGCCGCGCCGGCCACGTCCACCCGCTCCAGGTCGCAGGCCTCCGCCTGGCGGGTGCAGCGGGTGCGGTAGTAGAGCCAGCGGCCGTCGGGCGCGAAGGCGAAGCCGAAGACGCCGCGCGCCACCTTGCGCGGCGCCGCGCCGGGCGGGCCCTCCAGCGCCACCAGCTCCAGGTCCACCGAGTAGCCGCCTTCGGTGGTGTGGCGCAGGAAGGCGAGCTGCCGCCCGTCCGGCGAGAGCGCGAAGTCGCTGACCGCGCGGCCGAAGGTGCGCGGCGCCAGCCCGGGTCCGCCGGCGCCGAGCACGCCGGCGCGGGTGCGCGGGTCGTACCGCTCGATCCAGGCGAGGCGCGCCGCCCGGGCCGCCCAGCGGTGCTCCCCCACCTCGCGCCCCTGCAGCGCCGCCGCGCCGCCCACGGCGGCCACCTGCAGGTCGCCCTGCGTGCCGGGCGCCGCCTCGGAGACCCAGGCCAGCGCGGCCCCGTCGCCCGAGAAGGCGAAGCCGCGGGCGCCGCCCGCCAGGCGAGCCGCCCGCTCGCCGCGGCCCAGGTGCAGCTCGGCCCCGCCCCGCGCGACCGCCGTGAAGGCCCAGGCGTCGCCGGACGCCAGGCCGTAGTCGGTGGTGCCGCTGGCCACCAGGCGCGCCCGGTCCAGCGCCGGGCCGAGCGCGAGCAGGCCGCCGCCGGCCGAGACCGGCCGCCTGGCCAGCACCGCCACGCCCCGCCCCTGCCACGGCGCCGGCGCCGCGGCGAAGCTGGCCACGCCCTCGGCGCCGGGCACCTCCCGGGCCGGGCCGTCGGCCGGCACGGCCAGGAGCCTTCCGCCGGCCACCGCGAGCAGGGCCGCGGCCGGCCCGGGCACGAAGCCGTGGAAGGTGACGCCGCGGGCCACCTCGCGCGGCGCGCCATCCTTGACCAGGACCAGCGTTCCCGACCCGGCCTCGTAGTCGTAGTCGGCCAGCGCCGCCAGCAGGCGTCCCTCCGGCGCGAAGGTGGCGCCGTGGGGCAAGGACGTCACGGCGCGGGCCACCAGCGCCGGCGCCCCTCCGCCGGCCGGAGCCACCCTGAGATCGCAGCTCGAGGTGCCGGGCGGCAGGAAGCGCCCCCGCACCTCCACGCAGCCATCCAGCCAGGCGAGCCAGGCGCCGTCGGCCGAGACCACCAGCCCCTTCGCCAGGGTGGGCGCCACCCGCACGCCCAGCCCGGAGGAGGCGCCGCCCGGGCCGCTCGTACCGCCGGTACAGGCCACGGGGAGCGCCGCGAGCGCGGCCAGGACCAGCCAGCCGGCTGCCGAGCGGCCCCGCGCGCTCACTCGATCCACGGCTCGATCTCCCGGCGCGCCCGCGTGAGGTGCGCCTGCTTGCGCCCCTCCTTGCCGCCGCGGACGCGCCCGGGCAACGGGGGAAAGAGGGCGAAGATCACGTTGCTGGGCTGGTACTCGGCGCCGGGCGGACGGGCCGCGCCGGTGAGGTGGCGGTGGAGCGCCCCCATGGCGGAGGCCTCCGGCGGCGCGCGGAAAGGGTGGCCGGCCAGCCGGTCCAGCATGGCGCGCGCCGCCAGGTGGCCGCAGGCGGCCGACTCGACGTACCCCTCCACGCCGGTGATCTGGCCGGCCAGGAACAGCTCCGGCCGCGCCCGCAGCGAGAGGTCGGGCGCCAGCACGCGCGGCGCCTCCACGAAGGTGTTGCGGTGCACCTGCCCGAGCCTGAGGAACTCCGCGTCCCGCAGGCCCGGCAGCAGCTCCCGGAAGATGCGGCGCTGCTCCGGCCAGGTGAGGCGGGTCTGGAAGCCCACCAGGTTCCAGGCCGTGCCGGCCACGTCCTCGCGCCGCAGCTGCACCACCGCGTGTGGACGCAGGCCGGTGCGCGGGTCCTCCAGCCCCACCGGCTTCATGGGGCCGTGGGCCAGCACCTCCTCGCCCCGCTCGGCCATCACCTCGATGGGCAGGCAGCCCTCGAAGTAGCGCGGCGCCTCGAAGTCGTGCGCGGCCACCTTCTCGCCGGCCACCAGCTCCGCGACGAAGGCCCGGTACTGCGCGGCGTCGAGCGGCAGGTTGAGGTAGTCGGCCCCCTCCCCCTTGTCCCAGCGCGACTTCCGGTAGGCCACCGAGTGATCGATCGACTCGTCCGACACGATGGGGGCGATGGCGTCGTAGAAGGCGAGCCGCCCGCCGGTGAGCGCCTGGAGCTCGGCCGCCAGCGCGTCGGCGGTGAG
>JANNKC010000231.1:0-8469 GCA_031396105.1 Anaeromyxobacter sp.
CCGCCAGCGCCCCGCCTCCACGAACGAGTAGTACCCGCCCGCCGCCACGATGACGTGGTCGCGCGCCAGCACGCCCACCAGCTCGGCGGCGGCGCGCAGCCGCTCGGTGAGGTCGGCGTCCTCCGGCGAGGGCGCGGGATCGCCGCTGGGATGGTTGTGCGCGAAGACCACCGAGTGGGCTCCCTCGCGGACCGCCGGCCGCAGGGCGTCCCGCGGCGAGACGGGGCACTGCGAGAGCGACCCCTCCGCCACCTGCTCGGTGCGCAGCAGCCGGCCGCGCACGTCGAGCAGCACCACGTGAAAGCCCTCCCGCTCGGCGTGGGCGGCGTGGCGCAGGAGCTCGTGGACGCGCCCGGGGTCGAGGCAGCGCTCGCCGCGGCGGGGCGGGCTCCAGGCGGCGCGCCGCCCCAGCTCGAAGGCGGCGGCCACCGCGGCCGCGCGCGACGGACCGAGACCGGGCCAGCGGGCCACCGCGTCGGGCGGCGCCCAGGAGAGCTCGTCGAGCGGCACCGCCTCGAGGAGGGAGAGGGCCGTGGCGCGGGCCGAGCGGCCGCCGCCCGGCCCCAGGACCAGGGCCAGCAGGTCGGCGTCGGAGAGGGCGCGCGGACCGTCGGCGAGGAGCCGCTCGCGCGGGAGGTCGGGCGACGGCGCGGAGGGCGAGGTCACCCGGCGTGGCACAGCAAGGCGTATGCCGCCGCCGCTAGAAGCGGACCCCCAGCCCGCCCGCCAGCCGGACCAGATCCGCCTGCTCGAAGGCCAGCTCCGCGGCCAGGAAGAGCGGCCCGAGATTCACCCGCCCGCCCAGCCCGACCTGGAACCAGGCCGCCCACCGGTCGCGGCGGGCCGCGCCCAGCCCCACCGTGAAGGTGGCCTCGGCGCCGCCTCGGGTCTCGAAGCGCTGGCCAAGCCGGAGCAGCAGCACGGGCGAGAAGCGGGACCCGGCCGGCTCGAGCTGCGCCGCCAGGGCCTGGACGCCCAGGTCCATGGTGTCGAAGCTCCAGCTCACCTCGCCGCCGCCGAGCGCGCCGCCACCGCGCCCGCTCCCCGGCGCGCCGGTGAACCCGCCGCCCCAGGCCGTCACGAGGAGGCGCGGCCGCTCCTCGCTCCCGGGCGGCGCGTCCTCGAAGGGATCGTAGGGCTCGCCCGGAGCGGCAGCCAGGAGCGCGGCGGTGAGGAGTGCGGGGAGCACTGCGGCAGGATAGCCGCCGCTCCGGCTCAGCGCCTGAGGAACCGCTCCAGGAGCCGGTAGCCCTGCGCCAGCGCCGCGACCTCGATCCACTCTCCGCGCTGGTGGGCCTGGCTGGGGGCGCCCGGCCCCAGGTTCACCGCGGGGATGCCGTGGGCGTGGAGCCGCGCCACGTCGGTCCAGGCCTGCTTCGGCTCGGCCACCATGCCGGTCAGGTCGAGGAGCCGCCTCACCAGCGGGTTGGTGGAGAAGGCCGGGCAGGCCGGCGAGAGGTCGGTGAGCTGGACCTCGGCTCCGTGGCGCGCGCCGAGCGCGGTGAGCTCCCCGGCCGCGATCTCCAGCGTCTTGTCCGGGGCGAAGCGGAAGTTGAGGTTGAGCGCGCAGGCGTCGGGCACCACGTTGCGGGCCCGGCCCCCCTCGATGCGGGTCACCGAGAGCACCTCGCGGAAGGGGAGCCCGCCCGAGACGGCCTCGCGCGGGGCGCGGGCGTGCAGCTCCGCCAGGAGCGCGCCGGCGCGGTGCACCGCGTTCTCGCCGTGCCAGGGGCGGGCCGAGTGGGCCGCCTTGCCGTGGAAGGTGAAGGTGGCGTGGATGGAGCCGACGCAGCCGAGCTGCAGCCGGTTGTCGGTCGGCTCGAGGCAGAGGGCCAGCGCCACGTCCTTCAGCTCCGGGGCCGCCGCCAGCACCTCCTCCAGCTCGTTCTCCAGGTATGGGCCCTCCTCGCGCGCGTAGAAGACCAGCGCCAGCTCGCAGAAGCGCTCCGCCGCCGGCAGCGCCTCGGCCAGCGCCATCATGAGCGCCAGGCCGCCCTTCATGTCGGAGGCGCCCGGCGCCACCAGCCGGCTCCCCTCGCGGCGCGGCCCGCCCCGATCCGCCTGGTGGACCGGCACGGTGTCGAGGTGGCCGCACAGCGCCACCAGCGGCGGCCTCGAGCCGGCCGGCGCCGGCGGGTCGACCCGCACCACCAGGGAGTCCTTCACCCGGCGCACCAGGGGGAAGCGGGCGCCGGCCCAGGCCTCCACCTGGTCGCACAGCACCCGCTCCTCGCCGATGGGCGAGAGGCAGCCGCACAGCCCGGCGGTCCGCTCGGCCAGCCGCTCCGCCAGCGCGCGGTCGGCCTCGCCCTCGCGGCCGGGCTCGCCCGCCGCGCTCACGGCACCACCCTCCCGCCGATGATCGGCCCGGGGGTGCTCACACCTGGACCTCGAAGTCGCGCAGGGCCTGGTTGAGCGAGACCTTCTTGTCGGTGGAGGCGGAGCGCCGCCCCACGATGAGGGCGCAGGGGATCTGGTAGGTGCCGGCCGGGTAGGTCTTGGCGCGCATGCCCGGGATGACCACCGAGCGGGCCGGCACCCGCCCCTTGTAGACGACCTCCTGCGGGCCGGTCACGTCGATGATGGGCGTGGAGCCGGTGATGCACACGTTGGCGCCCAGCACCGCCTCCTCCTCGACGAGCACGCCCTCCACCAGGATGCAGCGCGAGCCGAGGAAGACGCCGTCCTCCACGATGTTGGGGCGCGCCCCGGGTGGCTCGAGCACGCCGCCGATGCCGCAACCGCCGGCGATGTGAACGTTCCGTCCCACCTGGGCGCAGGAGCCGACCGTGGCCCAGGTGTCCACCATCGAGCCGGTGGCCACGCGGGCGCCCACGTTGACGAAGCCGGGCAGCACCACCACGCCCGGCTCGAGGAAGCTGCCGAAGCGGACCACGCCGCCCGGCACCAGCCGCACGCCCGCCCGCTCCAGGTCCTTCTTGAGCGGGATCTTGTCCCGCGTCTGGAAGGGGCCGTAGTCGCAGGTCTCCATGGTGGCGACCGCGAAGTAGAGGTTGACCGCCTGCATGAGCCAGGCGTGCACCTTCCACTCGCCGTCCACCTTCTCGGCCACGCGGAGCTCGCCGCGATCCAGGCCGTGCATGGCCGCCATCACCGCGTCCCGGTGGGCCGGGTCCGCCAGCTTGGCCCGCTCGGCGAACGCCGCCTCGACCTTCTCGCGCACCGCGTCGAACCCGCTCATGCCGCCACCTTCCGCCAGGCCTGGATGGCCTCCTGGCACTCGCCCAGGGTGGGCACCAGCGCCACCCGCACGTACCCCTCGCCGGCGCCGAAGGCCGTCCCCGGCGCCACCACGATGCCCGCCTCCAGCAGCCGCCCCGCGTAGCCGGCCGAGTCGAGCCCGGCCGGCACCTTCACCCAGAGATACAGGGTGGCCTCCGAGCCGTGCACCTCGAGGGCGCGCTCCTCGAAGAAGGCCAGGAAGAGGTCGCGCTTCCTGGCGAAGATCTCGCGCCGCGCCGCCGCGTGGGCATCGTCGCTCCAGGCCGCCGTGGCCGCCGCGTTGACGAAGTCGGGCGAGGCCACGCCGGGGTGGGCGCGCAGCCGCTTCAGGATGGCCACCAGGTCCGGGTCGCCCGCCACGAAGCCGGAGCGGTAGCCGGTCATGCCGCTCCGCTTGGAGCAGGAGTGGATGGCGAGCACGTTCTCCTGCTGCACCTGCAGCATGGAGAGCGGCGGGGCACCGAAGTAGACGTCGGCGTAGCACTCGTCGGAGACCACGATGAAGCCGTGCCGGCGCGCGGCCTGGCCGACCCGCTCGAGGTAGTCGCGCGGCGCCAGCGCGCCGGTCGGGTTGTGCGGGTAGCTCACCCAGAAGAGCAGCGTCCGGGCCAGCACGGCCTCGCCCACCTCCTCCGGCTCCACCAGGAAGCGGTTCCGGGGGGTCAGGGCCACCTTGACCGGCTCCAGGCCCGCGAAGCGGGCGCCCACCTCGTAGGTCGGGTAGCCCGGATCCGGCATGACCACCGCGCGGCGGGCCACCTTGCTCGCAGCGCCGGCGCCGGCGGCGCCGCAGAAGGCGAAGGGCAGGTGGAAGATGGTCTCCTTGGCGCCGGTGGCCGGCAGCACCTGCCGCTCGGGGTCGACGGTCACGCCGAAGCGGCGGCCGAGGTAGCCGGCCGCGGCCTGCCGCAGCGCCGGCGTGCCCAGGGCGCTGGGGTACTGCGAGACCTCCGGCACGGCGGCGCGCAGGGCCTCTCGCAGGAATGGGGGCGTGGGCTCCCTGGGATCGCCCAGGCCGAGGTCGAAGAGCCGCGTCCCGGCGGCGCGCAGCTGGGCCTTGCGCGCGTCGAGGGCGACCATGAGGTTCTGCTGCAGCAGGCCCAGGACGGGGTTCATGGGGGGGGCGTGCACGGGGCGGAGGATTATGCCCAAAGGGCCGGAAACGCGCTATGAGCGGCCCATATGCTCCGCTACGACGTGGTGGTCGTCGGGTCGGGGCCGGCGGGCGAGAACGGCGCCCTGCAGGCCGCCGCCCTCGGCAAGAAGGTCGCGCTGGTGGAGAAGGAGGCGGTGCCCGGCGGCGCCTGCGCCAACACCGGCACCATCCCCTCCAAGGCGCTCCGCGAGACGGCCCTGGCCATGCGCCAGGCCCGCAGCCGCGACGTGCACGGCATGGAGCTCAAGGTGGCCGACAAGGTCACGGTGCCCGAGCTCATGGGCCGGCGCGGCCTGGTGACGGCGCGTGAGCACAGCCGCATCCGCGACGGGCTCTCCCGCGCCGGCGTCGAGTACATCCGCGGCAAGGCCAGCTTCGTGGACCCGCACACCCTCCGGCTCACCACGCAGGGCGGCATCGGCATGCAGGAGATCGGCGCCGAGGTGGTGCTGCTGGCCACCGGCACCCGCCCCTTCCACCCGCCCCAGTACACCTTCGACCACGTGCGGGTCTACGACTCCGACTCCATCCTCATGCTCGACCGGGTGCCCCGCTCGCTGGCCATCCTGGGGGGCGGCGTGGCCGGCTGCGAGTACGCCTCCATCTTCGCGGCGCTGGGCGTCCACGTGCACGTGGTGGACTCCAAGGACCGGCTGCTGCCCTGGCTCGACGCCGAGCTCTCCATCGCCATGCAGGAGTGCTTCGTGGAGATGGGCATCGAGCTGCACCAGCGGCTGCGCGCCACCAAGCTCGAGCCGGCCGAGCGCGACGTGCTGGTCACCCTCTCCACCGGCTCGCGCATCGTGGCCGAGAAGGTGCTGGTGGCCGGCGGGCGCGTCGGCAACGTGGAGGCGCTCAACCTCGAGGCGGCCGGCCTGGCGGCCACCGAGAAGGGCATCCTCGAGGTGAACGAGCACTACCAGACCAAGGTGCCGCACGTGTACGCGGCCGGCGACCTGGTGGGCTTCCCCGGGCTGGCGTCCGCCTCCATGGAGCAGGGGCGCGTGGCCATGCTGCACGCCTGCGGCGGCGTCCGCTCCAGGCTGGCCGAGCTGCTGCCGGTGGGCATCTACACCATCCCCGAGGTCTCCTGCGTGGGCGAGTCGGAGGAGTCGCTCTCCGCCAAGTTCGTCCCCTACGTGGCCGGCAAGGCCAGCCTCCAGGCCAACGCGCGCGCCAACCTGATCGGCGAGGCGGTGGGCTTCCTCAAGATCCTGGCGGCGCGCGGCGACGGCAGGATCCTGGGCGTGCACTGCATCGGGCCGCACGCGTCGGAGCTGGTGCACCTCGGCCACGCCGTCATGGCGCTGGGCGGCGACCTGCGCTACTTCGCCGAGGCGGTCTTCAACTACCCGACGCTGGGCGAAGCCTACAAGTACGCGGCCTTCGAGGCGCTGGAGCGGATGAAGGGCGGCGGGCCGGCGGCCTGAGCGGGCGGGAAGACCGCCGTTCGCCCGGAGCTCCGCGCAGAAACAGACGGGGCGGCCGGCTGGCCACCCCGTCACCCCTCCCGCTTGAAGCTCCAGGACCTATGGTAGGAGTCCAAAGGGGCGCGCGAAAGCCCTTGGCTGCGGGACACCCGAGGGTGCGCGGCGGCGCGCAGGCTGGAATTGCTGGGACTTTGCGGCTGGACCCGCGGCGCAGGCGACGCTAACCGAGCCGCGCCCGCGCCTGCGAGAGCGCCGTGTGGACCTGCTCCAGCGCCCGCTTGGCTGCGTCGAGCTCGGTGCGGTCGCGTCTCAGGCCCTGGAGCTCTCCGGCCAGCGTGTCCCGCTCGCGCGAGAGCTCGGCCAGCGCCGCACGGAGCCGCGCCCCGTCGGTGGAGGCGTCGCGCAGCGCCTCGGTCAGCCGCAGCACCTCGCCCTCGGCGTCGCCGCGCCGCTGCGCCTCGTCGTCGGCGCGGCGGGACACGTCCTCCAGCAGCCTGGCCCGCTCCTCGTCCAGGGCCGACACGGCCTGGGCGCGGCGCAGCGCCTCGTCCCGCTCCGCCTCGAGCCCCTCGAGCTCGGCCAGCAGGTCGGAGAGCACGCCCCGCTTCTGCGCGAGCTCGGACTCGGCGGCGCCCAGCTGCTCGCCGGCGGCGCGCGCCTCCTCGGCGGCCCGGCCGGTCTCGCCGCGGGCGGCCTCGAGGTCGGCGCGCAGCGCCTCCTCGCGCTCGCGGGCGCGGGCCAGCTCCTGCTCGAGGTCGCGGGCCAGCCCCAGCACCCGCTCGGCCGCGCGGGCCGGGTCGGTCGGCGCCGGGTCCAGCCGCACCGCGGGGCGGGCCGCCTCGGCGACGCGCGCCTTGATCTTGTCGAGCCGGGCGCGGCGGACGCCCACGTCGTCGGCCGCCAGCGTGGCGGGCGCGGCCGCCAGCCCGGCCGTGACCTTGGAGGAGACGGAGGACTCCCTCGACTCAGGGCCGTCGCCCCCTCGACTCAGGGCCCGCTTCGCGGTCCCTCCGCTCGGGGCGACCGGACGGGAGCGAGCCCGACGCTGGCGCCGCGACGGTCGCCCCGGACGCCACCGCCGCCGCCTGGACCGCCGCCACCAGGGCGGGCGCGCTGGCGTGCGGCTCGGCGCGGGGCGAGGCGAAGGGGACGCGCACCGCCTCCGGCGCCTCCTCCACCGCCTCCTCGAGCGAGAGCGTGGCGGACGGGAGCGCGCTCCTGAGGCGGGGCTTCAGCTTGGGGACGTTGGCGTCGAAGGCCTTGCGCATGGTCACGCTCCCGCCGCGATGCGGCCGAGGACCTCGGTCTGCATCGCCTCGATGTCGTTGGCCCCCTTCGACTCCGGGTCGTACCCGAAGATGGGGCACCCTTCGCTCGACGCCTGGGCGAACTTGGTGCACTGGCGCACCACGCTCTTCAGCAGGTAGTCGGCGTAGTGCGTCTTCAGCGCCTCCAGCGCCTCCCGGGCGATCTTGAAGGTCTGGTTGTAGGCGTTCACCACGATGAAGATGTGCTCCAGCTGGTGGCCCAGGTCGGTCTCCAGCCCCTGCACCGTCTCGAAGAGGAGCCTGAGGCCGTCGTAGGAGAGGAAGTCGGCCAGCACCGGGATGATGAGGTCGTTGGCCGCCATGAGGGCGTTCAGGTTGAGCAGCCCGAACGACGGCGGCGCGTCCAGCACCACGTAGTCGTAGGCGGGCAGCACCTCGTCGAGCGCCTTCTTGAGCCGGAACTCGCGCCCGGCCATGGGCATGAGCGAGAGGTCGATGGTGGACATGGCCAGGTTGGCCGGCACCAGCGAGAGGTTGGGCATGCGGCTCGGCACCGTCACCTCGCCGATGGGCGTCTTGCGCACCAGCACGTCGAAGAGGGTGCGGGAGGCGTCGCCGCCCTGGTGGCCCAGGCACTTGCTGGCGTGCCCCTGCGAGTCCAGGTCCACCACCAGCACGCGGTAGCCGCGTTCGGCCAGCCGGTAGGCGTAGGAGGAGCTGAGCGAGGTCTTGCCGGTGCCGCCCTTGAAGTTGAGGAAGAGCTGGACGCGCGGCCCGGCCACCGGCTTGGGGAAGCGCTTCAGCTTCTGGCGCAGCTCCGGCAGCACCTCCGGGCCGTAGGCGTCGCGCTTGCCGAGCGCCCCCTCGACCTGGCGGGGCGTGGCGCCGATGATCTCGGCCAGGCGCTTCACGCTGTAGCGGAGAGTCTCCATCGGTCCCCTAGGTCATCCACCAGCGGGTGTTGCGCAGCGCCACCGCGCCGCGCACGGCAAGCACCTCGAGGGCGGCCTCGACCCGCGCCCGCGGCGCGTCGGTGACGCGCACCAGCTCCTCGGTGGAGAGGCCGCGCAGGGCGCCCCGCACCTCGAGCCGGATGGCGTCCTCGAGCGCCCCACCGGCCTGGGCCGCGGGCACGGGCTGGGGCGCGGGGGTGGCCTCGAGCACCGCCACGGCAGTGCGCGGGACGCAGGCCGGCGAGGTCCGGGGCGTGGTCGACCTCGAGGTCGCGGCGACCACCGCGGGGGCCGGGCGGGCCATCACCTCCGCGCCGGGCAGCCGGGCGGCGATGCGCCGCGCCACCGCGCTGGGTCCGTCCGAGGGCTCCTGGCCAGCGGCCATGGCCTGGCGCTCCCGGCGCAATGTTTCGAGCGTG
>JANNKC010000240.1:0-27485 GCA_031396105.1 Anaeromyxobacter sp.
TATTGGCAGCCAGGCAGCATATAAAAATCTTTATCAAAAGATTTCCTCTGCTCTTGAAGCAGGAGAAAACGTAACCCTTACCATAAAATCTTAATAATGTTCAAACCCGCGCCCGCGCCCGCGCCCGAGGTCCCCGCGCCCGAGGCCCCCTCCGGCGGCGAGCCGCCGGCCGCCCCGTAGCCCGAAGCACCCGCCGCGCCTGGCGCGGCCGAACCACGCAGCACGTGAAGCGAGAGAGAAGATGCCCAAGCTCAAGACCAACAGCGGCGCCAAGAAGCGCTTCCAGGTGAAGAAGAGCGGCGCGGTGAAGTTCCGCCGCGCCGGCGTTCGCCACCTGGCCACCTTCGGCAAGAGCCACAAGCAGAAGGTCGGCCTCCGTGGCACCAGCCACCTGGACGGCTCGGACGCCAAGAAGATCAAGGAGTGCTTCCCTTACTCCCGCTAGGAGTAACGGGTCGTCACACCACAGCTGCCAGGCGGGGACCCACCAAGCGCGGCCACGAGGCCGCCTCCCGCCGGCGAATAGGAGCACCAGATGCGCGTCAAGAGGGGTTTCAAGGCCCGCCGCCGCCGTAACCGCGTCCTCAAGCTCGCCAAGGGCTTCCGCGGGCGCCGCAAGAACTGCTACCGCCGCGCCAACCAGGCGGTGGAGCGCGCCCTCGACTACGCCACCCGCGATCGCCGCCAGAAGCGGCGCGACTTCCGCGCCCTCTGGATCGTCCGCATCAACGCGGCGGCCCGGCTCAACGGCACGACCTACTCGAAGCTGGTGGCCGGCCTGAAGACGGCCGGCGTGGTGCTGGACCGCAAGGTGCTGGCCGAGCTGGCGCTGTCCGCCCCGGGCGACTTCGCCTCCGTGGTCAAGGCCGCCCGCGCCTAGGAGGCGCGCGTGGCCGACCTGCTGGGACAGCTCGAGGCGCTCGCCGCCGGGGCGCGCCAGGCGTGCGCCGCCGCCGGCGACGAGCGGCTCCTCGAGGACCTGCGCGTCCGCTTCCTCGGCAAGAAGGGGGAGCTCTCCGCGGTCCTGCGCGGCATGGGCGCCCTGCCGGCCGGGGAGCGCCCGCGGGTCGGCGAGGTGGCCAACCGCGTCCGCGACGAGGTGGAGGGGCTCCTCTCCGCCCGCAAGGCCACGCTGGCCGAGGCGGCCCTCGAGGCCGAGCTGGCGGGCCCGCCCATCGACGTGACGCTGGCCGGGCGCCGCCCGCTGCCGCGCGGCCACCGTCACCCGCTGACGCGGGCCACCGAGGAGATCACCGGCATCTTCGCGCGCCTCGGCTACGAGGTGGCCAGCGGGCCGGAGATCGAGCTCGACTGGTACAACTTCGAGGCGCTCAACATCCCGGCGGACCACCCCGCCCGCGACATGCAGGACACCTTCTACGTGGACCCGTCCACGCTGCGGGACGGGCGGGCCGCCGGGAGCGTCCTGCTGCGCACCCACACCTCGCCGGTGCAGATCCGCGCCATGAAGCGGCTCGGCGCGCCGCCCATCCGCATCATCTGCCCGGGGCGCGTCTACCGGTCCGACTACGACCAGACCCACTCGCCCATGTTCCACCAGGTCGAGGGGCTGTGCCTGGACCGGCGCATCACCTTCGCGGACCTCAAGGGCACCCTGGCCGCCTTCGCCCGCGCCTACTTCGGGCCGGGCACCAGGACCCGCTTCCGCCCCAGCTACTTCCCGTTCGTCGAGCCGGGCGCCGAGGTGGACGTGTCCTGCTCCATCTGCGGCGGCGGCGGCAGGAAGGACGGCAAGCGCTGCGGCACCTGCAAGGAGACCGGCTGGCTCGAGGTGCTGGGCGCCGGCATGGTGCACCCCAAGGTGCTGGAGAACGGCGGCATCGACGCCACGCGGTTCACCGGGTTCGCCTTCGGCATGGGCGTGGAGCGCATGGCCATGCTGAAGTACGGCATCGACGACCTCCGGCTCTTCTTCGACAACGACCTGCGCTTCCTCGAGCAGTTCTAGCCATGCGGATCTCCCTGAAGTGGCTGTCGCGGTACGTCGACCTGCCGTCGCCCGAGGAGCTGGCGCGCCGCCTCACCGCGGTGGGGCTGGAGGTCGAGGCCATCGAGCGGACCGGCCAGGGGCTGGGCGGGGTGGTGGCGGCGCGCGTCCTCACCTCCGGGAAGCACCCCGGCGCCGAGAAGCTCTCGGTCACCACGGTGGACCGCGGCGACGGCCAGCCGCTCCAGATCGTCTGCGGCGCCAGGAACTTCCAGGTGGGCGACCTGGTCCCGCTGGCCACGGTGGGCACCACGCTGCCGGGCGGCACCCGGATCGAGAAGGCCACGCTGCGCGGGGTGGAGTCCTCCGGGATGCTCTGCTCGGCGCGCGAGCTCGGCCTGGCCGAGGACGCCAGCGGCCTGCTCATCCTCCCGGCCACGGTGAAGCCGGGCACGCCCGTCGCCGAGGCGCTCGGCCTCGAGGACGTGCTCCTCGAGGTCAACGTCACGCCCAACCGGCCCGACTGCCTCTCGCACCTCGGCATCGCCCGCGAGGTGGCGGCGCTGCTCGGCCAGCCGGTGCGGCCGCCCGCCGCCGCCGTGAAGGAGGCGGGCGCCCCCGCCGCCGACGCCGTGAAGGTGCGCATCGAGGCGCCGGACCGCTGCGCCCGCTACGCCGCCCGGGTCATCGAGGGCGTCACCATCGGCCCGTCCCCCGCCTGGCTGAGCCGGCGGCTGGAGGCCTGCGGCGTCCGCTCCATCTCCAACGTGGTGGACGCCACCAACTTCGTGCTGCTCGAGCTGGGCCACCCGCTGCACGCCTTCGACCTCGACAGGGTGGCGGGCGCCCAGATCGTGGTTCGCACGGCCCGCCCGGGCGAGCGGCTCACCACGCTGGACGGCAAGGAGCGGGCGCTCGAGCCGGCCGACCTCCTCATCGCCGACCTCGAGCGCGGCAGCGCCCTGGCCGGCGTCATGGGCGGCGGCGACTCCGAGATCTCCGCCGGCACCTCCCGCGTGCTGCTGGAGTCGGCCTGGTTCGACCCCGGCGGCATCCGCCGCACCTCGCGGCGCCACGGGCTGAAGAGCGAGGCCTCCTACCGCTTCGAGCGCGGCGCCGATCCCGGCATGGTCATCCCGGCGCTGGACCGCTGCGCCGCCCTCATCGCCGAGCTGGCCGGCGGCACGGTCCGCCCCGGCGTGGTGGACTGCCAGGCGCTGCCGGCCCCCGAGGGGCGCGTCCGGCTCCGCTGGCGCCGGCCGGCCGAGCTGCTCGGCCTGGACGTGTCCCGGGAGGAGGCTCGCCGCGTCCTCCTCGGCCTGGGCTTCCGCGAGGTGGAGGCGGACGGGGAGGGCGCCACCTTCGCCGTGCCGAGCTGGCGGGTGGACGTCTCCATCGAGGAGGACCTCGTCGAGGAGCTGGTCAGGACCCGCGGCTACGACGCCATCCCGGAGACGCTGCCCCCCGGCGCGGTGGGCACGCCGCTCGAGGCGCCGGAGGCTCGGGTGGTGGCCCGGCTGCGCGAGGCCCTGGAGGCCTCCGGCTTCAGCGAGGCGGTCAACTTCAGCTTCGTGGCCGAGCAGGACCTGGCTCCGCTGCGCGACCACGTGGCGGTGGGCGACGGCACGGGACGCGCCCTGGGCATCTCCCTCAGGAACCCCATCAGCGCCGACCTGGCGCTCATGCGCACCAGCCTGGTGCCTTCGCTCCTCAGGAACGCGGCCCGCAACCGGGCCCAGCACGTGGACGACGTGCGGCTCTACGAGCTGGCTCGCGTCTACCGTCCGGTGGCCGCCGGCGCGCCGGGCGACGCCCCCGCCGACGAGGCGCTGCGCGTGGCCGGCCTGCTGCTGGGGCGCCGCGCCCCGCTGGGCTGGACGGCGCCGGCCGAGGCGGTCGACTTCCACGACGCCAAGGCGGCCGTGACGGCGCTGCTGGAGGCGCTCGGCGCCCCCGGCGCGCGCTGGGAGGTGGGCGGCGAGCCCTGGCTCCACCCCCGCGTGGCCGCCCGGGTGTGCGCGGCCGACGGCGCGCCGCTCGGCTGGGTGGGGGAGCTCCACCCGCGCGTGGCCAAGGCCTTCGACGTGCCGCGCGGCGTGCTGGCCTTCGAGCTCTCCGTCGAGGCGCTGGGGCGCGCCGGCAGCCCGGCGCCCCGTTACCGCCACATCCCCAGCCTGCCCGCGGTGCTGCGAGACCTGGCGGTGGTGGTGGACGACGCGGTGGCCGCCGAGGCGGTCCTCTCGCTGGTGCGCCAGGAGCCGCTGGTCGAGGAGGCCACGCTCTTCGACGTCTACCGCGGCGCGCCCATCCCGGCCGGCAAGAAGAACCTGGCCCTGGCCATCCGCTACCGCGCCGCCGATCGCACGCTCACCGACGTGGAGGCCGAGGCGGCCCACCAGCGCATCGTGGTCCGGCTGGCGCAGCGGCTCGGCGCCGAGCTGCGAGGATAGCCGTGGCCCCGCGTCCGCGACTGGCCTGGGCGGCCCTGGGCTTCGGCCTGGCGGCCCTGGCCTCCTCCTGGAACCCCGCCGCCGCCCCCTTGGGCCTGGCGGTCGGGCTGGCGGCCGCGGTCCTGGCCGTGCGGGCGCTGCGTGCCGGTGGCGGGCGCGGCGCGGCGGTGGCCGGGCTGGCGGCGGCGCTGGGGGCCATGATCATCTCGATCCTGGTGCTGGCCCTGGCGGCCGGGGTGGGGCGGCGGGCCGGAGAGGGCGCGCTGGTCTCCCAGCCGTCGCCGGGCGAGGCGGGTGCCGCGCTCGACGAGGCCGCGGCGGCGAGCCGGGAGGCCCGGGAGCGGGCCAAGGCCGAGCTGGAGCGGCTCGGACCGGCCGATCGAAAGCCGGCGTCGAATTGACACCGGGCGGGGAATCGGCTACCGATTTCGGGAGCTTAGCTCGATCGCATCGCTGGAGAAGCCAAAGCCGGGACGGGGAGCCAACGTGACCAAGGCCGACATCATCGAGAGCGTCTACGAGAAGGTGGGCTTCTCCAAGAAGGAGGCCGCCGAGATCGTGGAGATGGTCTTCGACACCATCAAGGAGACCCTCGAGGCGGGCGAGAAGATCAAGATCAGCGGCTTCGGCAACTTCATCGTGCGCGACAAGAAGTCCCGCGTCGGCCGCAACCCGCAGACCGGCGAGGAGATCGAGATCTCCGCCCGCCGCGTCCTCACCTTCCGCCCGAGCCAGGTGCTCAAGAACGCCCTCAACGCCTCGGCGGTGGCCCACGAGGCCGCCAAGGCCGCCGCCGCGGCCCAGCAGAACCCGGGCTCGACCTCCAGCGGCTGAGCTCCGCGCCACCTCGAGGGCTCCGCGCCCCGCCACGGACCCGCGCCGCGGGCCCCGGCGGGGCGCAGCGCTTCCAGGGCGGCCGAGGTCTTCGTCGAGCTATAACCCACCCACATGGCGACCATCGACTACACCGACCGTCGGCGCATGCGCCTCGACGTGGAGTTCTACTTCGCGGCCGCCCACCGCCTGCCGCGCTACCAGGGGCCCTGCTTCCGCATGCACGGCCACAACTACAAGTTCTTCGTGACGGTCGAGGGCGAGGTGGACCCGCGGAGCGGCATGATCGCCGACTTCGGGGTCGTCAAGCAGCTGGTGGGGGAGCGGGTGCTGGCGGCGGTGGACCACCGCAACCTGAACGACGTGCTGGACAACCCCACCGCCGAGAACATCGCCCGCTGGATCTGGGAGATGCTGGAGGGCGCCCTGCCCGGCCTGGTCGAGGTGCGGCTCTACGAGATCCCCGACTCCTGCGTCACCTACCGGGGGCCGGGTGGCCGCGCCTAAGGGGCCCACCCGGCAGCGCCCATCGGCCGCCGCCCTGGCGCGGGCGGTGAAGGCCTTCCTCGACGCCCTGGACCTGCCGCCGGCGGTGCGCCGCGGCGCCGACCTGCGCGGCACGCCGGCCCGGGTGGCCGAGGCCTGGCGGCGCGACCTCCTCGACGGCTATGGCCGGGACGCCGCCTCGCTGCTCGGCGAGACCATGCCGTCCGCCGGGCGCGAGCTGGTGGCCGTGACCGGCATCGACTTCCACTCGGTCTGCCCGCACCACCTGCTGCCGTCGCGCGGCCTGGCCCACGTGGCCTACGTGCCCGGCGGGCGGGTGGTCGGGTTCGGGCAGCTGGCCCGCCTGGTGGACGCCCTGGCCCACCGGCTGGTGCTGCAGGAGGACCTGGCGCGCCAGGTGGTGGAGGCGCTCATGACGCACCTGGGCGCGCGGGGCGCGGCCTGCGTCCTGGAGGCCGAGCAGATGTGCCTCTCGGTGCGCGGCGAGAAGCGGGCCCGCGCCCGCGCCCACGCGCAGTGCTTCGGCGGCGTGCTGGAGGAGGACGGTGCGCTGCAGCGCCGCGTCCTGGCCGCGGTGAGCCGCGCCGGCGGGCGGCCCGCCGGCCGGCGGGGGAGGCGCGCATGAGCGCGGCGGTGAACCTGGCCACCGCCATCGTGACCGGCGGCGGCCGCGGCATCGGCGAGGCCGTGGCCCGGGCGCTCACGGCGCGCGGCCTCGAGGTGACGGTCTTCGCCCGCACCGAGGCCGAGCTGGCGCGGGTGGTGGCCTCGGGCGGCGCGGCGCTGGCGGTGGCGGGCGACGTCTCGCGCGAGGCCGACGTGGCGAGGCTGGTGGCCGCCCATGAGGCCCGGCTCGGCCCCTGCGACCTGCTGGTCAACGGCGCCGGCCTGCTGGTGCTCGGCGAGGTGGACGCGCTCGACCCGGCCCGCTGGCGCCAGTGCCTGGAGGTGAACCTGACGGGCGCCTTCCTGTGCGCCCGCGCCGTGGTGCCGAGCATGAAGGCGCGCCGGCGGGGGCGCCTGGTCTCGGTGGCCTCCATCTCGGCCACGCTGGGCACGCCGCGGGCCAGCGCCTACAACGCCTCGAAGTGGGGGCTGGTGGGCTTGACGAAGAGCCTGGCCGAGGAGCTGCGCCCCCACGGCGTGCAGGCGGTGTCGGTGTCGCCCGGCAGCACCGACACGGCCATGCTGCGCCAGACCACCTTCCAGCCCGCCATGACGGCGGAGGACGTGGCCCGGGTGGTGGTGTTCGCGGCCCTCGACGCCCCGGCCGCCATCACCGGCGCCAACCTGGAGGTCTTCGGGTGAGCGCGTCGCGCGCCGCCGCCCTGGCCGAGCTCGCGACCCGCTTCCCGGCGGGGCGGCTCGTCACCGGCGACGCCGAGAGGCTGGAGGCCTACGGCCGCGACGAGTCCGACCTGGGGACCTACCCGCCCGACGTGGTGGTGCTGGTCGAGTCGGCCGAGGAGGTGCGGACCGTCTTCGAGGTGGCCACCCGCCACCGGGTGGCGGTGGTGCCGGTGGCGGCGAGGACCGGCAAGTCGGGTGGGGTGCTGGCGCTGGAGGGCGGCATCGCCGTCTCCACCGAGCGGATGGACCGGATCATCGAGATCCGGCCGGAGGACCTCACCGCGCGGGTGCAGCCCGGCGTCATCACCGGGAAGCTGCAGGCCGAGGTGGAGGCGCTCGGCCTCTTCTACCCGCCCGACCCCAACTCGCTGGAGCTCTGCACCATCGGCGGCAACGTGGCGGAGAACGCCGGCGGGCCGCGCGCGCTCAAGTACGGGGTGACGCGGGAGTACGTGCTCGGCCTCACCGTGGTCATCCCCACCGGCGAGATCCTCCGGCTGGGCAAGCGCACCATCAAGGGGGTGGCCGGGTACGACCTGACCGCCCTCATGGTGGGCAGCGAGGGGACGCTGGGCATCGTCACCGAGGTGACCTTGAAGCTCCTGCCGCGCCCGCGCCACGTGGCCACGGCGCTGGTGGTCTTCGGCTCGGTGGACGACGCGGCGCGGGCCGTCTCGCGGGTGCTGGCCCAGGGCGTCATCCCGCGCTGCCTCGAGCTCATGGACGACGTCTCGCTCACCGCCATCGCCCGCACCGCGCCGGGGCGCTTCCCGCCGGGGGCGGGGGCCATGCTGCTCGTCGAGACCGACGGCCACGACGAGGAGCAGGTCTTCGCCGAGATGGTGCGGGTGGCGGAGCTGTGCGGCCGGGAGGCCCAGGGGGAGGTGGTGGTGGCCCAGAACGAGGCGCAGCGGCGCGAGATCTGGGAGCTGCGCCGCTGGCTCTCGGTCAACCTGAAGAAGGTCCACCCGCTCAAGCTCTCCGAGGACATCGCCGTGCCGCGCTCGGCCATCCCGGCCATGGTCGCCGAGGCCAAGGCCATCGGCCGCCGGGTCGGCCTCGCGGTGGCCACCTATGGGCACGCCGGCGACGGCAACCTCCACTGCAACGTGCTCTACGACCGGCCCGACGAGCGGCCCCGGGTGGACGAGGCGGTGGCGGCCATCCTCCGGGCCGCGGTGGACCTCGGCGGCACCATCACGGGCGAGCACGGGGTGGGGCTCTCCAAGCGCGACTTCCTCGAGTACGAGCAGGGGCCGGAGGCCATCGCCCTGCAGCGGCGCCTCAAGGCGGTCTTCGATCCGCTCGGGCTGCTCAACCCCGGAAAAATCTTTCCGCCTGCCTGACCGCCCCCCGGCGCGGCTCGCCGCACCGCGTAACCATCTGGAACCTCCCGGTTTGCCCCCCCTCGCGGGGCCTCCGGCCGGAAACCGGACGGGTGAGGTCCAGAATTAGCCTGTCGTTACGCTGGTTTGCGCACGGCCGTTCGTTGACTTCGGGTCGGGGATCCGGCATACAGGGAGCCCTTTTTTGTATCTGGGCTCCCCCTCTTCAAGGAGACGCAGGGCCACATGACCAAGCCAGTCCAGCAGGTCGAGACGGTCACCATCAGGTTCGTGGGTGACTCCGGCGACGGGATGCAGCTCACCGGCACCGAGTTCACCAAGGCGAACGCGCTCGCTGGCGCCGACCTCGCCACCTTCCCCGACTACCCCGCCGAGATCCGCGCCCCGGCCGGCTCCCTGGCCGGCGTCTCCGGCTACCAGGTGAACTTCGGGTCGAAGGAGATCCACACCCCGGGCGACGCCCCGGACGTGCTGGTGGCCATGAACCCGGCCGCGCTCAAGACCAACCTGGCCGACCTGCGCCACGGCGGGATGCTCATCGTCAACTCCGGCGCCTTCACCGAGGGCAACCTGGAGAAGGCGCAGTACAAGTCCAACCCGCTGGACGACGCGACGCTCAAGCAGACCTACAAGGTCGTGGCCGTCGACATGTCGAAGCTGACCGACGTGGCGCTGGAGGGCTCGGGCCTCTCCTCCAAGGAGACGGCGCGCTGCCGCAACTACTTCGCCCTGGGCATGATGTACTGGCTCTACAGCCGGCCCATGGAGCAGCAGCTCGACGCCATCGCGGTGAAGTTCGGCAAGAAGCCCCAGTTCATCGAGGCCAACCAGAAGGTCTTCAAGGCGGGATACGCCTTCGGCGAGACCGCCGAGCTCGGCCTGGGGCGCTACTTCGTGCCCCCCTCCCAGCTGACCCCGGGCACCTACCGCACCGTCACCGGCAACTACGCCGTGGCGCTCGGCTTCGCCACCATGGCCAAGCTGACCGGCAAGCAGGTCTTCCTCGGCTCGTACCCCATCACGCCGGCCACCGAGATCCTGCAGGAGATGGCCAACTTCAAGGCCCACGGCGTGGTCACCTTCCAGGCCGAGGACGAGATCGCCGGCATCGGCTCCGCCATCGGCGCGGCCTTCGGCGGCGCGCTGGCCTGCACCACCACCTCCGGCCCGGGCCTGGCGCTCAAGTCCGAGATGATGGGCCTGGCGGTCATCGCCGAGCTGCCGCTGGTGGTGGTCAACGTGCAGCGCGGTGGCCCGTCCACCGGCATGCCCACCAAGACCGAGCAGTCCGACCTCCTGATGGCGCTCTTCGGCCGCCACGGCGAGGCGCCCATGCCGGTCATCGCGGCGCAGAGCCCGGCCGACTGCTTCTGGGCGGCCATGGAGGCCATGCGCATCGCGGTCAAGTGGATGACCCCGGTGCTGCTGCTCACCGACGGCTACCTGGGCAACGGCTCCGAGCCGTTCAAGATCCCCGCCACCTCCGAGCTGCCCAAGCTCGACGTGAAGTACCAGACCGGCCCCAACTACAACGGCACCTACATGCCGTACCTGCGCGACGCCAAGCTCATCCGTCCCTGGGCCGTCCCGGGCACGCCGGGCCTGGAGCACCGCATCGGCGGCCTGGAGAAGGACTCCATGTCGGGCATGGTGTCCTACGACGGCATGAACCACGAGAAGATGGTCCTCACCCGGGCGCAGAAGATCGCCAACGTGGTGGAGGACGTCCCGGACGTCGAGGTCTTCGGCAAGGCCAGCGGCGAGGTGCTGCTGCTCTCCTGGGGCGGCACCTTCGGCTCGGTGCGCGGCGCCACCGAGAAGCTGCAGGCCCAGGGCAAGGCGGTCTCCCACGTCCACCTGCGCTGGCTCAACCCGCTGCCCAGGAACCTGGCCGCCGTGATGAAGGGCTTCAAGAAGATCTTCGTGCCCGAGGTCAACAACGGCCAGCTCGCCCTCTACCTTCGCGCCATGTTCCCCGGCGTCGACCCGCTCCAGTTCAACCGGATCAACGGCAAGCCCATCATGATCGCCGAGCTCGCCGGCAAGGTGCTCGAGGTCCTCTAAGGACGTCGGAAAGGACACACACAGATGCCTACCGAGAACATGGCCCTGCCGGTCTACACCAAGAAGGACTTCGAGTCGGGCGTGGACCCGCGCTGGTGCCCGGGCTGCGGCGACTTCTCCATCATCAACCAGGTGCAGAAGACGCTGCCCTCCGTCGGCAAGAAGCGCGAGGACATCGTCTTCATCTCCGGCATCGGCTGCTCGTCGCGCTTCCCGTACTACATGAACAACTACGGGATGCACACGCTGCACGGCCGCGCGCCCTCCTTCGCCTCCGGGCTCAAGGTGTCGCGCCCCGAGCTGATGGTCTGGATCGTCACCGGTGACGGCGACGCCCTCGCCATCGGCGGCAACCACTTCATCCACGCCATGCGGCGCAACATCGACCTCAAGCTCCTGATGTTCAACAACCGCATCTACGGCCTGACCAAGGGCCAGACCTCGCCGACCTCCGAGCTCGGCAAGAAGACCAAGTCGATGCCGCAGGGCTCGCCCGACGCGCCCTTCAACCCGCCGGCGCTGGCCATCGGCGCCGGGGCCACCTTCGTGGCCCGCTCCATCGACGTGGAGGGCGTGCACATGGGCGTGGTCATCAAGGCCGCGGCCGACCACAAGGGCAGCTGCTTCCTCGAGGTCTACCAGAACTGCCCGGTCTTCAACGACGGCGCCTACACCGCCATCACCGAGAAGTCGGTCAAGGCCGACGCCCTGCTCCGCATGGAGCACGGCAAGCCGCTCCTCTTCGGCAAGGACAACAGGAAGGGCATCCGCTTCAACCCGCAGAGCGCGGAGCTCGAGGTGGTGACGGTGGGCGAGAGCGGCGTGACCGAGAAGGACGTGCTGGTCCACGACGCCAGGCGCGACGACCCGACCATCGCCTTCATGCTGGCCAACCTGGCGCTCAAGCCGGGCTTCCCGACGCCCATCGGCATCTTCCGGGACGTGAAGCGCCCCACCGCCGAGGACCTGACCTGGGACATGATCAACGCCGTCAAGTCCAAGCGGGGCGAGGTGGACGTGCAGAAGCTGCTGGCCGGCAACGACACCTGGGAGATCAAGTAGCCTCCCGCCACCCGCGCTCAGGGTGACGCCGGCCGGCTCCGCACCCGCGGGGCCGGCCGCGGTCGTCTACTGGCCCGCCGCCGCGCAGGCCACGGCGCCCTGGCGGCTCACCCGGCAGGCCTCCGCGCCCGGCGCCAGCTCGAGGCAGCGGTCGCAGGCGTCGCGGCCCTCGTCGCAGCGCCCCAGCCGCACCAGCGCGAGGCAGCGCCCCAGCAGCGCCTCCGGCGTCTCCGCCAGGGCCAGGGCACGCCGGTAGCCCTCGGCGGCCTCGACGGGCCGGTCCTCCAGGTAGGCCATGAAGGCCAGGTCCGCGTGGGCCGCGGCGCTGGCGGTGTCGGCCTCGAGCAGGTGGAGGTACTCGTGGCGCGCCTCGGCCCAGCGCCCGGCGCGCCGGCCGGGCTCGAGCAGCCCCTGGTGCAGCAGCGAGCGGGCCAGGTTGAGCCGGGCGCCGGCCAGGTCCGGGTCGAGCCGCAGCGCCGCCCGCAGCGCCTCGGCCGCCTCGGTGGGGCGCTCGGAGGCCAGCAGCGCCTCGCCGAGGTTGGCGTGCCCCTCGGCGAAGGCCGGGGCCAGCCGCACGGCCCGCCCGAAGTGCCGCCGCGCGGCCGCCTGGTCGCCGCGCGACCGGGCCACCACCCCCAGCCCGTTCCAGCCCTCGGCGAGGTCCGGGGCGAACTCGAGCGCGTGGCCGAAGGCCACCTCGGCCCGCTCGGGGTCGCGCGCGGCGAGGTGGTCATAGCCGCGCCGCAGCTGCTCGGCGGCGCGCGGGTGGACCAGCGGGGAGGCGGCGCAGGCGAGGAGCGCGGCGGGAGCCAGGGCCAGGAGCGAGGAGGGTGGGCGCACGGTGAGCACGCCAATTGCTCTGACCGTGCCACATGACCAACCCCCACCACCTCGTCCTGCTGCTCGCCGCCGCTTCGATGGCCCTGCCCTGCCGCGCCGCCGCCCTCACCGCCAACCGCTCGCTCGCGCTGGAGACGGCCCTGGCCGCCCGCTCCGGCCCCGAGGCCGCCGCCGTCACGCTCGCCGCCGGCTGCTGGCTCGAGGGCGAGGTGGAGGCCGTGGCCCGGCTCACCCTGGGGGCCGCGCCGGCGTCCACCGGCCGCGGCGCGACCGGCGCCGTCACGCCGGAGGCCGGGCTGCGCTGGGCCCCGGACGAGGGGCACTGGCGGCCCACCCTGGCGCTCGCCCTGGGCGTGCGGCTGCCGGTGGCCGGTCGCGCCACGGCACCCACCGCGCTGCTGCAGGGCGGGCTGGAGTGGCTCGTCGAGCCCGGCTGGGCGCTGGGGGCGACGGCGGGCGTGCGCTGGCTGGCCGGGGAGGGGGCGGCCGGGGAGGCCGCACTCGGGGTCAGGCTCTACTTCTAGCGGCTACCTCTGGGGCGGCGCCTCGGCGGCGGCGGTGCGGCGGGACTCCCACCTGTCCACCTGGCCGTCGCTGTCGAGGTCGACGCCGATGCGGTCGATCTCGCCGCCCTCCCAGTACTCCCAGTAGTCGATCTGGCCGTCCCCGTTGGTGTCGCGCTCCTTCCGCTGGAGCTTGGTCTTCTCGTAGTAGCTGAAGCTGTGGGGGACGCCGTCGAAGCCGAAGGCGTACTCCTTGCGCACCAGCTGGTCCTTCTCGAAGAAGAGGGTCAGGTCGGGCTTTCCGTCGAAGTCCATGTCGTAGACCAGCTTCGAGATCGTGCCGTCGCCGGCGAAGAACTCCCAGACGTCGACCTTTCCGTCGTTGTTGAGGTCCTTCTCCTTGCGGGAGACGGCCTCCTTCCCGGCGGCGTCCCTGGTGGCGTACTTCCAGACGTCCGGCTTGCCGTCGTGGTTCAGGTCGTACTCGCTGAGCGCCTCGCCCGGGGCGGCGACGCCAGCCGGCGACGCGGCCTGGGCGGAGGACGGCTCGGTGCCGGGCGCGCCCGCGCCGGGCCTCTGCCTGGAGGAGCAGGCGGCGGCGAGCAGCGCGGCGGCGAGGAGGAGGGTTCGGCGCATGGTGGAGACCTCGGTGAAGGTGGGGGATTCTAGCCCTTCATCCGGCGGGGGCTCAAGGAAGAGCTGCCAGGTTTGACACTACACCCACGCTCACATACGTTCCCCGACCATCGGCCATGCCCCGCAAGAAGATCTCCACCACGGTCTACATCACGCCGGAGCAGGCCGAGCGGCTCAAGCTCCTGCACGACCGGACGCGGGTGCCGGTGGCCGAGTACATCCGGCAGGGCATCGATCTCGTCCTGGAGAAGTACCGCGGGGCGCTGCCTGGACAGCTGACGCTCGAGGACCTCGGGCGGCGCGGGCGCGAGGGGTAGGGCGACATGGCGGAGCAGCGGGCGGTCATCCTCGGGGCGGCCGGGTTCATCGGCAGCCACCTCACCGACCGGTTCCTGGCCGAGGGCTGGCGGGTGCTGGGGGTGGACAACCTCATCACCGGGACCATGCGCAACCTGGCGCACCTGGCCCGGGAGCCGCGCTTCGAGTTCCTGGAGCAGGACGTCTGCCTGCCGCTCGCGGTGACCGGGCCGGTGGCGGCGGTGCTCGACTTCGCCTCGCCGGCCTCGCCCATCGACTACCTCGAGCACCCCTTCGAGACCATGCACGTCGGCTCCATCGGCGTGGAGAACGCCATCAAGCTGGCCGAGGCCAAGGGGGCGCGCTTCCTCCTCTCCTCGACGAGCGAGGTCTACGGCGATCCGCTGGAGCACCCGCAGCGGGAGAGCTACTGGGGCCACGTGAACCCCATCGGCCCGCGCTCCGTCTACGACGAGGCCAAGCGCTTCGCCGAGGCCATCACCATGGCCTACCTCCGCTACCGCAAGGTGCAGACCCGCATCGCCCGCATCTTCAACACCTACGGGCCGCGCATGCGCCTCGACGACGGCCGGGTGGTGCCCACCTTCGTGGGCCAGGCGCTGCGCGGCGAGCCGCTCACGGTCTTCGGCGACGGCCTGCAGACCCGCAGCTTCTGCTACGTGGACGACAACGTGGAGGGCATGTGGCGCCTCCTGCGCTCCGAGTACACGGAGCCGGTCAACATCGGCAACCCGGACGAGATGACCATCCGGGCCTTCGCCGACGCCGTGCAGCGCCACGTCGGATCGCACTGCGCCATCGAGCACCGGGCGCTGCCCGAGGACGATCCCAAGGTGCGCCGTCCCGACATCACCCGGGCGCGCCAGGTGCTGGGCTGGGAGCCCAGGGTGGGCTTCGAGGAGGGGATGGGCCGCACCGTTCCCTGGTTCCGCGAGCAGGTGGCCGAGCGGCGCTGACCGCGCCGGGGAGCGTCCATGGGCAGGAAGATCCTCATCACCGGCGGCGCCGGGTTCATCGGCTCCACCATCGCCGACACCTTCCTGGCCGCCGGCTGGGACGTGGCGGTGCTCGACGACCTCTCCAGCGGCAGGCGGGAGAACGTCCCGGCCGGCGCCCGCTTCTACCCCTGCGACATCCGCGGCGCCGCCGCCGCGGAGGTGGTGGAGCGGGAGCGCCCCGACGTGCTCTGCCACCACGCGGCCCAGATGGACGTGCGCCGCTCCATGGCGGAGCCGCGCCTCGACGCCGACGTCAACGTGAGCGGCCTGCTCAACCTGCTGCAGGGGGCGGTCAAGGCCGGCTCGGTGAAGCAGGTGCTCTTCGCCTCCTCCGGCGGCGCCACCTACGGCGACACCCCGGTCATCCCCACGCCGGAGAGCCACCCGCAGCGGCCGCTCTCGATCTACGGCGCCTCCAAGGCGGCCAGCGAGCTCTACCTGGGCGTCTACCAGGCCTGCTACGGGATCCCCTTCGCGGCGCTCCGCTACGCCAACGTGTACGGGCCGCGCCAGGATCCGCACGGCGAGGCCGGCGTGGTGGCCATCTTCTGCGGGCGGCTCCTGGACGGGACACCCTGCACCGTCTACGGCGACGGCGGCCAGACTCGCGACTACGTCTTCGTGGGCGACGTGGCCCGCGCCAACCTGCTGGCGGCGGAGCGCGGCTTCGCCGGCGCGCTCAACGTCGGCACCGGCGTGGAGACCGACGTGAACGGGGTGTACGCCATCCTGGCGCGGGCCGCCGGGTCCAGCGCCGCCGCGGTGCATGCCGAGGCGCGCCTGGGCGAGCAGCGCCGCTCCTGCATCTCTCCGGCGGCCGCGCAGGCCGCGCTGGGCTGGCGCCCAGAGGTCCCGCTCGACGAGGGGCTGGCCCGCACGCTGGCCTTCTTCCGCGCCCGCCGCGGCGCCTGAGCGCACCGGCGCTGCTTTCCGCCGCGCCCGCCTGAGCGCACCGGCCTTGGTTCCCGCCGCGCCCGCCGCGGCGCGTGATCGGCGTCACGCCGTCCCACATCGCCCCCCTCGACGGCCGGGATTCCTGCTGACACCCTTTCCATCGCGGAGAGGGCAGCGTGTCCATCTTCGTGAGGGCCGGAATGGACCGGCCGCCACCACGAGGTCACCGATGAGGAAGCTCGCCGCGCTGTTCGCCGCACTGCTGGTCACCGCCTGCGGGCAGAAGCTCGCCCCGGCCGACATCCGCGACGCCATGCCGTCCGGGGACGTCATCCAGATCGACGCGCCCAACCCCAACGCCACCGCCGCGCTGCCGGCGGGTGCGCTGGGTCGCCTGGCGGCCGTCGCGCCCGGCCAGGGCAAGGCCCCCTTCGCGGTCACCTCCTACGTCTTCGCCACGCTGGTGAACGGCGGCGTCTTCTGGGCGCTGGCGCCCATCGCCTTGCTGACCAACTTCGTTCAACCCACGAGCTGCACCGACACCGCCTGCACCTGGGGGCCCGGCGCCGGCGCCGAGGAGCTCAACGTCTGGATGCTGGTGGTGACCAAGAGCGGCGACGCCTACGACTACACGCTCTCGGGCGCGCCCAAGTCCCCGGCCGGCTCGCCCTTCGTGGCGGTCATCAGCGGGCGCGCCTATCCGGGCGCCGTGCCTCACCGCGGCCACGGCACCTTCCTGGTGGACTTCGACGAGGCGTGGGCCGGCCTGGCTCACCCGGCCGCGGAGGTGCAGAAGGACTTCGGCACCATCAGCGTGAGCTACGACGCCCGCACCGCGCTGCGTGTCGACGTGCTCTTCCAGGACGCCCGCAACAACGAGAACCCCGGCGACCCGGCCGCCCCGAACAAGGTGAGCGCCGCCTATGCCTTCGTCGCCGACGCCACCGGCGGCGACCTGCAGATCGGGTTCCACCACCAGCCGCCCTACAGCGACACCTTCAAGGACGAGTCGGTGACGCTGCGCACCCGGTGGAACCCGGCCGGCGAGGGCCGCGCCGACGTCCGCTACCTCACCGTCGGGTTCGACGCCGGCTTCAACCAGTGCTGGGACGGCGCCCCGGACCACGCCATGACCTTCAATGGAGACCCGGCCGCGCCCTTCGGGACCATCGACGCCTGCCGGTTCCAGGCGGCGCCCATCACCATCACCGTGCCGTAGGGGCGAGTGGGGCGGCTCGAGCTCATCCCAGGAGGACGGTCCGGCCACCCCGGGCCGTCCTCGCCCGCCGCACCGCCGGCCGGGCTGCTGGAGGACCTCTACCGCCGCCACGCCGCCACCGTCCTGGCCCGCTGCCGCTACCTGCTCCGCGATGCGGAGGCGGCGCGGGACGCCACCCAGGACGTCTTCGTGGCGGCGCTCCAGGCCCTGCCGGCCTTCCGGGCCGCCGCCTCGCCGGCCACCTGGCTCACCCGCATCGCCACCAACCACTGCCTCAACCTCCACCGCGCCGGCCAGGCGGCCTGGCCCGCGGAGCTCGCCCGGCTCTCCCGCGACCGGAGCGAGCGGGGGATCGAACCGGACGCGCGGGAGCTGGTGCGGGCCCTGCTGGGCGCCGCGCCCGACGAGGCGCAGGAGGTCGCGGTGCTCTACTTCGTGGACGAGCTGACGCAGGCGGAGGTGGCCGAGGCCACCGGCGCCAGCCTGCCGACGGTCCGCAAGCGGCTGCGCGCCTTCCTGGCCGCCGCCCGCGGCGCCCTGGCCGAGGCCTTCCCCGGCCTCACCCTGCCCGAGCCGGAGGAGCTGCCATGACCCTCACCCTGGGTGGCCCCGGCGTGGCCTGCTCCAGCATGACGCTGCGGCGGCTGGCCGCCGGCGAGCTCTCGGCGGAGCTGGCGGCGCGAACCACCGCCCACCTCGCCGGCTGTGCCCGCTGCCAGGCCGCGGCGCGGGAGCAGGAGGCGGAGCGGCGCGCCCTGGCGGCCGAGCTCCCCTTCGAGGCCTTCGCGGCCGGGGTGGCCGAGCGGCTGGCCACCGGGTTGACGGCCCGGCCCGCTCGACCGGCCTGGCGCCGGGCCCTGCCGCTGGCGCTGGCCGCCGCCGTGGCGCTCGGCGTGGCGGTGCCGCTGGTGGGGCGGCTGGCGCGCGACGGCACCGGCCTGGTCCCCGAGTCCGACCTGACGCGGCTGAAGGGCGGCTCGACCGCCACGCTCCACCTGGGCGAGCGGGCCGGCGCCCGCCCCCTCGCGCCCGGCGAGGCCATCCCACCCGGCGCCGCACTCCGCCTGGCGCTCTCCCCGGCGGGGCGCCGCTTCGCCGCGGCCGCGCTGCTCGACGAGGACGGCCCCGTGCTGCTCCTCTCCGGGCCGGCGGCCTCCGCGCCGGGGAGCGCCTTCGAGTGGACCGGGCGCCGCGGCGCGCTGGTGGTGGTCTTCGACGACGTCGCCGTGGACGGGGCGGCGCTCCTCGACCGGCTGGCCAGGGGCGGCGCGGCGGCCGCCTCGCCGGGCGGGGCCGCCGAGGTGCTGGTGCTGCCGCTGGGGCGGGGCGCGCCGTGACCCGCTCCGCCGCCGCCGCGCTCGCCGTCGGGCTGGCGCTCGCCGCGGCGTCGCCGTCCGGCGCCCGGGCGGTCGAGGGGCGCCGCTTCGCCCTGGTGGCCGGCGAGTCGGACGGGGGGCCGGGGACGCAGCGGCTGCGCCACGCCGAGCGGGACGCCCGGCGCATCCACGCCATCCTGACGCGGGTGGGCGGCGTGCGCGGAGAGGACGCCGCGCTGCTGCTCTCCGGGGGAGCGCGCGCCTTCCGCCGCGCCCTCGCCGAGCTAACGGCCCGCGCCGCCGCCGCGCAGGCCGCGGGCGAGCGGACCGTGCTCCTGGTCTACTTCTCCGGCCACGCCAAGGACGGGGCGCTCCGCTTCGGCGCGGGTGGCCTGCCGCTCGTCGAGCTCCGTGAGGCCCTGCAGGCCGCGCCCGCCGACGTGCGCATCGGCCTCCTCGACGCCTGCCGCTCCGGCGCCATCGCGCGCACCAAGGGGCTGCGCCCGGCGCCCGACTTCCAGGTGACCGCGCCCTCCGAGGGCGGGCCGCGTGGCCTGGTCCTCATCGCCTCCTCGGCCGCCGACGAGGAGTCGCAGGAGTCGGACGCGCTGGGCGCCAGCTACTTCACCCACCACCTCGCCTCCGGCCTCCTGGGCGACGCCGACGCCTCCGGCGACGGCCGGGTGACGCTGGCCGAGGCCTACGCCCACGCCTACGGCCGCACCGTGGGGGCCACCGCCGGCACGGCCGGCGGAACCCAGCACCCGGTCTTCCTCTACGACCTCGGCGGGGCCGGCGACGTGGTGCTCACCGACCTCGCGCCGGCGACCGGTGGGCTGCTCTTTCCGGCGGAGCTCGAGGGGCTCTACGTGGTGCTCGACGCCGCGGGCCGGGCCGTGGCCGAGGTGGCCAAGCCGGCGGGCGCTGCGCGGCGCCTCTCGCTCCCGCCCGGGCGCTACGGGGTGAAGAAGCGGCTGCCCGGCGAGGAGGGGCTGCTGGTGGCGTCACTCCAGGTGGCGGGCCTGCCGGTGCGGGTGGAGGAGTCCACCATGGACCGGGTGGCGCTGGCCCGCGATCCGCAGAAGGGGTTCGGAGGGGCGCGCTGGTCGCTGGTGGCCGGGCTGGGGGCCCAGCGCTTCTTCGACGCCGCCAACCGAGACGGCCTCTTTCCGCCGGCCACCCTGGCCGGGCTTGAGGTGTCGGCCCGCGACGACCTGGGGCACGGCCTGGCCTGGGGGTTCGACCTGGCCCTGGGGGGCGGGAAGGGGAGCCTGAAGCTCGCCGGGCTCGACCCCATCGGCGTCCGCTCCACCGAGGTGGCCGGCGGCGCCTCGCTCACCTACGACTGGCGCCTCGGCCCGGCCACGCTCTCGGCCGGCGGCCGGGTGGCCTTCATCTGGATGGGGCGCACCTTCGACCGGCAGGAGCAGCTGCCGTCCCAGTACTTCTTCACCGTGACGCCCGGCCTCACCGGCGCCGCGGCGTGGCGGCTCTCACCGCGCCTCTCGGCGGTGGCCCGGCTGCGGGTCTCCTGGCTCTTCTACAACGTCGACGAGAACCGGAGCCTCGGCTTTGCCGACGCGCTCCTGGGGGTGGAATATGCGCTCTCCGAGTAGGCTGGCCGCCACGCTGCTGTCCCTCGCCGCGGGCTGCGGGACCTGGTCGAACGAGGATGTCCGCTTCCTGGAGGCCTTGCCGACGCGGGAGGACCTGCGGGTGGAGGTGCCGGCGGGGACCGCGGCGGTGGCGCTGGCCGGCGGGCGGCTTGCAGCGGCCGCGCCGCTCGACTGCGGCCTGGGGGGCGCCGACGCCTGGATCGCCGCGCGGAAGACCAGCACCGAGATCAACGCCTCGGTCGACTGGGTGATCGGGCTGGTCGATCTGGTGCGCCGCTACCCGCCCACCTCTCGGCTGCCCGACGGCCGCATCTGGGGCCCGTTCGACGACGACAAGCACCCTGGAAGGGAGATCCGGATCGTCATCATGCGGGCGGTGCCCGCGGACCCGGCCGCGCCGGTGGAGCACCACTACGCCTTCGAGGCCCGGGAGAAGGCGGGCGCCGCGCCGTTCCGCCCGGTGCTGGCCGGCTGGTTCGTGGGCGCCACCGCCGCCCGCGGCCGAGGCTCGCTGGCGCTCTACTTCGAGACCATCTGGGAGCTGGGCATGGCCGACGCGGATACGCCCCGCGGCGAGATGGACGTCGCCTACGACCGCTCCGTCGAGCCGCGTACGGTCCACCTGGCGCTGCTGGCTCCTCAGCCGGGCTCGGTGCCGCTCCAGCAGTTCGACTATGCCTACTCCGGCTTCCAGGACGGCCGCGGCCTCTTCAAGTACCTGTTCCAGAAGCCGGCCGCCGGCGGAGGCACCGACGAGCTCACCGTCTCGGCCAGCTTCGCGGCCGACGGCGCCGGGCGGGGGTTCATCAGCCTCGCGGCCGCCAGCGGCGCCACCGGGACCTTCCAGCAGTGCTGGGATGCGGGCGCCTGCCTCACCTACGTCGACGATCCGACCGGCTACTCCTGCGGCGGCGCACTGCCCTGCCTGCGCGGCGCGGCGGACTCCTGCCCGCCGGTGGCGCCGCCCCCCTGATCGGCGGCGGGCTCGGCGGGTGGCGCAGGACGGTCGGCCGGTGAGGCGGCGTCGGCCGGCTGGGCCGGGGATCCTGCCGCTGGAGGCTCGGCCTCCGGCTCGCCCGTCCGCGGCTCCCCCGGCGCGGCCCGTGGCGCCTCGGCGTCGGCCGCCGGCGAGGCCTCGACGGCCGAGTCCGGGGCGGGAAGCGTCGCCTCCTCCTCCGGCGGCTCCTCCCGATCGTCGGCTGGCGCCGGCCCCGCCAGGAGGCGCGCCAGGGCCGCGCTCGCGCTCCGGTGCTCCTCGTCGCCGATCCGCCGCTCGGCGTGAAGCCTGTCCAGCAGGCGGGTGGACCGGGCGCGGAGCCAGGCCGAGGGACGCGAGAGGTCCACCCGGCGCGGCGCCGGCAGCATGGAGGCCAGGAGCACCGCCTGCGCCGTGTCGAGACTGGCCGCCGAGACGCCCAGGTGGCGGCGTGCGCCCGCCTCCACGCCGAAGGCGCCGTCGCCCCACTCGGCCACGTTGAGGTAGAGCGCCAGGATGCGCCGCTTGTCGAGCGCCCGCTCCAGCTTCATCGCCAGCAGCGCCTCCCGGGCCTTGCGCAGCAGGCTCTTCTCCGTGCCCAGGTAGAGATTCTTGGCGAGCTGCTGGGTGATGGTGGAGGCGCCGCGGGCGAAGCGCCCGCGCTCGAGGTCGTGCCGCGCGGCGCCCTGCAGCGCCTCCCAGTCGAAGCCGGCGTGGCCGAAGAACTTGGCGTCCTCCGACGCCACCACGGCCTCCACCAGCCGCCGCGAGATGCGCTCCAGCGGCACCCAGGCCTGCTGGGGCCGGAAGGCGCGGCGGGTCCGGGCCGCCTCGGCGCGGCGCTGCTCGATGAGCGCCGTGGTCCTGGGGTTCCGGGTGACCAGCTCGCGCGGGTCGGGCAGGGCCACCCACGCCAGCCCCAGGGCCGCCACGCCGGCCGCCAGCGCCGCGGCAAGGAGGGCGGCGACCCGGCGGGCCAGGCGGCGCGGGGGACGCGGGGATGGCGGGAGGGGCGGGGGAGGCGGGGGGGACGGGGAGGAAGGAGTAGGCGAGGGTGGCGTGAGCGGGGAGGCGGGCGAGAGGGGCGTAAGGGGCGTGAGGGGAGGGCGGGGTGGCTGCACGGCGAGCAGGGTACCATCGGGTCCGGCGGGGCGTGGCCGACGGCGGCGCCGTTGCCCGCGAGTGAATGCAGGCGCCCGGAAGGGGCCCCCATCGGCGCCTTGACTCCCGGGGGGCCCGCGCCTAATTCCCGCCAGACCGAACCACCTCTACAACCGCACCACCACAGCGGGCCGAACGGGCCCTGCGCCTCCGGAGGGCATCATGGCTGACGTGAAGAAGTACGCCCCGCACGACTTCTCCAAGGTCCGCGGCCTGGCCGGCATCTCCAACGACCAGATCGAGGAGCACCTGAAGCTCTACGAGGGCTACGTGAAGCGCACCAATGCGCTCACCGAGAAGCTCTCCGGCATGGCCGCCGAGGGCAAGGCCTCCGGCGCCGACCCGGTCTACGCCGAGCTGACCCGCCGCCTCGGCTTCGAGTACGGCGGCAAGGTCAACCACGAGTACTACTTCGCCAACCTCACGCCGGGCGCCCAGGCCGAGCCGCCGGCCGGCTCGAAGTTCCGCAAGGCCATCGAGGCCTCCTACGGCAAGTTCGACCTCTGGCTGGCCGACTTCAAGGCCGTGGCCACCATGCCGGGCATCGGCTGGGCCATGACCTTCCAGGACCCGGCCACCGGCTGGCTCTCCAACCACTTCGTCACGCTGCACGAGAACAACGTGCCCACCGGCTTCTGCACGGTCGTGGCGCTGGACGGCTGGGAGCACGCCTTCATGCGCGACTACAAGGCGTTCGAGCGCGGCAAGTACGTGGAGGCCTTCCTCAAGAACGTCAACTGGGAGGCCATCGACCAGCGCGTCAGGTAGGCCGCGCGCCGTCGGGTGCCACGGACCTGGTCGCGGCGGGGCCGTGCGGGAGGCGACGCCTTCACGGCCTCCCGTCTGGCGGCCGGGCCCTTGGCGTCCTAGGGTCGCAGCCGTGAGCCTCCACCCCGCGCGCCGCGACTCGCTGCGCCGCCGCCTCCTCGCCTGGTACGACGCCTCGGCGCGCCCGCTGCCGTGGCGCTTCCCGCAGCACGGCGCCGATCCGTACCGGGTCTGGCTCGCCGAGGCCATGTCGCAGCAGACGCAGGTGGCGCGCGTCATCCCGTTCTACCGGCGCTTCCTGGCGAGGTTCCCCACGCTCCAGGCGCTGGCCGCCGCGGAGGAGGCGGAGGTGCTGGCCCTCTGGAGCGGCCTGGGCTACTACGCGCGCGCCCGGGCGCTGCGGCGCGCGGCGCAGGAGGCCCTGGCGCGCCACGGCGGGCTGCCCACCACGGTGGAGGCGCTGCGCGCGCTGCCCGGCGTCGGCCCGTACACCGCCGGCGCGGTGGCCAGCATCGCCTTCGCGGCGGTGGTCCCGGCCATCGACGGCAACGTGGTGCGCGTGCTCTCGCGGCTCGAGGTCGTGGAGGGCGCGCCGGAGGCGGCCGCCACGCGGGCGCGGCTCGGCGCCCTCGCCGAGGCGCTGGTGCATCCAGCGCGGCCCGGCGACTGGAACCAGGCGCTCATGGAGCTCGGCGCCACCGTGTGCGGCAAGCCCGCGCCGCGCTGCGCCCGCTGCCCGGTGGCCTCGCTGTGCCGGGCTCACGCCGCGGGCCGGGAGCGCGAGCTGCCGCCCCCGCGCCGCCGCGCCGCCAGGACCCGGCTCCTGCTGGCGTGCGCGCTGGTGGAGCGTGGCGGGCGGCTGCTCCTGGCCCGACGGCCCGCCGAGGGCCTGTTCGGGGGGCTCTGGAGCCTCCCCGCCGCCGAGCTTCGACGCGGCGCCTCGCCCGAGGTGGCGCTGCGCGGCGCGCTGCCGGGGCACGCGAGCGCGGCGCTCCGGGTCGGTGAGGAGGTGGTCCGCCTGGGTCGGACGCTGACCCACCGGGACCTGGTGCTCGTCGCATACCGCTGTGAAGTCGGGCGCTTGAGCCGGCAGCCGTCGCTCCGCTGGGCTTCGCGCCGGGAGCTCGACGGGCTGGGACTGCCGTCCGCCATGCTCGCGCTCCTCGCGCAGGCCCGAGGCGTTCGGCCAGCGACGGCGTGCATCGACGGGGAGGGGCTTGGCAAGCGCCCCGACTTCCAGTAGTTTGCGCCTCCCGCTGGCCAGTCGAGCCCATCTTCTTGTAGCGGCTTGACACGCGGAAATAATTCCGTATAATTCGCCGCCCTCAACCAGAGGGTTAAATTCAGCCCGAAGTCATCTTCCCGGGCGATCTTGCTGAAGAAAAGAGCTCGTAACCGATGCCGACGATCAGCCAGCTCGTGCGCAAGGGCCGCGAGAAGCTTGCCGTGAAGAGGAAGGCGCCTGCGCTCAAGGAGTCGCCGCAGAAGCGCGGGGTCTGCACGCGCGTCTACACCACGACGCCCAAGAAGCCGAACTCGGCCCTCCGCAAGGTGGCCCGCGTCCGCCTCACCAACGGCTTCGAGGTGACGAGCTACATCCCCGGGGTCGGCCACAACCTCCAGGAGCACTCGGTGGTGCTCATCCGCGGCGGCCGCGTCAAGGACCTCCCGGGCGTCCGCTACCACATCGTGCGCGGCACGCTCGACGCCGTGGGCGTCACCGGCCGGAAGCAGAGCCGCTCCAAGTACGGCGCCAAGCGCCCCAGCTAGCACTTTCCAGGAACTCACGATGCCTCGTCGTCGCGTAGTCGAGAAGCGGAAGATCCTCGCCGATCCCAAGTTCCAGGATCGCCTGGTGGCCAAGTTCATCAACGACCTGATGCGGCAGGGCAAGAAGTCGACCGCCGAGCAGATCTGCTACGGCGCCTTCGACCAGGTCGAGTCCAAGCTCAAGGACGACCCGCTCAAGGTCTTCAAGAAGGCGCTCGACAACGTGAAGCCGGTCGTCGAGGTGAAGAGCCGCCGGGTCGGCGGCGCCACCTACCAGGTCCCGGTCGAGGTCCGGCAGGACCGCCGCGTCGCCCTGGCGATGCGCTGGCTCATCGAGTACTCCCGCAGCCGCGGCGAGAAGACCATGATGGAGAAGCTGGCCGGCGAGATCATGGACGCCGCGTCCAATCGTGGCAACGCGGTGAAGAAGCGCGAAGACACGCACAAGATGGCCGAGGCCAACAAGGCCTTCGCCCACTACCGCTGGTGAGCATCTAGAGGAGGCTTTCGAGAGCGGCCGGCTCGTGGCCGGCAAGGTTCCGCGAGGAACTCGCTTCGCTCTTTGACAGCTCGGAATGGTCGTGAGCGCCGCCCGCCAGGGCGGGCTCGATGCCGCACGCACGAAAGGTTACGGACGAGAAGAACATGGCCCGCACCAATCCACTCGAGCGCTACCGAAACATCGGCATCATGGCGCACATCGACGCCGGCAAGACCACGACCACCGAGCGGATCCTCTTCTACACGGGCGTCACCCACAAGGTCGGCGAAGTCCACGAAGGCACCGCCGTCATGGACTGGATGGAGCAGGAGCGCGAGCGCGGCATCACCATCACCTCCGCCGCCACCACCTGCCCCTGGCGCGACCACCGCGTCAACATCATCGACACCCCCGGCCACGTGGACTTCACCATCGAGGTGGAGCGCTCGCTCCGCGTCCTCGACGGCGCCGTGGCCGTGTTCGACGCCGTGAGCGGCGTCGAGCCCCAGTCCGAGACCGTCTGGCGGCAGGCCGACAAGTACAAGGTCCCCCGCGTCTGCTTCATCAACAAGATGGACCGCGTCGGCGCCGACTTCTTCATGTCGGTGGCCACCATCAAGAGCAAGCTGGGCGCCCGCCCGGTCCCCGTCCACCTCCCCATCGGCGCCGAGGACAAGTTCCGCGGCATGGTGGATCTCGTCAAGATGAAGGCCATCACCTTCGACGACGAGACCATGGGCGCGATGTACCAGGAGACCGAGATCCCCGCCGAGCTCCTCGAGCAGGCCAAGGAGTACCGGGCCGCCCTCGAGGAGGCCGTCGCCGACGTCGACGACGTCCTGATGGCCAAGTACCTGGACGGCCACCCGCTCACCAAGGAAGAGGTCATGCGCGGGCTCCGCAAGGGCGTCTGCGAGATGAAGTTCTTCCCGGTCATCTGCGGCACCGCCTTCAAGAACAAGGGCGTGCAGCAGATCCTGGACCTGGTCGTCGACTACCTCCCCAGCCCGCTGGACAAGCCGCCCATCATGGGCGTCGACATGAAGGGCGTCGAGCTCCTCCGCCCCTGCTCCGACGAGGCGCCCTTCAGCGCGCTGGCGTTCAAGCTGATGAACGACCCGTTCGTCGGCAACCTGACCTTCTTCCGCGTCTACTCGGGCAAGCTCGAGGCCGGGTCGTACGTCTACAACGCGACCAAGGACAAGAAGGAGCGCATCTCCCGCATCCTGCAGATGCACGCCAACAAGCGCGAGGAGATCAAGGAGGTCTACGCCGGCGACATCGCCGCCGCCGTCGGCCTGCGCACCACCACCACCGGCGACACGCTCTGCGACGAGGACAAGCCGGTCATCCTCGAGCGGATGATCTTCCCGGAGCCCGTCATCTTCGTGGCCGTCGAGCCGAAGTCCAAGGCCGACCAGGACAAGATGGGCGTCGCCCTGCAGCGCCTCCAGATGGAGGATCCCTCCTTCAACGTCCGCTCGGACGAGGAGACGGGCCAGACCATCATGGGCGGCATGGGCGAGCTCCACCTGGAGATCCTGGTGGACCGCATGCTCCGCGAGTTCAAGGTGGAGGCCAACGTCGGCAAGCCGCAGGTGGCCTACCGCGAGACCATCACCCAGACCGTCGAGGCCGAGGGCAAGTACGTCCGCCAGACCGGCGGCAAGGGCCAGTACGGCCACTGCTGGCTGCGCCTCATCCCGCAGCCGCCCGGCAAGGGCTTCGAGTTCGAGAACGTCATCGTCGGCGGCGCCATCCCCAAGGAGTTCATCAAGCCCATCGAGAAGGGCATCGTGGAGGCCATGGAGGGCGGCATCCTGGCCGGCTACCCGATGGTCGACATCCGGGTGGAGGTCACCGACGGCAGCTACCACGACGTCGACTCCTCCGAGATGGCCTTCAAGATCGCCGGCTCGATGGGGTTCAAGGAGGGCGCCCACCGGGGCAAGCCCGTCCTGCTCGAGCCCATCATGAAGGTGGTGGTCACCACCCCCGATGACTTCATGGGCGACGTGATCGGCGACCTCAACAGCCGCCGCGGCAAGATCCAGGGCATGAACCCCGGCTCCGGCGCCCAGATCATCGACGCCATCGTGCCGCTGGCCACCATGTTCGGCTACGCCACCGACCTGCGGTCCAAGACCCAGGGGCGCGCCACCTACAGCATGCACTTCGGGCACTACGCCCAGGTGCCCAACAGCATCGCCGAGACCATCGTCAGCAAGGTCAAGGGCGCCACCGCCACCAAGTAGCTTCGGGCCGCGAGTCGAGACACCGGGAAGGAGAGCGACACCATGGGCAAGGAAAAGTTCGAGCGCAACAAGCCGCACGTGAACGTCGGGACGATCGGGCACGTGGACCACGGGAAGACGACGCTCACGGCGGCCATCACGAAGGTGCTGGCGCAGAAGGGCCTGGCGTCCTT
>JANNKC010000359.1:0-2224 GCA_031396105.1 Anaeromyxobacter sp.
GCTCGCGTCCGATGGGGTGAGCTCATGGGCGCGAGGGCCACGCGGAGCTCGCGCTTCTTGGCGTCCACGGTGATGTCGGCGGCCGAGGCGAGCGCGGACTGCACCAGGGTGCGGCCCTCGTCGTCGGCGCGGTGATAGTGCGGGGCGACGGCGCGGACGAGATCGCTCTCGGCCTGGTAGGCGACCATCTTGAGCACGTTGGAGAGGTGCTTGCGCTCGGTGGCCAGCTTGACGACCTCGCCGTGGGTTCGCTCGCCGACCGGGATCCGGCGCGGGATGGCGGCGCGGCGCCGCTCGAGCTTGATGGACTCGGCGACAGCGGCCCCGAGCTCCCTCCGCGTGTGGCGATCGAGGAGCGCGCCGCGTGACTTGGCCACGCCGAGTTCCCTGAGCGCAGCGTCTCCGCCGATGCGACGGGTGATCTCGCCGACGCGGTCGCGGGCAGCGCGGAGCTTGGCGTCGACCTCGGCCCACCTGGGGTTGGGCACCTCACGAGTGGCGTCGTCGGGCATGACGCCGTGATCGATGAGCGCGTCGAGGGCGAACTCCTCGCGCAAGTACTTGAAGAAGTTCTCCTGGCGCCACCGCTCAAACATCCGGAAGGCGACCTCGACGGCGGGGAGATCCCGGCGGGACGTGACGATCGGCGTCTGGTGGCTGCCCTGGTCTGCGAGGCGGGTGACCTGGCGCAGGCGCAGCTTGCCGCCGAGGAGGCGGATGTCCTGGTCCGCGAGCTGGTAGGTGACGCTCTGGCCATCGAGGACGGCGGTGTGCGTCTCGAAGCGGCGCCGAGGAGGACGGCGGAAGTTGCCCTTGCGATAGGTGAGGAAGTCGAACCCCGCGGCGAGCATGTCAACGAAGAGCTTGGGGCTCCAGCCACCGCGGTCGAAGACGACGGTGACCCGGCGGTCGCCGACGAGAGCGCGAACCTCCTCGAGGAGCTTGGGGAGCATCGCGACCATGCCTGCGTTGGCGTCGGCGGTGACGACGAAGAGCGGGTCGCCCCTGGCGTCGTTGGTCCAGTAGTCGGTGGTCGCGGGAAGGGCGATGCGCATGCGAGCCACGTGCGCCTTCGGGATGTCGCGCTGGCCGTGATAGACGCGCACGTGACCGTCGACGTAGAGGAAGCCGAGCGCGGTGCCCAGGGCCGCGACGCGCCGCTCGGCGAGGAGGTGGCCGAAGAGCGTCGCGCCGCCGCTGCGGCCCAGACGTGAGAGCTTGCGGCGCAGCGTCTTGACCTCCGGCGCCCGGTCGAGCCCGAGGAGCCGGCCGAGGTCCACCGGCGAGTGCTCCTTGAGCCCCTCGGGACGCTTGATGCGCAGCAGCGCCAGGAGCAGGAGCGCGACGACCGTGGTGCGCAGCCCGTAGAACGCCGGGCCGATCGAGCCGTAGACCTGGTGAGCGACGTCGAGGACGCCGCTGCGCATCAGGGCAGGGATGGCGAGGAGCACACCGGCCCTGGGAACCCGACCGCCATCACGGAAGAGCGGCGCGGCGTCGTCGAGCAGACCGATGCGGGCGAAGAGTCGGTCGAGGCAGCGGTCGGCCGGATCGGTATCGAAGGAGGTCGGGCACTCGTCGGCTGGCTCGGTAGCGGACAGGTTTGGGTCCGCAGCCGGCGCAGCCAGCTCGGCCACCTCGACGCAGGGCGCTGCAGGAGGCAGGGGTACAGCGGACAGGTTTGGGTCCGCAGTCTCCGCGGCGAGCGGCAGTCGAACCTGCTCCGAACGTGGCGGGCGCCACCCCAGCCGAACAACGAGCTTGCGGATCGCCTTCTCGTTGACGCCGAGCCGGCGCGCGATCTCGCGGTTGGAGTGCCCGTGTGCCTTGAGGCGCGACACGGTGCTCGACCTCGACCCGGGGAGACGAGGTCGTCCCACCGGGTACCCAGCTGTGCGAGCGAGCGCCACCAGGCCGCCGACCTCGAAGCGGCGCTGGAGCCGGCGCACCGTCCGCGACGCGTACCCGAACGCCGCAGCGACTTCGCGCTGATCCGCCCAGCCCTGCTCGACAAGGCTCACCATCGCGTGGGCCTCGGCCATGCGGTCGGCGGTCGAGTACTGGCAGAGCACGATCCCAGCCACCAGCACGACGCGATGCCCGTCCCGGGTGCGCACCAGACACCGTGCGTTCACGGCCACGGTACCGGCAGGCGCGCCCCTCCCGCTGAACAGTTCTTGCTGGGGTCCCGGCATGACCAGGACTGTGCTCGCCGGCCCAAAAA
>JANNKC010000288.1:0-6391 GCA_031396105.1 Anaeromyxobacter sp.
GCCCCTGGTGGGCATTATCATGGGGTCGAAGTCGGATTTGAAAATTATGTCGGCCGCCGCCGATGTGCTCCGCCAGTTCGGCGTGCCCTACGAAATCACGCTGGTCTCGCCGCACCGCACGCCACACCGCATGGTAGAGCACCGCCCGGGCCACCGCGCGCGCCCCGCCGCGCCCAGGGCGGCCGGTGCCCCTCGCGCGCCGGCCGCATCCCCGCCCCCATTCGCTGCCCGGGGGCGAGCCGCCCCGTCTTGCGCAGCGCCTGCTCGATGAGCGGCGCGTTGTCGGGATCGCCCCAGCGGATGAGCGCCTTCTGCATCCGCTTCTCCTCCATGTCCCGCGTCACCGCGATGGGCTTCATGGTGAAGGGGTGGAAGCCCGACCAGTACATGTCGGAGGCCAGCGTCATGGGGGTGGGCATGAAGTCCTGCACCTGCTGCGGCTTCCAGTGGTTCTTCTGCAGGTACTCCATGAGCTGCACCGCCTCCTCCAGCGACGAGCCCGGGTGGGAGGAGATGAAGTAGGGGACCAGGTACTGCTCCTTGCCCGCCTCCCTCGAATAGCGCTCGAAGTCGCGGCGCAGCCGCTCGAACGACTCCACGCCCGGCTTCTTCATGGCCTTCAGGACCGGTTCGCAGACGTGCTCCGGCGCCACCTTGAGCTGGCCGGAGACGTGGTGCTGCACCAGCACCTTGAGGTAGCGGTCGCCATTCACCTTGTCCGCCTGGGCCAGGTCGTAGCGGACGCCGGAGCCGACGAAGAGGTGCTTCACCCCCTTCACCTTCCTGGCCTTCTCGTAGAGGTCGATGAGCGGGCCGTGGTCCACCGAGAAGAACTGGCAGACCGCGGGGAAGACGCAGGAGAGCCGGCGGCAGGCCCGGTGGGCCTCCGCGCTGGTGCAGCGCATCCCCCACATGTTGGCGGTGGCGCCGCCGAGATCGGTGATCGTCCCCCTGAAGTTCTCCTTCCTGGCCAGCTCGCCGAGCTCGCGCAGCACGCTGGCCTCGGAGCGGCTGGCCACGTCGCGCCCCTGGTGCTCGGTGATGCAGCAGAAGGCGCAGCCGGCCGCGCAGCCGCGCAGGATCTGGATGGACCAGCGGATCTGCTCCAGCGCCGGGATGTGGGCGCCGCCGTAGCTGGGGTGGGCCTCGCGGACGTAGGGCAGCTCGGCGATCCGGTCGAGCTCCGCGGTGGTGGGCGGCGCCATGGGCTCGTTGACCACCACCAGCCGCTCCCTGGCGCCGCGCCCGTGGCGCTGCACCATGACCCGCGCGTTGTCCTCGTTCTGCTCCAGGTGGTAGAGGCGCGAGAACTCGGCGAAGCGGCGCTTGTCGGCCACCACCTCCTCGAAGGAGGGCAGCTCGAGCACGCCGCGGGCGCGGCCGTCCAGCATGGCCAGCTCGCGCACGGCCACCGCCACCGCGGTACCCGGCACGTCGGTCAGGCCGCACGGGTCCTCGCCCATGGCGAGCCGGCGCGCGATCTCCACGATGGGCTTCTCGCCCTGGCCGTAGACCAGCAGGTCCGCGCCGCAGTCCACCAGCACCGAGGGGCGCACCCGGTCGTCCCAGTAGTCGTAGTGGGCGATGCGGCGCAGCGAGGCCTCGATGCCGCCGATGACGATGGGCGTGAGCGGGCCGAAGGCCTGGCGGCAGAGCCTGGCGTAGACGCTGCTGGCCCGGTCGGGCCGCTTCCCCGCCGTGCCGCCGGGGGTGTAGGCGTCGTCGGAGCGCCGCCGCTTGTGCGCCGTGTAGTGGTTCACCATGGAGTCCATGGCGCCCGAGGTGATGCCCACGAAGAGGCGTGGCTTCCCGAGCCGCAGCACGTCGGCCGGGCTGCGCCAGTCGGGCTGGGCCACCACGCCGACGCGGTAGCCCTGCGCCTCCAGCACCCGCCCGATCACCGCCGTTCCGAAGCTCGGGTGATCCACGTAGGCGTCGCCGGTGACGAGCAGCACGTCCACGGCGTCCCAGCCGCGCGCGGTCAGGTCGGCGCGAGAGACCGGCAGGAACGCGCTGGCCGGCGGGAGCCGCGGCGCGGCAGGAGGCGGGCGGCGAGGTGCGCCGATGTCGGACGTGGGGGCCACGGGCGGGCACATTCATGCTCGCTTGACCTGCTCGAAATCAAGTCGCCGGTTCCTTCCGGCCGGCCGGCCGCGCGGGGTATCATTCACGGCGCCCTCCCGAGCGCTCCTGCCGCCGCATGCGGCGTGACGGAACCGACCATGTCCAACCAGCGCAGCGTCATGACCGAGTTCCGCTTCCTCGACCAGAAGCGCCGGGCCGAGGGGCTCACCTCCGAGGAGGCCTCCCGCTACGCGCAGCTGCGCGAGCAGGTCGGGCCCGAGACCTCCGGCCCGCCCCGCTCCGGCTTCGACGTGAACGCCGCGGCGGCGCGCCTCCGCGAGTCACTCCTGCCGGCCGGGCTGCGTTCGCGGCCGCCCGAGCTCGACGCGCCGCCGCCGGCCGCGCCACCGGAGCCCGAGGCCCCGCCGGAGGCCCTGACGCTGGAGCAGGCCTGGGCCGACGCCCCCTTCGCGGAGCTCGCGGCCGAGCCTGCCGATCCCCTCTTCGACCCGGGCTCGCTGGCCCACGAGGTGAGGCCGCAAGCCTGGAACCCCGAGGCTCCAGGCTACGACCCGGCCGCGCCCTACGACGAGGCCGCCTGGATCGCCGCCGGCTACGACCCCAACGCCACCTACGACTGGTCCAGCTCCGGCTACTACGACCCGGACGGCCAGCCGCTCGCGGCGGAGGGGGAGCCGGCCCTGGGCGCCGGGGTGGACGCCGCAGCGGTGGAGGGGTCGGTCTCCATGGCGGAGCCGCTCCCTGGGGCGGAGCCGCTCCTCGAGGCGGAGCCGACCCCGGCGGAGGAGCCGCTCCTCGAGGCGGAGCCGATCCCGGCGGAGGAGCCGCTCCTCGAGGCGGAGCCGATCCCGGCGGAGGTGCCGCTCCTCGAGGCGGAGCCGACCCCGGAGGCGGAGCCGCTCGCCGAGCTGGCCGAACCGCTGGCCCCCGAAGGCCTCGAGCAGGCCTGGAACGCGGCCCCCGCGGGCGAGGAGGCGCTGCCGTTCGATCCCGGCGCCGCGTTCGACCACGCCAAGTGGTTCGGCCGGCAGGCCGTGCCGGAGGCCGAGCCGGCGCCGGCCGGCAGAGAGCCACCGGCCAGCTGGCTGGACGACACCTCCGCGGCCCCGTACCAGCCCGCCCCGGCCGGTGCGCTCTTCGGGGAGTACGACGAGGCGGGCGCCACCGCCTTTCCACGCTCCGAGGGGGCGCTCGAGGCGGTGCTCTCCTTCGACCCGGCCGCCGCCTCGGCCATCGAGCCGGGCGCCATGCCCGAGGGGTACGAGACCGGCGGGCCGACCCTCGATCCGGCCACGCTGCCGCCCGTGGAGCTCGGAGACTACGACGACCCGTCCGACGACCCCGCCGAGGCGCCGTACGGCGGACCCGAGGACGACTCGCTTCCGGGTGGTGCGCCGCTCGATCTGAGCACCATGACGCTCGACTGGCAGCCCGACGCCGCGCTGGAGCAGGGGTTCGAGCTCGCCTCCGACGGCTCCTTCGGCCACGCCGAGCCCCCCGCCGACCGGCGCACGCCGGCCTGGGGCACCGCCCTCCCGGCCGCACCGGCCGAGGCCTGGGAGAGTGCGCCAGCGCTCGATCTCTCCGGGCCGTTCGAGGAGGCGCCGGCCCTGACTCCGGCACAGCCCCTGGCCGCCTGGGCGGCGGCTGCGGAGCCGCTCGCCGAGGAGCTGCCCACCATCGACGGGGCGGAGCTGCTCGAGGAGCTGCCGCCCGAGGGCGCCGCGCCATTCCTCGACCTGGCGACGCCCGCACCCGAGTCCATCGCCACGCCATTCCTGGACCTGGCGACGCCCGCGCCGGAGCCCATCGCCACGCCCGCCTGGGCCGGACCGCTGACCGAAGCGTCTCCCGCGTGGGAGCCCGAGCCGGCCATCTCCTACGAGCCGTCGCCGGCCGAGGTGGACGGCGAGGCGCTGCCGCCTGAGATCGCCGCGGCCTATGGCGAGCCGGGCGCGCCCGGCGACGCCTTCGAGCCGCCGCCCGTCGCCGCCGAGGGACTCCTCGGCGCGCCGCACCCTCGGGACCCGGAGCCCATGGAGGCGGAGCCGCTGCCGCCGCCGGCCCCCACCGTGCTCATCGAGGGGACTCACCGCGTGGTGCTCCACACCGTGGATGGCCAGGTGAAGCGCGGACTCCTCGTCGACGCCCTCCTCGACGCGCCCGGGCTGCCGCTCCAGCCCCAGGGCCCCGGCGCGCCCGAGCTCATCCCCGCCGACGACATCAAGGCCATCTTCTTCATGCTGGCGCCGGGCGAGAAGGCGCCGGCGCCGGAGGGGAAGAAGGTGCGCGTCACCTTCCGCGACGGCCGGCAAGTGGCCGGGTTCTCGCCGGACTACCAGGAAGGGCTGGTGGGGTTCTTCATGATCCCCGCCGACACCCGCACCAACACCGGCCGCATCTGGGTCTATCAGTCGGCGGTGAAGCAGGTGGCGGTGAGCTGAACGGCGGTTCGCGATCCGGCAACACCGGTCGTGCCGGGCCCCTCGACTCCGGCTCGCTGACGCGAGGCGGAGCGGCTCAGTTCTTCCACTGCGCGGGCGGCGGCCGATCGGTCGTGACCACCTTGAACTTGCGCCGCTGACGGTCCAGCGTGCGGCGCAGCCACCACTCGTGCAGCCGGTACCAGGCGCGCCGCGGGCCGCCCGCCACCAGCAGCCAGGCGAGCGCGATGGCCAGGAGGTGGGGCAGGTACTCGAGGAGCGCCCCGAGCAGGCCCAGGCTGGACCACCCGACCACCACCGCCCAGAGCGGCGTGCCGAGGGCGACCACCTTGGCCACGGTGGCGCCGGTCATCTGCAGCGCGCCGAACCAGGAGAGGCGCTGGTTCGGGAAGATGAGCCCCCAGGTGACCAGGAGCGCGTTCACCACGGCCCAGGCGCCCAGGTAGCTGCGCGAGGCGCCGAAGGGCACCAGCAGGACCAGCGTGCCGAGGCCGGAGCCGGCCGTGAGCACCAGGAAGCGGATGAGGAAGCGCCGCTCGCTCCAGGCGTAGGAGAGCTGCCGCCCCAACCAGAGGAGCATGAAGCCGGCGAAGAGGAGCGTCAGGATGCTGCGAGACAGGTGGCCCTGGAAGAAGGTCCAGGTGATGAGGCGCCAGACCTCCAGCAGCACCACCCAGGACGCCGGGTCGGGGGAAGGGGCCAGCAGCACCATCGCGCGCCCCAGCGGCTCGGAGATGGTGCCGGCCACCGTGGCCACCACCATGGCGGCGATGAGCAGGCCCACCGAGAGGGGGGCCTGCCCGCCGAAGGTGAGCATCCGCCTCAGGTCGGAAGAGCCGCGGGCCACCTCAGGCCCTCGCCTTCTCCCGGTAGAAGAGCGTGATGGTGAGGCAGTGGAACTCCTTGTCGGAGCTCTGCCGCACCTGGTGCTCCACGATCTCCAGCTCCGGGTGGGCGACCAGCCAGCGGGTGATGTTCTCGCCCATCTGCTCGCGGTCGCGCGCCAGCGTCGTGGAGAAGACCTTCACCCCGGTGAACACGTCCATCACGCCTCCCTCGCCCGATTGCCAGGGGACCCTAACCTCAGCCCCAGGTCGCGGCAAGAAAGCCCGCGCCGCGCCCGCTGCGGCCGGGTCCTGGCGTCCAGGCCCGTCTCAAGGCGCGGCCAGCAGCACCGCCACCCCCTGCCCACCGCCGATGCAGGCCGAGCCGATGGCGGCCCGGCCGCCGCGCCGCCGGAGCTCGTGGCACAGGTGGGCGATGATGCGGGCCCCGCTCGCGCCGAGCGGGTGGCCGAGCGCGATGGCGCCGCCGTCCACGTTGGTGCGCGCCCGGTCGAGCCCGAGAAGGCGCTCCACCGCGAGGACCTGGGGCGCGAAGGCCTCGTTCACCTCCACCAGGTCCATCCCGCCGAGCACCGCCCCGGCCCGCGCCAGCGCATTCTGGATGGCCGGCACCGGTCCGATGCCCATGATGGCCGGGTCGACGCCAGCGTGGCCCCAGTTGACGAGCCGGGCCAGCGGCTGGAGCCCCCGGCGCTCGGCGTAGGCACGGCTCGCCACCACCAGCGCGGCCGCCCCATCGGCCAGGCCGCTGGCGGCGCCGGCGTGGATGACGCCGCCCGGCTTGAAGACCCTGGGGAGCCGGCGCAGCCCCTCCACGGTGGTGTCCGGGCGCGGCCCCTCGTCGCGGTCGAAGCGGACCGGCCCCTTCCTGGTGGGAAGGTCGAGCGGCGCCAGCTCGGCCTCGAAGCGGCCGGCCTCCTGCGCCGCGCCCCAGCGGCGCTGGGAGAGAACGGCGTACTCGTCCACCTCGTCCTGCGTGAGCCCGTGGAGCTCGGCCAGCCGCTCGGCCGTGAGCCC
>JANNKC010000370.1:0-20142 GCA_031396105.1 Anaeromyxobacter sp.
CCTGCGGGGGCTTCGCTCCCGCAGGCTTGAACGGACTCGGGCGCGCACGGGGTCAAGCGGGCGCGCCTCGGCGGGCGAGTCATCCGGGTGCGGCGCTGCGAAGGCGCCTCCGCGGACCGCCGCTCCGCCCTGACGGGCGCCGCGCCTTCACGGTGACGGCGCCCGGGGTCCCTACCTTCTGGAAATCGAGCATGGAGGAGCAGGGCGCTGGTCGGGGGGTGAGCGAGGGGCTGAGCAGCGCCGCGCTCCAGCGTGCTGCCTGCGGTGCTCTCCCTGACGCGCGGCCTCGGGATCCGGAGGCGTCCCCAACCAGGACCACGACCAGGACCACGACCAGGACCACGCACCATGTCCGCCACCAAAACCACAACCCGCTGGCCCTCCCGCACCGTCCCCCGCGCACGCTGCCCCACGCCCCCCATCAAGCCACGCCGTAGGGCCTGGACGGCCATCGCACCGAGCTGAGCGGCGTCTGGGCGTAGCGGACGGACCCGCTGACCCACGAAGCCGGGCTGCCATCGGCGTGACAGCCGCCATGACAGCAACTCGAGCCACCGCCCGGCTGGCGCGCCAGGGATGGCTCCGGCCCAAGCGGACGGACCCGGTGAACCACCAACCCCGCCAAAGACCCAGCGCCGCCAGCCGGAGCGATGGACGGCCAGGCCCGCGAGGCACCGGCGACCTTCGGACGGGCGTCACAGACCGGGGTCCCGGGAGGCAGCATGACCATACAGGCCTCGCAGCGTCACTCCAGGTACCCCAGCGCCTCGCCGGACCCCGAATGTTCCACGTGGAACATGTCAGACCGATCAGGCAGAGTCCGCCCGCCTCGCCCGAAGAAACCCAGGAGTTCCGCCGTGTCCAAGACCGCCGCCCAGGGCCTCCCCCCGCCGCATGAGCTCGAGAAGATGAGCCGCATCCTCACCATCGCAAACCAGAAAGGTGGGGTCGGCAAGACCACCACCGCCGTCAACCTCGCCGCGTCCCTCGCCGCCGCCGAGCGGCGCACCCTCCTCATCGACATCGACCCCCAGGGCAACGCCGGCTCCGCCCTCGGCATCCGGCGCGACGAGTCGGAGAACTCCATCTACGAGGTGCTCCTCGACGGCCTGCCGCTGCGCGACGCGGTCCGGAAGACCGAGCTCAAGTACCTCGACCTCGTGCCCGCCTCGCAGCACCTGGTGGGCGCCGAGCTCGAGCTGGCCGCGCACGAGAACCGGGAGCGGCGGCTCAAGGTGGCGGTCGACTCGCTGGCCGACGAGTACGAGTTCGTCATCATCGACTGCCCGCCCTCGCTCGGACTGCTCACCCTGAACGGGCTGGTGGCGGCCAAGGGCGTCATGATCCCGCTGCAGTGCGAGTACTACGCGCTGGAGGGGCTGGCCGACGTGCTGAAGACCATCGAGCTCGTGAAGGCCTCCGCCAACCCCGGCCTCACCGTCGACGGCATCGTTCTCACCATGTACTCGGTGAACAACCTGGCCAACCAGGTGGCCGACGAGATCCGCAGGACCTTCGCCGACCAGGTCTTCAAGACCGTCATCCCGCGCAACGTGCGGCTCTCCGAGGCCCCCAGCCACGGCAAGCCCATCCTGCTCTACGACGTCGCGTCCAAGGGCTGCCAGAGCTACCTCGATCTGGCCCGTGAAGTGGCCGAGCGGCTCGAAGGAGGCGTCGCGTGACGATGGCCGACAAGCGCCGCCCCGCCCTCGGTCGCGGCATGGCCGCGCTCCTCTCCAACGCGGCGCCGCCCCCCTCGGCGCTGCCCGCCCACGCCGCGGCGGGCAAGGGATTCCTCATGCTCCCCGTCGAGGCGGTGGAGCGCAACCCCGACCAGCCCCGCAAGCGGTTCGACGAGGCCAAGCTCGAGGAGCTGGCCGCCTCCATCCGGCAGCACGGCGTGGTGGAGCCGATCCTGGTGCGGCGGGAGGGGTCGCGCTACCGCATCCTGGCCGGGGAGCGGCGCTGGCGGGCCGCCCAGCGGGCGGGGCTGCGCGAGGTGCCGGCCCTGGTTCGCGAGGCCACCGACCGCGAGGCCTTCGAGCTCGCGCTCGTCGAGAACATCCAGCGGGCCGACCTGAACGCCATCGAGGAGGCGGAGGCCTACGAGGTCCTCGCCTCCGAGCACGGGCTCACCCAGGAGGAGATCGCCGCGCGCGTGGGCAAGGAGCGCTCCACGGTCGCCAATGCGCTCAGGCTCCTCAAGCTGCCCGAGGAGGTGCGCGACACCGTCCGCACCGGCCAGCTCGACATGGGCCACGCCCGTGCGCTCCTCGGCCTCGGCGGGGCCGACGAGATGAAGAGGCTGGCGCAGCGCGCCGTCCGCGAGGGGCTCTCGGTGCGGGCGCTCGAGGCGCTCATCCGCGCGCTCGGGAAGAAGCCGCCCAGGAAGGGGGCGCCCACCGAGAGCGCCTCCACGCGCGACCTCGCCGTTCGCTTGCAGCGCCACCTCGGCGCCCGCAGCCGGGTCATCCAGAAGACCGCCAGCAGCGGCCGCCTGGAGATCGAGTACACCTCGCTCGACGAGCTCGACGGGATCCTCTCCAAGATCGGCCTCTAGCGGAGTCGGCGGGGCGGCGGGGGTGGACTCGCCGCCGCACCGATGCTAGACCCGCCCCACCCAGCCGCTGTCAGTCGGCCAAGGGACACCGAGGAGCGACAACGACCATGGCGATGCTCAAGCGTGAAGACCTTCCTGCCGTCGCGGCCGTCGGCGGCAGCGACCTCAACGCCCTGCTGGGGCGCGGCTCGGAGTTCGACGGCAAGCTCACCTTCGAGGGGACCGTCCGAATCGACGGGAAGTTCACCGGCTCCATCGTCTCCAACGACGTGCTGGTGGTGGGCGAGGGGGCCAAGATCGCCGCGGAGATCACCTGCGGGACCATCATCGTCCACGGCGAGATCAACGGGAACATCAGGGCCAAGACCACCGTGGAGCTCCATCACCCGGCCAAGGTGCGCGGCAACATCGAGACGCCCGTGCTCATGATCGAGAAGGGCGTCATCTTCGAGGGGCAGACCAAGATGGAGGGGCTCGAGAAGGCGCCCGCCGCCCGGCCCGCCCCGCCGCCGGGTCCGCCGCCGGTCCCGTTCAAATAACGCATCGCGTCAACCGGACGTCCCGCTGGAGGGGCTCGGCGCTCCGATCGCGATCCGGCACCCCTCACCGTCAAACCCGGCCCAAGTGCCTGGAGTCCGAGGGCATTCATCCTTGACCGTACCGCGCGGGCCATGCTACGGAGCGCGTCCCTTATGATCATGGGTTCCATCGCCCGCCGTTATGCCAAGGCGCTCTTCGGTCTGGCCGTCGAGAAGGGGCGCGTGGAGGCTTGGAGCGAGAGCCTCCTCGGCCTCGGGAAGGCCCTCGAGGCCGCCCCGGAGCTTCGCGACGTGCTCCAGAATCCGGCCTACGCCCGCGAGCAGAAGCGCGCCATCGTCCAGAAGCTGGCCGAGGCCGCTTCGCTCGACGCCGAGCCGGCCAACCTCCTCTTCCTGCTCGGCGATCGCAACAGGCTTTCGGTCCTGAAGGACGTGGTGGCCTCCTTCCGCGAGCTGGCCGACCTGGAGCTGGGGCGGCTGCGCGCCAAGGTGACGAGCGCGGTGCCCCTGGACGACGCGGCGGTGGCCGCCATCGCCGAGCGGCTCTCGGCCTCCACCAGGAAGCAGGTCATCGTCGAGCGCGCCGTCGATCCCGCCATCCTCGGCGGCGTCGTGGCGCAGGTGGGGAGCCTCGTCTACGACGGGTCGCTCCGCACGCAGCTCGAGGACCTCCGCGCCACCTTGAAGCAGTAGCCCTCCATCTTTCGATTCACCGGAGACGAATCGCAATGGACATCCGCGCCGACGAGATCAGCCGCATCATCCGCGACCAGATCAAGGACTACGGCAAGAAGGTCGACGTCGCCGAGACCGGCACCGTGCTCTCGCAGGCCGACGGCGTGGCCCGCATCTACGGCCTCTCCGGCGCGGCCGCCGGTGAGCTGCTGGACTTCGGCAACGGCATCTCCGGCCTGGTCCTCAACCTCGAGGAGGACAACGTGGGCGCCGCCATCATGGGCCCCTACGAGCACATCCGCGAGGGCGATCCCGTCAAGCGCACCGGCAAGATCGCCGAGGTTCCGGTGGGCGAGGAGCTGCTCGGGCGCGTGGTGGACGGCCTGGGCATCCCCATCGACGGCCGCGGTCCGCTCAACGCCAAGCAGACCCGCAAGATCGAGATCAAGGCCCCCGGCATCGTGCAGCGCAAGTCGGTGCACGAGCCCATGCAGACCGGCCTCAAGGCCATCGACGCGCTCGTGCCCATCGGGCGCGGCCAGCGCGAGCTGATCCTGGGCGACCGCCAGACCGGCAAGACCGCCGTCGCCATCGACACCATCATCAACAACAAGGGGCAGGGGCTCCACTGCTTCTACGTGGCCATCGGCCAGAAGCAGTCCACCGTGGCCCGGGTGGTGGAGACGCTGAAGAAGTACGGCGCCATGGAGTACACCACCGTGGTGGCGGCCAACGCCTCCGACCCGGCCCCGCTGCAGTACCTGGCGCCCTACACCGGCGTCACCATGGCGGAGTACTTCCGGGACAGCGGCCGCCACGCCCTCATCGTCTACGACGACCTCTCCAAGCAGGCCGTGGCCTACCGCCAGCTCTCGCTCCTGCTGCGCCGCCCGCCGGGCCGCGAGGCGTACCCCGGCGACGTCTTCTACCTCCACTCCCGCCTGCTGGAGCGCGCCGCCAAGCTCTCCGACAAGGAGGGCGGCGGGTCGCTCACCGCGCTCCCCATCATCGAGACCCAGGCCGGCGACGTCTCGGCCTACATCCCGACCAACGTCATCTCCATCACCGACGGCCAGATCTTCCTGGAGTCCAACCTCTTCTTCCAGGGCCAGCGGCCCGCCATCAACGTCGGCATCTCGGTGTCGCGCGTCGGCGGCTCGGCGCAGATCAAGGCCATGAAGCAGGTGGCCGGCTCCCTCAAGCTCGACCTGGCCCAGTACCGCGAGCTGGCGGCCTTCGCCCAGTTCGGCTCGGACCTCGACAAGTCGACCCAGGAGACGCTGGCCCGCGGCGCCCGCCTCGTCGAGGTGCTGAAGCAGGGGCAGTACGACCCCATGACGGTGGAGAAGCAGGTCATCCAGCTCTACGCCGCCACCATGAAGGACGAGAACGGCCAGAGCTGGATCCGCGCCGTGGCCGTCGACAAGGTGGGCAAGTACATGAAGGACCTGCTGGCCTTCCTGGACGGCCGGCACCCCGAGATCGCCCGGAGCATCGCCGAGAAGAAGCAGCTCGACGACGGCGTCAAGAAGTCGCTCGACGCCGCCTTGAAGGAGTTCCGCGGGATCTTCCAGGCGTAGGGCCCGGGGCCCTACCGCCCGAGCGAGGACGCACGTGCCTTCTCTCCGCGACATCCGCAACCGGATCACCTCGGTCAAGAGCACGAGGCAGATCACCAAGGCCATGAAGATGGTGGCCGCGGCCAAGCTGCGCCGCGCCCAGGACGCCATCCTCCGGACCCGCCCCTACGCCCAGCTCCTCGACAAGGCGCTGGGCCGGGTGGCGGCCCGCGCCATCGCCGACGAGGCGGCGGTCCACCCGCTGCTCGTGCCCCGGCCGCAGCGCATCGCCGAGGTGGTGGTCATCACCTCCGACCGCGGCCTGGCCGGCGGCTTCAACTCCAACATCATCCGCCGCACCCAGCGCTTCCTCACCGAGAGCGGCGACCAGTTCGAGCGCGTCGACCTCGGCACCATCGGGCGCAAGGCCAAGGACTTCCTCAGGGCCCGCAAGCTGGAGGTCCGCAAGGACTTCGCCGGCGTGCACCAGGGGCTGACCTACGAGAAGGCCGAGGCCATCGCGCAGGAGTACGTGGCGCGCTACCTGGCCGGCGAGGTCGACGCGGTCTACCTCTGCTACAACGAGTTCAAGAGCGCCATCGCCCAGACCCCGGTGGTCTTCCAGCTCCTGCCCATCCAGCCGCCCGCGGCCGAGGCGGCGGCCACCATCGACTTCATCTACGAGCCGTCGCGCGAGGCCCTGCTGGCGGAGCTGCTGCCGCGCCACGTGGCCATGCAGGTGTGGCGCGCGCTCCTCGAGTCCGCCGCCAGCGAGCACGGCGCCCGCATGAGCGCCATGGAGTCGGCCACCAAGAACGCCGAGGAGATGATCGCGGCGCTCACCCTTCAGTACAACCGCGCGCGCCAGGCCTACGTCACCAAGGAGCTCATGGAGATCGTGGGCGGCGCCGAGGCGCTCAAGTAGCCACCAGCGAGGAACACATGGCCACCGCGACGAACGTCCAGAACGGCAGGATCACCCAGGTCATCGGCCCCGTGGTCGACGTGGAGTTCCCGGCAGGCGGGCTGCCGGAGATCTACACGGCCTGCACCGTGACCAACCCGGGCATCAACGACCGCCCCGACAACCTCACCGTCGAGGTCTCACAGCACCTCGGCGAGAACACGGCGCGCTGCATCGCCATGGACTCCACCGAGGGCCTGGTGCGCGGCATGGCGGTGAGGAACACCGGCGCCAACATCACCATGCCGGTCGGCAAGGAGGTGCTGGGCCGGATCCTCAACGTGGTGGGTGAGCCGGTGGACGAGCGCGGCCCGGTCAAGGCCACCCGCAGGTTCCCCATCCACCGCCCGCCGCCCACCCTGGTGGAGCAGAACCCCAAGATCGAGGCCTTCGAGACCGGCATCAAGGTCATCGACCTCCTCGCCCCGTACCTGCGCGGCGGCAAGATCGGCCTGTTCGGCGGCGCCGGCGTGGGCAAGACGGTGCTCCTCATGGAGCTCGTCAACAACGTGGCCAAGGAGCGCGGCGGCTTCTCGGTCTTCGCCGGCGTCGGCGAGCGCACCCGCGAGGGCAACGACCTGTACCACGAGATGATGGAGTCGGGCGTCATCAACAAGGACGACCTGGAGAAGAGCCAGTGCGTCCTGGTGTACGGGCAGATGAACGAGCCGCCCGGCGCGCGCGCCCGCGTGGCCCTCTCGGCCCTCGCCATCGCGGAGTACTTCCGCGACGAGGAGAACCGGGACATGTTGCTCTTCATCGACAACATCTTCCGCTTCACCCAGGCGGGCTCCGAGGTGTCGGCGCTCCTGGGCCGCATCCCGTCGGCCGTGGGCTACCAGCCCACCCTCTCCACCGAGATGGGCGAGCTGCAGGAGCGCATCACCTCCACGCACAAGGGCGCCATCACCTCGGTGCAGGCCATCTACGTGCCGGCCGACGACCTGACCGACCCGGCCCCCGCCACCGCCTTCGCGCACCTCGACGCCACCACGGTGCTGAACCGCAAGCTCACCGAGATCGGCATCTACCCGGCCGTGGACCCGCTCGACTCGACGAGCCGCATCCTCGATCCGCTGGTGGTCGGCGAGGAGCACTACAAGGTGGCCCGCGCCGTCCAGGAGACGCTGCAGCGCTACAAGGACCTGCAGGACATCATCGCCATCCTCGGCATGGACGAGCTCTCCGAGGACGACAAGCTCACCGTGGCGCGCGCCCGCAAGATCCAGCGCTTCCTCTCGCAGCCCTTCACGGTGGCCCAGCAGTTCACCGGCAACCCCGGCAAGTACGTCAAGCTCGCCGACACCATCCGCGGCTTCAAGGAGATCGTCGACGGCAAGCACGACGACCTGCCGGAGCAGGCGTTCTACATGGTGGGCGGCATCGAGGAGGCCGTGGAGAAGGCCAAGAAGCTGGCCGCGGGGTAACCAATGGCGCTCACCCTCGACATCGTCACGCCGGAGCGGCGCGTCCTCTCGATCGCGTGCGACGAGGTGCGGGCCCCCGGCGTGCAGGGTGGCTTCGGCATCCGCCGCGGCCACACGCCCTTCATGAGCGGGCTCCAGCCGGGCCGCCTCACCTACCTGGAGGGCGGCCGGGAGCACCACGTCGCCATCGGCGGCGGCTTCCTGCAGGTGGCCGACGACAAGGTGATGGTGCTGGCCGACACCGCCGAGGCCGCCACCGACATCGACGTGGACCGGGCCCGCCGCGCCCTGGCCGAGGCGCAGGACAAGCTGAAGCGGCTGGCCCAGGACGACCGCGCCTACGCCGAGGAGGAGGCGCGCGTCCGCCGCGCCGCCGCCCGGCTCGACGTGGCCGGCAGGTAGCACGCCGGACATCCGGACACCCGGTCACCCGGTCATCCGGTCGCCCCGAGCCCTTCGACTCCGCCTCGCTGGCGCGAGGCTACGCTCAGGACAGGCTTCGGCGAGCGGGGGCGAGCCGACGTCGAGCGGCGCTCCACCCGGACACCCGGCCGGCCTCAGCTCCCCGGCGGGGCGCCGACGCGCGCCGTGTTGCGGCGCGGCAGGCGCACGCGGAAGGTGGACCCCTCGCCCAGCTTCGACTCCACGTGGATGTCGCCGCCGAGGCCGTGGACGATGCCGTAGGCCACCGAGAGCCCGAGCCCCATGCCCTGTCCCTGCGGGCGCGTCGTGAAGAAGGGGTCGAAGATGCGCGGCAGGACCTCGGGCGCGATGCCAGGGCCGCTGTCCTGGATGGAGATCTCCACGCCCACGTTGAGCTGGCGGATGCGCACGTGGATGACGCCGCCCGGCCCCGAGACCTGCACGGCGTTCTCCACCACCGGCAGGAGCCCCTGCGTGAGCAGGCGCCCCACCGACTCGATGGGCGGGCCGGGCTCGACCTCGAGCTCGAGGCGGGGCACGGCGGCGAAGCGTGAGCGGGCCAGCAGGAAGGCGCTCTCCACCGCCTCGGCGGGGTCGACGGCCTCCTCGGCCGGCGCCTCGACCGAGGCGATGACCCGCAGGTCGCCGGCGATGCGCTCCAGCCGCTGGCTGCCTTCGAGCATCTCCCGGGCGATGTCGCGGGCGTCGGCCAGCGCCACGGCGAGCTCGGCCGAGGGGGCGCCGCCGGCCGGCGCGGCCAGCCTGGCGATCTCGGCGAAGGTCCGCTCCAGGGAGCTGGCGCCCGCCTTGATGTACGAGAGCGGGTTGTTGATCTCGTGGGCCAGCCCGGCCGCCAGCGTGCCCAGGCTGGCGAGCTTCCCGGCGCGGACCAGCGCGCCCTGCGCCTCCTTGAGCGCCGAGTTGACGTCCTCCAGCTCCCGCTGCCGTGCCTCCAGCGCCACCATGGCGCGCCGCAGCCGGAGCAGCGAGACCACCCGGGCGCGCAGCTCCCGCTCGCGCAGCGGCTTGTAGAGGTAGTCGTCGGCGCCGGCCTCGAGCCCGAGCGCGCGCGAGGTGGCGTCGGCCAGCGTGGTGATCAGCACGAAGGGCACGTCGGCCAGGCCGGGCGTCTGGCGGATGCGCCGGCACAGCTCGCTGCCGGAGATGCCGGGGAGCAGGAGGTCGGAGACCATGACGTCCGGGGCGAAGGCCGTCGCCTGCGCCAGGGCCTCCTCGCCGGTCTCCACCGACAGCACCTCGTAGCCGGGCCCCAGCATGGAGCGGATGAGCGCTCGCATGGTCGGCGAGTCGTCGCAGACCAGGACGCGGGGCGTCGGCTCGGGGCGGTCGGGCATCGTCGTCCGGAGAGGGGCTGGAGGGCCAGACTGGAGGGCCAGAAAGGGGCGCCCGACCATGGTCACGAGCGGCCCAGGTTTGCAAGCGGTCCGCCCCCTCCGGCCGGGGGCCAGAGCCGGCCAATGACATTGATATTCTTGTGTTTCCCGGCTACAAACGACTGCCCCCGCGTGGCCGCCCGAAGCCCTCTTCCCGCCCCGCGAAAAGCACCCCGCCGATGCCCGACGAGACCCTGCCACCGCCCCCGCCCGACGCGCCGGTCCCGCCCCCGGCCGAACCTCACCGCGCGCAGGTCAACATCGAAGACGAGATGCGCAAGTCGTATCTCGACTACTCGATGTCGGTCATCATCGGCCGCGCGCTCCCCGACGTGCGCGACGGGCTGAAGCCGGTGCACCGGCGCATCCTCTACGCGATGCACACCGAGGGGCTGCACCACAACAAGCGCTACTCCAAGTGCGCCGGCGTGGTGGGCGAGGTCCTGAAGAAGTACCACCCGCACGGCGACGCCTCGGTCTACGACGCGCTGGTTCGCCTGGTGCAGGACTGGAACCTGCGCTACCCGCTCATCGACGGCCAGGGCAACTTCGGCTCGGTGGACGGCGACCCGGCCGCCGCCTACCGCTACACCGAGTCGCGCCTCGACAAGCTGGCCGACTGGCTCATCGCCGACATCGACAAGGAGACGGTGGAGTGGGGCCCCAACTTCGACGACTCCACCGTCGAGCCGCTGGTCATGCCGACCCGGTTCCCCAACCTGCTCGTCAACGGCTCGTCCGGCATCGCCGTGGGCATGGCCACCAACATCCCGCCGCACAACATGTCGGAGGTCATCGACGCGGTGGTGCACCTGCTCCACCACCCCAAGGCCACGGTGGCGGAGCTGATGCGCTTCATCCCCGGGCCCGATTTCCCCACCGCGGGCATCATCCTGGGGCGCGACGGCATCCGCAAGGCCTACGAGGAGGGGCGCGGCAACATCCAGGTGCGGGCCCGGGCCTCCATCGAGGTCCACCCCAAGACCGAGCGCGAGGCCATCGTCGTCACCGAGATCCCGTACCAGGTCAACAAGGCCAAGCTCGTCGAGCACATCGCCGATCTGGTGCGGGAGAAGCGGGTGGAGGGCATCAGCGATCTCCGCGACGAGTCCTCGCGCGAGGGCATGCGCATCGTCATCGAGCTGAAGCGCGACGCCCTGGCGCAGGTGGTGCTCAACAACCTCTACGCCCACACCGCCATGCAGTCCGGCTTCGGCGTGATCCTGCTGGCCATCGACGGCGGCCAGCCGCGCATCCTCAACCTGCGGGAGGTGCTGGAGCGGTTCGTGGCCCACCGCCGCGACGTGGTGACGCGCCGCACCCGCTTCGAGCTTCGCCAGGCGCGGGCCCGCGAGCACATCCTGCTCGGGCTGCAGATCGCGCTCGACCACATCGACGAGATCATCGAGCTCATCAAGCGGGCCGGCGACCGGGAGGCGGCGCGCGAGGGGCTGATGGCGCGCTTCGCGCTCTCCGAGCTGCAGGCCCGCGCCATCCTGGAGATGCAGCTGCAGCGCCTGACCGGCCTGGAGCGGCAGAAGATCCTGGAGGAGCTGGCCGAGGTGCAGGCCACCATCGCGCGGCTCAAGGAGATCCTGGCCAGCGAGCAGGTGCTGCTCGAGGTCATCGTGGGCGAGCTCGCCGAGGTCAAGCAGCTCTTCGGCGACGAGCGGCGCACCGAGATCCAGGGGGAGGCGGCCGACCTCGACACCGAGGACCTCATCGCCGAGGAGGAGATGGTGGTCACCGTCTCCCACGCCGGCTACGTGAAGCGGAACCCGGTCAGCCTCTACCGCTCCCAGCGGCGCGGCGGCCGCGGCCGGACGGGCGCCACGGCGCGCGACGAGGACTTCCTGGAGAGCCTCTTCGTCGCCTCGACCCACAGCTACCTCCTGGTCTTCTCCGACAAGGGCAAGGTCTACTGGCTCAAGGTCCACGAGATCCCGCAGGCCGGCCGGGCCGCCCGCGGCAAGCCCATCGTCAACCTGGTCCAGCTCGCCCCCGGCGAGAAGGTGGCCGCCATCCTGCCGGTGCGCCGCCTGCCCGACCCGCCCAGCCGGGTCGACGAGCCGGCCGACGCCGCTGGCGCGCCGGACCCGCAGCAGGCCACCGTCGAGCCGCCCGAGGCGGGGGAGGCCATCGAGGCCGAGGCGGCCGTCGGGGTGGGCCACGTCTTCATGGCCACCCGCCGCGGCCTGGTGAAGAAGACCCGGCTCGACGCCTACGCACGGCCGCGCGCCATGGGGCTCATCGCCGTGGGCATCGAGGAGGGCGACGAGCTCATGGCCGCCCGGCTCAGCACCGCCGGCGACCACGTGCTCCTCTCCACCGCGCAGGGCATGGCCATCCGCTTCGAGGAGTCGGAGGTGCGCGCCACCGGGCGCGGCACCTACGGCGTCAAGGGCGTCAACCTGGAGGCGGGCGACGCGGTGGTCTCGGCCGAGGTGCTGCCGGCCCACCTGGAGGGCGCGCTGGTGCCCACCATCCTCACCGTGACGCAGAACGGCTACGGCAAGCGGACCGAGCTCCTGGAGTACCGGGTGCAGAGCCGCGGCGGCAAGGGGCTCATCACCATCAAGACCACCGAGCGCAACGGCCCGGTGGTGGCGGCGGCCCGCGTCCTCGACACCGAGGAGGTCATGCTCATCACCAACCGCGGCATGCTCATCCGCATGGCCGCCCGCGGGATCAGCATCATCGGCCGGAACACCCAGGGCGTGCGGCTCATCACGCTCGAGTCGAAGGAGGAGCAGGTGGTGGGGCTGGCCCCGGTGGCCGAGACCTCGGAGGCCGCCGAGGCCGCCGGGGTGATGGAGGCCGGCGGCGAGGTGGCCGCGCCGGTGGAGACCGCCTCCGACGCCGAGGGCGGGACCGAGGGGGAGGGGGAGGCGTCCACCTGAGCGCCGGCATGGGAATCCACCGACCGGGCCGGGCGGCCGAGGCGCACGCCACGCCCCGAGGCGCCGCGGATCGGCCGATTCGGCGACGGGAGGAGCGGGCGGGGCGCCGGGCCGCCCAGGCCTGGCCGCTGGCGGTCCTGCTCGGGCTGCTCTGCGCCTGCAGCTCGCCCGAGGCGCGCCTCGAGGCGGCCGCGGCGCTGCGCCACCGCGGCGACCCGAAGGGCGCGCTCTCCGCCTACCAGGCGCTGCTGGCCGGCCTGGGCGAGGGGCCGCTCTCGGCCGAGCAGGCCACCGTGCGCGTCAAGGCGCTGCGCGCCGCCGGCGATCTCGCCTACCTCGAGCTCGGCGACTACGGCGGCGCCATCGCCTACTACCGGCGCATCGTCTCGCTCCACCCGGGCGGCGCGGAGGCGCTCTCCGCGCGCGCCGTCATCGGCGACATCCTGCGCGACCGCTTCCAGGACCGCCTGGCCGCCATCGCCCAGTGGGCCGACGTGGCGGCCAGCGACGCGCCGCAGGCCCCCGCCTTCCAGCTCAAGGTGGCGCGCGAGTACCTGGAGCTCGGCAACACGCAGCAAGCCCGCCTGGAGGCCCGTGCCCTGCGGGAGCGCTGGCCCGCCTCCCGCGAGGCCGACGAGGGGCAGCTGCTCACCGCCCAGTCCTGGGCGCTCGACACGCGGCCGGCCGAGGCGCTCAGCGCCTTCCAGGTGCTGGTGGAGCGCCGCTCCACGCCCGAGCTGACCGCCCGCGCCCTGGAGGGCCAGGCCCACCTCCAGGCGCAGAACGGGCAGTTCGACCGCGCCCTCGAGCTGTACGCCCTGGCGCTCCCGGTCCACCCCAACCCCGAGGCCATCCGCACCAACATCGAGGCGGTGCGGCGGCGGCGCGAGGCGGCCAGGACGGCCACCCCCGGCGACCGGAACGAGGCCTTCGACTACGGCAGGCACAAGTCCACCACCCGCGAGATCACGCCATGAAGACCGACCTCTCAGAGAAGCTGTTCCAGAAGGCCAACACCCTCTTCCCCGGCGGCGTCAACTCGCCGGTCCGCGCCTTCAAGGGGGTGGGCGGCACGCCGCGCTTCATCGCCCGCGGCCGCGGCAGCCACCTGACCGACGTCGACGGCAACGACCTCGTCGACTACGTCCTCTCCTGGGGCCCGCTCATCGCCGGCCACTGCCACCCGGAGGTGATGCGCGAGGTGCAGGAGGCGCTCAAGGACGGCTCCTCCTTCGGCGCCCCCAGCCCCAAGGAGATCGTGCTCGGCGAGCTGGTGCGGGAGCGCGCCCCCTGGATCGAGAAGATGCGCTTCTGCTCCTCGGGCACCGAGGCCACCACCGCCGCCATCCGGCTGGCGCGCGGGTTCACCGGCCGTGACGACCTGGTCAAGTTCGACGGCTGCTACCACGGCGCCGGCGACGCCTTGCTGGTGAAGGCCGGCTCCGGCGTGGAGACGCTCGGCCTGCCCGACTCGCCCGGCGTGCCGGCCGACGTGGCGAAGCACACCCTCACCGCGCCCTACAACGACCTCCCGGCGCTGGCGCGGCTCTTCGCCGTGAAGGGCCGGGAGATCGCCGCCGTCATCATCGAGCCGGTGGTGGGCAACATGGGCGTCATCGTGCCCAGGCCCGGCTTCCTGGAGGGCATCCACGACCTGTGCAGGAAGCACGGCGCCCTCTTCATCGTCGACGAGGTGATGACCGGCTTCCGGCTCGGCAGCGGCGGCGCCTGCGGCCTCTACGGCCTCCGGCCCGACCTGGTCTGCTTCGGCAAGGTGATCGGCGGCGGCCTGCCGGTGGGCGCCTTCGGCGGCCGCGCCGAGGTGATGGACCGGGTGGCGCCGGCCGGCCCCATCTACCAGGCCGGCACGCTCTCCGGGAACCCCATGGCCATGGCCGCGGGGACGGCCACGCTCCGGCTCATGACGCCGGCCGCCTACCAGCTCCTCGAGACCCGCGCGGCCGCGCTGGCCGACGGGCTCGTCCAGGCGGCGGCCCGGGCCGCGGTGCCGGTCCAGGTGAACCGGGTCGGCTCGATGCTCACGGTCTTCTTCACCTCGACGCCGGTCACCGACGCCGCCACCGCGCGCCAGGCCTCGGCCAGGCGGTTCGGCGTCTTCTTCCACACGCTGCTCCTCAACGGCATCTACTTCCCGCCGTCCCAGTTCGAGGCCGCCTTCCTCTCGACGGCCCACGGCGAGGGGGACCTCGACCAGACCCTGGCGGCGGCGCGCTCGGGCTTCGCGGCGGCGGCCAAGACCGAGGCGTGACGGGTGGTTGCGCCCCCGGGGTGGGCCGAGCCGGCCGGGGGTGCGCCGCCGTTGACGGACGCGGTGGTGCCTGCTATACGGGCGTGCCCTGCGCCTGACCGAAACGCCCTTCGCGCCTCATGATTTCAATGGTCCCTGGGGGTGGCTCGGCGGCTCGGGCGCGGAGGAGCGCATGTCCGAGCACGGCGATCGAGAGCGCCGGGAGCGGGAGCAGCGAAACATCTCGAGCCTCGCGGAGGCCTACCGCAAGGCGGCGCCGTACACGGCGGCCTCGACGAGCCTGGTGGTGGCGGTGGGTGGGTGCACCTGGCTCGGGCATCTGGCCGACGAGCACTTCGGCTTCAAGGTGCCGTGGCTGACGTTGGTCGGCGCGGCGCTGGGCATGACGGCAGGCTTCATCAGCTTCTTCAGGACGGTCCTCGGGAACGCCAAGAAACCGTGAAGTTCCAGCTCGCCACCGCCGCCGCCGCCGCCCTCTTCGTGGGGCTGGCCCTCCTCTCCGGGGAGTACCGCCGCCCGGCGCTGGCCGGCGCGCTCATCTCCGGCGTCACCGCCGTCGCCTCCATCCTCGCCATGGGGCGCGCCGCCCGCGCCGGCGCCAGGCCCATGCAGCAGGCGCTGCTGGTGCTGGTGGCGACCTTCCTGGTGCGGCTCGTGCTCGTCGGGGTGGGCACGGTGCTGGTGGCCCGCGGCGGCGGGCAGGCCGTCGCCTTCGTCATCGCCTTCTTCGTGCCCTACTTCGCCTTCGTCGCGCTCGAGGGCGCCTTCGTCCACTCCCTCCGCCGCACGGGGACCTAGCTCATGATCGCCGCCTCGCTCGTCACGCTCGCCCTCGGCCTCTCCCTCGCGCAGGTCCACCAGGGCCACGCCGCGCCGCCCGCCGCCCAGGCCGTGGAGGCCCCGGCCGGTCACGGCGAGGCCGCCCCCGCCGGGCACGGCGCCGCCGCGGGTGGTCACGGCGCCGCCGGCGAGCACGGGGCGCCCGGCGAGTGCCCGGTGGTCCACGACGAGAGCCTGGGCGGCGTGATGATGCACCACGTGGCCGACACCTACGTGCTCGAGCTGCCCGGCGTCTGCGCCAAGCACGGCGCGGGCGGCTTCCACTGGAACTGCGACGTCGACCTGCGCACCATGTTCGGCACCACCTTCGCCAAGAACTCGCACTGCAGCGAGGTGAACGTGGCGGGGCCGCTCGTGCTGGTGGCCTCGAAGACGCCTGGCGAGACGCCGCCGTTCCTCGACCTGACGCCCTCCAAGCACGTGGTCATGATGTGGCTGGCCTCGGCGCTCCTGCTCCTGGTGGTCTTCGCGGCGCTGCGCAAGAAGGCGCTGGTGCCGAAGGGGCTCTACTCCTTCATCGAGCTGCTGGTCGCCTTCGTGCGCAACGAGCTGGCGGTGCCCAACATCGGCGCCAGGGAGGCGGACCGCTTCCTCCCCTACCTGCTGACCGCCTTCTTCTTCATCCTCTTCCTCAACCTCTTCGGCCTGCTGCCCTTCGCGGCCACCGCCACCGCCAACCTCTCGGTGACGGTCTGCCTGGCGCTGCTCACCTTCCTCATCACCCAGTACGCCGCCATCAAGTCCATGGGCGTGGGCGGCTACCTCGGCCACCTCACCGGCGGCGTGCCGAAGTCGCTCTGGCCGCTCTGGTTCATCATGATCCCGGTGGAGTTCCTGGGGCTCTTCACCAAGCCCTTCGCCCTCACCGTCCGACTCTTCGCCAACATGGCGGCCGGCCACTTCGTCATCCTGGCGCTCATCGGCCTGATCTTCGCCCTGGGCACGCCCTGGGTGGCGCTGGGCTCGGTGCCCATGGCGCTCGGCATCTTCATGCTCGAGCTCTTCGTGGCCTTCGTGCAGGCCTACATCTTCACCATGCTCTCCTCGCTCTTCATCGGGGCCGCCTTCGCGCACCACGGCCACGACGACGGGCACGGCCACGGCGGCGAGCCCGCCGCGGACCAGACCCACGCCTCTCACGTGGCCGGGGCGACCCCCGGCCATGGGTAGTCGAGCGCCGTACGCGCCACGGACCACGACGGCCCGGCAAGCCCGTCCCGTAGACCACAAGGAAGAACGACCATGACCAGCATCGCCCTCGCGTACCTCTCCGCCGGTTTCGGCGCCGGCCTCGCCGTCCTCGGCGCCGGCCTCGGCATCGGCAAGCTCGCCGCCGCCGCCATGGAGGGCTCGGCCCGCCAGCCCACCGCCGCCGGCGACATCCGCACCTCGATGATCATCGCGGCCGCCCTCATCGAGGGCGCCACGCTCTTCGCCATCGTGGTGACGCTGCTCCTCGCCATCAAGTCGTAGTCCCGTCTCACCGTCGCCAAGGGAGCCTCCATGGCCTTCACCCTCCCCGCTCCGGTCCTCGCGGCCGGCGCGCTCACCGACATCAACCCGGGGCTGACGCTCTGGACCGCCATCACCTTCCTGGTCCTGCTGGTGGTGCTCTCCAGGTTCGCCTGGGGCCCCATCGTCAAGATGCTGGTCGAGCGCGAGAGGACCATCCACGAGGCGATCGAGTCGGCCAGGAAGGAGCGCGCCGAGGCGGAGAAGCTGCTCGCCGCGCAGAAGGAGTCGCTCGCCAAGGCCACCCGCGAGGCCGCCGAGCTCGCCAGGCGGAACCAGCAGGAGGTCGAGGTGCTCCGCCAGGAGCTGACCGCCAAGGCCCGCAAGGAGGCCGAGGAGCTGGTGGCGTCGGCCCGCAAGCAGATCGTCGAGGAGAAGGTCAAGGCGGTGGCCGAGCTGAAGGGCATGGTGGCGGACCTCGCCATCGACGCCGCCAGCAAGCTCGTCAAGGCCAGCCTGGACGAGAAGGCCCAGCGCCAGCTCGTCGAGGACTTCCTGAAGCACCTCCCGGCCGGCCGCGCCTAGCGAGCCAGCCGTCCCACGTTTCGCCGGCTCCGGCGGGCCCAGCACGGTCCGCCGGAGCCGTTTTCGTTCGAAGGACTCCAGCACATGGCACTCGGCATCGGCATCGTCGGCCTCCCCAACGTGGGCAAGTCGACCCTCTTCAACGCGCTGCTCGGCACGGCCCAGGCCGCGGCGGCCAACTACCCGTTCTGCACCATCGAGCCGAACCTGGGCGTGGTGCCGGTGCCGGACCAGCGGCTGGCGGACCTCTCGGCCCTGTTCGGCCCGGAGAAGACCACCCCCACCACGCTGGAGTTCGTGGACATCGCCGGCCTGGTGGCGGGCGCCTCCAAGGGCGAGGGGCTGGGCAACCAGTTCCTGGCCACCATCCGCGAGGTGGACGCCATCGCCCACGTGCTGCGCTGCTTCGTGGACGGCGACGTCATCCACGTGGCCGGCACGGTGGACCCGCACTCCGACCGCGACGTGGTCGAGACCGAGCTCATGCTGAAGGACCTGGAGGGCGTCGACAAGCGGCGAGACCGCACGCTCAAGAACACCAAGTCGGCGGGCAAGGTGGGCGAGCTCGCCAAGGCCGAGGTGGCGCTGCTCGACGTGCTCAGGGCCGGCCTGGACGCCGGCATCCCGGTGCGGCGCCAGAAGCTCTCCGAGGAGGCGCGCGCCCTCTCGAAGGAGCTGTCGCTCCTGACCGGCAAGCCGGTGCTCTACATCGCCAACGTGGACGAGGGGCAGCTGGGCCGGCCCGACGACGCCAACGTGGCCAAGGTGAAGGCGCTGGCCGACGAGGAGGGCGCCCCCATGGTGGTCATCTCCGGCAAGGTGGAGTCGGAGCTGGTGGAGCTGCCGGTGGCCGAGCGGGCCGAGTTCCTCCACAGCCTGGGGCTCGAGGAGCCGGGCCTCAACCGGCTGGTCCGCGCCGGCTACGACCTCCTCGGCCTCATCACCTACTTCACCTCCGGTGGCGACGAGTGCCGCGCCTGGACCATCCACCGCGGCGACACGGCGCCCAGGGCGGCCGGCGTCATCCACACCGACTTCGAGAAGGGCTTCATCAAGGCCGAGGTCATCCGCATCGAGGACCTGCTCGAGCTGAAGACCGACGCGGCCTGCCGCGACAAGGGCAAGCTCCGCATCGAGGGGCGCGACTACGTGGTGCAGGACGGCGACGTCATGCACTTCCGGTTCAACGTGTAGGCGGCCGGGAGCGCCGACGCGCGCTCAGCGCCGCCGCGCCGCGCGGGCGCGAACGCGGGCGATGCGCGCCGCGAGCCTCAGGGCGGCGATCATCGACGCGGGGCTTGCCGTCCCGGTGCCGGCGAGCGAGTAGGCCACCCCGTGGTCCGGGCTGGTGCGGACGATGGGGAGCCCCAGCGTCACGTTGACCGCCGGGTCGCCCATGACCGAGTCCATCAGCTTCACCGGGATGAGCCCCTGGTCGTGGTAGAGCGCGACCACCGCGTCGAACTCGCCGAGCGCGGCGCGGAAGAAGACCGAGTCGGCGGGGTAAGGGCCGGTGGCGGGGGTGCGGGCGCGGCGGGCCAGGGTGAGCGCGGGAGCGCAGAGCCGGGCCTCCTCGTCGCCCACCGTGCCGGACTCGCCGGCGTGCGGGTTCCAGGCGGCCAGCGCGATCCTGGGCCTCTCCACGCCGAGGTCGCGCTGCAGGGCGCGGTAGGTCACGGCGATGGTCTCGGCGATGAGCGCCGGGGTGAGCGCGGCGCGCACGCGCGTGAGCGGCAGGTGGTTGGTGACCAGCGCCACCTTGAGCCGCTGGCCGGCCAGCATCATGACCGAGCGGCCGCCGCCGCCGCGCCTCTCGAGCCACTCGGTGTGGCCCACGAAGCCGGGCAGGGCGCGCGCCACCTGGGCCTTGGAGACGGGCGCGGTGCAGAGCGCGGCGGCCGCGCCGTGCTGCACGAGGTCGTAGGCGGCGGTGAGGAAGGCGAGCTGGGCGGCGCCGCCCAGCGGGGCGGGGCGGCCGGGGCGGAGCGCCGCGGCGGGCAGGCGGGTCACGGCCAGGAAGGCGCCGCCCCGGGGGATGCGCTGGCCGGGCTCGATCACCGGCAGGCCGAGGCGGCGGAAGCCGCGATCGAGCAGGCCAGGGTCGCCGCAGAGGATGGGCTCGACCTCGCGCCCGAGCTCGCGGAGCGCGGCGGCGGTCACCTCCGGGCCGATGCCGGAGGGGTCACCGAGGGAGATGGCGATGCGGGCGGGCACGGTGAACCTCGCTCATTCGCTTGCGGCCCCTCGACTCCGCGCCGCTGCAAGGCGGCGCCACGCTCGGGGCGACCGGGGGTGGGGATCGCCTTCAGTCCTTCAGCTCGGGCATCCGGAGCTCGATGACCGCGTCGCGCCTCAGCTCGGCCAGGTACTGGTCGCGGTACGAGCCGGTCTGCTCCTGCACCAGCGCGTCGCGAATCTCCTCCTTGGCCTGGTCGAAGGTCTTGCCGCCGGCGCGGCGCCGCTCCTCCAGCTTGAAGAGGTGGAGGCCCGGCCCGGACCGCACCAGCTTCGACACCTGGCCGTCCGCCAGGCCGACGAAGGCGTCCTCCAGCTGC
>JANNKC010000395.1:0-2954 GCA_031396105.1 Anaeromyxobacter sp.
AGGAGGGACGGCCGTGTACCGGAACCGAGGGTGTAAGTGTAGCCCCTGCGGAGAGGCGGCTACTTGACGCCCGTCAAGGCTGCGGCCGCAGCCCATCAAGGCTCATCTCGGGAGAGGCCCCCAGGCCAGCACCTCGCGGGAGCGCGGCGTTCCAGCGCCGCCCGAATCCACCGGACGAGGTCCGCCGCCCGGCGGGCGAGTCGCGCCTACTTGATGAACCGGATGTACTGCTGGATCTCCTCCGACTCGCAGGCCGGCTCCTGCGCCTGGCCGTCGAACCGGATGGCCAGGCAGTGCGCCAGGATCGCCACCTGCTCCTCGGTGCATCGGCCGAGGCCGTCGCGGTACCCCTTGGCCGCCTCGCGCGAGCGGGCCAGCACGTCGTCCGACTGCCGGAGGTCGCTCTTCAGCGCGTAGGCCTTCTGGCGCTCCCCCTGGCCCAGCTTGAGGAGCGCCTCCTCGTGGCGCAGGTCGTCCTTGATCCGGTCGCGGCGCACGCCGTGGTAGCAGGCCAGGGCGGAGTGGACCGTGCGCATGAAGACCGGGTCGCGCGAGTGGACCGTGTCGAGCGTGGCGTGGGTCTCGGCGAGCTCGGCCGTGGAGCCGGCGCGGAGCTCGGCCTTCTCGTCCTCGGTGAGGTTGGAGACCGGCTTCACCGAGAGCCGCTCCAGCCGCAGCCGGGTCCAGATCTCCGAGCGCACCGCCTCGGAGGCGTCTGGCCCGGCGCGCCGATCGAGCTCGGCCAGGTCCGCCTCGCGGGCTTTCTGGGCGCCGCGGGTCAGGCGAGAGGTGCGAACGCACTCGTCGAGCGCGACCTGCGACGCCTCGTTGCGCCGCTGCGCCATGGCGCGGGAGAGCCCCTGGCCCTCGAACAGCTTGAGCCGCTTCTCCAGCACGTCGAGCTCGGCGGCGCAGGCCTCCCGCTCCTCGGCGTTGAGGGCGCGCGGGTCGATCGCCGCGGCGCCCTTCCTGTTGGGGGCGTCGGCAGCCCAGGCAGGCCAGGCCGCGGCGAGCGCGGCGGTGAGCGCGAGGACGAGGTGCTTCCGCATGATCCCTCCCAGGAGCGGTCGGATCTTCTAGCACGCCCCTGGCTCTCCCGGGGGGCGGTGCGCGCGGGGCGACAACGGCGGCCCACACCAGCTATGCTGCGCGCCGCACAGGCACGAAGGGAGCGCACGTGACCCAGACGGAGAGAGTGGTTCGGCAGGAGGTCTTGCGCACCGTCATCGCACGGCTCGAGGCCTACCTGGGCGAGCTCCACGAGGAGCAGAAGAAGGCGATCGAGGGCTGTGAGCACACCTACGCCGACGGCCGCGGCGCCACCACGGGCGGCACCACCAAGGTCTGCGCCATCTGCGGCCAGGTGGTGAAGGGCCGGGACGACAAGCTCTGGGGCTGAGCGGTCCGGCCAGGCCCGGCGGCGGGGCCCGCGGTCTGCTCGCGCGGGCCGTCGCCCGCGGGCCCGTCGTCTGCTAGAACCCCGGCTCGATCAGCCCGGGAGCCTCAGACCATGGCCGTCCTCCGCCCATTCCGCGCCCTCCGGCCGCCGCCCGCCGCCGCCGCGCGGGTCGCCTCGCCGCCCTACGACGTGGTCAGTACCCGCGAGGCGCGGGCGCTGGCCGCCGGCAACCCCGACAGCTTCCTGCGCGTCTCCCGCCCCGAGATCGACCTGGTGGACGGGACCGACGAGCACGCCGACGAGGTCCATGCGCGCGGCGCGCTCAACCTCGCCGAGCTCCAGCGGCGGGGCGTGCTGGTGGCCGACGCGGCTCCGCGCCTCTTCGTCTACGCGCAGCGGATGGGGCGGCACCGGCAGGTGGGGCTGGTGGCCTGCGCCAGCGTCGACGAGTACGACCGCGACCTCATCAAGAAGCACGAGAAGACGCGAGCCGACAAGGAGGAGGACCGGGTCCGGCACATCGACGCGCTCTCGGCGCACGACGAGCCGGTCTTCCTCACGTACCGCGCCCGCGAGGACGTCGACGCGCTGGTGGCCGAGGTGCAGCGATCGGCCCCCGAGTACGACCTGGTCACCTCGGATCAGGTGGCGCACCAGCTCTGGGTGGTGCCGGAGGCGGCGGCGGCACGGCTCACGGCGCTCTTCCGGGAGGTGCCCGCGCTCTACGTGGCCGACGGCCACCACCGCTCGGCGGCGGCCTCGCGGGTGCACGCGGCGAGGCGCGGGCAGCCGGGCGACCACGGCCAGTTCCTGGCGGTGGTCTTCCCTCACGACCAGATGCAGATCCTGGCCTACAACCGGCTGGTTCGAGATCCGCGGCGGCGCTCGGCGCCCGACCTGCTGGCGGACCTTCGCGAGATCGTGGACATGGAGCCGGCCGGCGAGGCGGCGCCCGACCACCCGCTGGCCTTCGGCATCTACCTGGGTGGACGCTGGTGGCACGCCCACGTGCGCCCGGGCACCTTCCCCGCGGAGGACCCGGTGGCCTCGCTCGACTGCCAGCTGGCGCAGGACCAGCTCCTGGAGCCGCTCTTCGGCATCGAGGATCCGCGCACCTCGAAGGACGTCGACTTCGTGGGCGGCATCCGCGGCCACGAGGAGCTGGAGCGCCGCGTCGACACGGAGGGGTGGGCGCTGGCCCTCCACCTGTTCCCCACCCGGGTGGAGCAGGTCATGAGCGTGTCCGACGCGGGGAAGATCATGCCGCCGAAGAGCACCTGGTTCGAGCCGAAGCTGCGGTCAGGGTTGTTCGTGCATCCGTTCTAGCGAGGGGCTTCGCGGATTCGGGTTGAAGTCGCGCGCGGTTACGCCTCCGCGGGCGAAGTCCGCGGCGCGGACTTCTACGCCGGATCGTGCAGGCGATCCGGCGCAAGGGCCGGAAGACGACGAAGGACATCCTATGAAGACCGTCGCGCTTCGAGAGGCCAAGCAGTCCCTCAGCGGGTTCGTCGCTCACGCTCAGCGCGAACGCGTGCTCATCACCAAGCACGGCAAG
>JANNKC010000365.1:0-4181 GCA_031396105.1 Anaeromyxobacter sp.
GGGCGCTCCGTGCGCTCCGGCCCGGACGGCCTGCCCCGGACGGCCGTGCGCTCATTCCCGGTCGGCCCGTGCGCTCAGCCCCGGAGGGCCCGTGCGTTGGGGTGCGCAGCACCCGGGAGTCGTGGGGCGCCCCTCGACTCCGGGGTGCTGCGCACCCCTACGCTCGGGCCGTCCGGGGCTGAGCGCTCGGGCCGTCCGGGACTGAGCGCTCGGCCGTCCGGGGCTGGCCGTCCGGGACTGAGCGCTCGGTGCGCCCGGGCCTGAGCGCTCGGCCGTCCGGGACTGAGCGCTCGGGCCGTCCGGAAGGGGGCGCTCCACTGGGTGACCGGACGCCGCCCGCTCAGGCCCGCGGGGCGGGCGGCTCGCCGCCGATGCCGAACTTGGCCAGGCGGTAGCGGAGCGAGCGGAAGGTGAGGCTGAGCAGCCGCGCCGCCTCGGTCTTGACGCCGCCGGTGCGCGCCAGGGCCTGCTCCAGGATGGCCCGCTCCACCTGGTCGAGGTGGGACTGCAGGTCCAGCCCGGCCTCCGGCAGGGTGGGCGGCGCCTCCAGCGAGGCGGCGGCGCCCTGCCCGTGCAGCCCGGCCGGGAGGACCTTCGGCTCGATGATCGGCCCGTCGGCCAGCGTGACCGCGCGCTCCACCAGGTTGCAGAGCTCCCGCACGTTGCCGGGGTAGTCCCAGCCGGTGAGGACCCGCTCCGCCTCCGCCGAGAGCCGCGGCGGCTCCCGCCCCTGCTCCGCGGCGAAGACGCCCAGGAAGTGCTGCAGGAAGAGGGGGATGTCCTGGCGCCGCTCCCGCAGCGCCGGCAGCCGCACCTGGATCACGTTGAGCCGGTAGAAGAGGTCCTCGCGGAAGCGACCGGCCTTCACCTCGGCGGCCAGGTCGCGGTTGGTGGCGGCCACGATGCGGGCGGCCACCGGGATGTCGCGGCTGCCGCCCACCCGCCGGATCTTCCGCTCCTGGAGCGTGCGCAGCAGCTTCACCTGGAGCGGCAGCGGCAGGTCGCCCACCTCGTCGAGGAAGAGCGTGCCGGCCCCGGCCACCTCGAAGAGGCCGCTGCGAGTCTCGGCGGCGCCGGTGAAGCTCCCCTTCTCGTGGCCGAAGAGCTCCGACTCGATGAGTCCCTCGGGGATGGCCCCGCAGTTGATGGCGACGAAGGGGGCGTCGGCGCGACCGCCGCGCTCGTGGATGGCGCGCGCCACCACCTCCTTGCCGGTGCCGCTCTCGCCGGTGACCAGGATGGTGGTGCGGGCCGGCGCCACCTTGTCGACGAGCTGGCGCACCTCCTCGATGGCCGCCGAGGTCCCGATGAGCTCGTGCCCCTTCTGCGCCCCCACCCGGTGGCGCAGCACCCGGTTCTCGGCCACCAGCGCCCGGTGCTCCAGCGCCTTCTCCACCGCGAGCTGGAGCTCGTCCACCTTGAAGGGCTTGAGGACATAGTCGTAGGCCCCCAGCTTCATGGCCTGGATGGCGTTCTCGGTGGTGGCGAAGGCGGTCACCATCACCACCTCGGTGGCGGGGCTGTCGGCCTTGACGGCCCTGAGCACGTCCAGCCCCGACTCGCGCCCCAGCCTGAGGTCGCTGATGACCAGGTCCAGGCCGCCGTGGCCGAGGCGGGCCAGCGCCCCGGCCAGGTCCGGCGAGGTGGCGACCTCGTGCCCCCGCTTGCGCAGCAGGATCTCGAGGAACTCGCGCATCGACGGCTCGTCGTCGACCACCAGGATGGAGGCCATGGGGGGCGATCCTACTCCGGCTCGGCGGCGCCGGGGGCCGGCAGGTGGACGGTGAAGCGCGCCCCCTGACCCGGCGCCGAGTCGACCGAGAGCGCCCCGCCGTGGGCGTCCACGATGCGGTGGACCGTGGCCAGCCCCAGGCCGGTGCCGGCCGGCTTGGTGGTGAAGAACGGCGTGAAGAGCCGGGCGCGGTCGGCGGGGTCGATGCCCGGCCCGTCGTCCGCCACCGTGAGGTCGGCGCCGCCGTCCCGGACCGGGCCGCACCCCACCCGGATGGTACCGCCCGCCCGGCCGGGCGCCGCCAGGGCCTGCGCCGCGTTGATGAGCAGGTTCCAGAGCACCTGGCGGAGCTGGTCGGGATCGCCGCGCACCGGCGCGGGCGAGAGCGCCCGCTCCAGCGTCACGCCGGCGGCGGCGGGGTCATTTGAGAAGGCCTCCAGCGTCTGGGCCACCAGGACCGCCAGGTCCACCGGCTCTCGCCGCAGCGTGCCCGGGCGCGCGAAGGCCAGGAACTCGGTGACCAGCTGGCCCAGCCGCCCCCCCTCCCGCAGCACGATGTCGAGCAGGCGGCGATCGTCGTCGCGCAGGCCGGCCGACCGCAGCAGCTCCACCGAGCCCATCATCGAGGCCAGCGGGTTGCGCAGCTCATGGGCCAGGCCCGCCGAGAGCTGGCCCAGGTCGGCCAGGCGCTCCGAGCGGTCGAGCCGCTCCTCCATGATGCGCAGCTGGGTCAGGTCCTGGAAGATGACGGCGGTGCCGAGCGCCGCGCCCTCGCGTCCCACCAGCGGGAAGGTGGAGTAGCCGAGCCGGAGCGTCTCCCCGGCCGGCGTCACCAGGTCGGCCTCCCCGCGGGCGACGTCGCCGCGCAGCGCCCCGAACCAGCGCTCGGCCGGCTGCCCCAGCACCGCCGTCCGGCCCAGGGCGAGCATCTGCTCGGCGGCCCGGTTGAGGAAGGTGACCCGCCCGGAGCCGTCGAGCGTGAGCAGGCCGCTGGTCACCGACTGCACGATCGACTCGTGGAGGGCGGTGATGGCGGCCAGATCGCCCTCCCGCTCGGCCAGCCGCTCGCCGGTCTGGCGGAGCTGCTCGGCCAGGTAGGAGGCCAGGGCCGCGGTGGCCGCGAAGGCGCCGGCGTGGACGAAGAGGAGCGGCCAGGGGACGGCCGAGAGGCGCGGGGCCCGCAGCAGCTCCGGGCCCAGGTAGGCCACCAGCGCCAGCCCCAGCGCCGTCACCGCGCCGCGCCGGTAGAGCAGGATGCTGCCGTTGACGATGCCGAGCGAGAACATGAAGACGAAGACGCTCTCGGTCCAGCCCGTGAAGGCCACCACCGCGGTGGCGGTGGCCACGTCGAAGGCGATCTGGGTCAGGGCCAGCGGGCGGAGCGGCCTTCCGAGCCGGAGCCACCAGGCCGAGGCCAGGGCGGCCAGGTAGGTGCCGATGACCAGCCCGTAGAGGGGCGGCGTGAAGGCCTGCTCGGCCTCGCCCGACTTCCAGCTCACCACCACGGTGCCGCCCAGCAGCACCGTCACCGAGATGAGCCGGAAGAAGGTGAGCCAGACCAGCTTCCTGTGGAGCGCCGCGTCGCCCGGCGCTCCAGCGTGCTCCGCCATGTCCTACTTGATGCTCCCGGCCATGGTGAAGATGGGCAGGTACATGGCGATCATGAAGTAGCCGACCGTGCCGCCCAGGAAGACCATCATGAGCGGCTCGATGGCGCTGGTGAGGGCGCCCACCGCCACGTCCACCTCGTCGTCGTAGAAGTCGGCGATCTTGCCGAGCATCTGGTCCATGGCGCCGGTGGCCTCGCCGACGCCGATCATCTGGACCACCATGGGCGGGAAGACCTTGGTCTCGGCCAGGGGGCCGGCGATGTTCTTGCCCTCCGAGATCTTGGCCCGCACGTAGAGGATCGACTTCTCGATGGTCCGGTTTCCCGCCGACTTGGCCACGATCTCGAGGGAGTCGAGGATGGGGACGCCCGAGGAGAGCATGGTGCCGAGCGTGCGGGTGAAGCGGGCCACCGCCACCTTGCGGATGAGCGGGCCGAACATGGGCATCTTCAGGACGATGTCGTGCCAGATCTCCTGGCCGCGCCCCTTGGAGATCCAGGCCTTGAAGGCGATGAAGGCGGCGGCCGGGATGCCGCAGATGAGGTACCAGCGGCTGCGGAAGGCGAGCGAGAGGTCGATGAGGAACTGGGTCGGCGCCGGCAGCGAGCCGCCCATGTCCTTGAACATCTTCTCGAAGGTCGGGACCACGAAGCCGATGAGCACGCCCACCACGCCCACCGACACCGAGAGGACGATGACCGGGTAGACCATGGCGCCCTTGACCCGGCGCTTCAGCTTCTCGTTCTTCTCGATGTAGGCGCCGAGCCGCTGCAGGATGGTGTCGAGGATGCCGCCGATCTCGCCGGCGCGCACCAGCTGCACGAAGAGCTCGTCGAAGA
>JANNKC010000406.1:0-14751 GCA_031396105.1 Anaeromyxobacter sp.
CAGCCGGAGCGGCAGCCGGAGCGGCGGCGGGCTTGGCGGCGGGCCTGGCGGCGGCCTTGGCCGCGGCCGCCGCGGCAGCCGCCGCGGCCTCGGCGGCCACCGCCGCCGCGAGCTCCTCCGGCGTCGGCGGCGGCAGGTAGGTGGGCCCCTTGGCGTTCCAGGCGTGCTCGATGAACTTCTGGCGCACCAGCGAGCCGAGCGGCGCCCGCGGGAAGTACTCGGCCGCCTTGTCCACCTTGTAGACGGGGAAGGGGTTCAGCGGGTCGGCCCAGCGGATGGTCAGGTTGCGGATGTCCGACATCGACCCTTCGAACTCCCGGGTGTGCTGGATGGCGCCGGTGGGGCAGGGCTCCACGCACAGGCCACAGAACATGCACTTGGCCTCGTCGATGTCGAACTGGGTGACCAGGCGCTGCTTCGGGTTGGCCGGGTCCTTCTCCAGCGTGATCTGCATGCAGGCGATGGGGCAGGCCCGCTCGCAGGCCTGGCAGCCGGTGCAGATGGAGGCGTCCACCTCGAGGAAGCCGCGGTAGCGCGGCGGCAGCGTCTCGCGCACCGGCAGCGCCGTGCGGTCCGGGTACTGGACCGTGGTCGGCCGGCGCAGCAGGAAGGAGAAGGTGATCGACAGGCCGTGCCAGAACGACCGGACGGTGTCGACGATGGAGCCGTTGTAGGTCTGAGTTGCGGACATGGCGGCTCCGTTCACCAGTTGGTGAGATCGACGTGATCGCCGGCGGCGACGAGGTTGGCCCTCACCTGGCGGGCGAAGAACGCCAAGGTCACCAGGAAGGCCCCGGTCAGCACCACGCCGGTGGCGGGGGCGAGCGCCGGGGCGCGGGCCACCAGCAGCAGCCAGAGCAGCGTGAAGACGAAGGCCGCGAAGGCCCACGGCACCAGGTACTTCCAGCACAGGTTCATCATCTGGTCGACGCGCATGCGGGGCAGCGTCCAGCGCACCCAGACGATGACGTTGAGCACCATGACGGTCTTGACCGCCATGACCACCATGGAGAGGAGCTGCAGCCCCCACCAGGACGGCGCCGGGAAGGCCCCGCTCCCCTTGGCGGCCGCGTAGACCTCGGGACCGACGAAGGGGATCTGCCAGCCGCCGAGGAAGAGGGTGGTGGCCACCGCCGCCATGACCCAGAGGTTGCCGAACTCGACCAGGAAGTAGAGGGCGAAGCGGAAGCCCGAGTACTCGGAGAGGTAGCCGGCCACCAGCTCCGACTCGGCCTCCGGCAGGTCGAAGGGGGTGCGGTTGCCCTCGGCCAGCTGCGAGATGAAGAAGATGACGAAGGCCACCGTGCAGGCCGGGTTGGTGAAGGCGTGCCACTGCCAGGGCGCGGCGCCCTGCGACTGGATGATGCCCTGCATGGAGAGCGTGCCCGACATGAGCACCGGCACCATGAGGGCGATGCCGGCCGGGATCTCGTAGGAGACCACCTGGGCCGCGGAGCGCATGCCGCCGAAGAGCGCCCACTTGGAGTTGGAGGACCAGCCCGCCAGCAGGATGCCCACCACCACCAGGGCCGTCACCGAGATGAGGTAGAAGATGCCGACGTTCAGGTCGGCCGCGATGAGGCTCTCGCCGAAGGGCAGCGCCACGAACGTGAGCGCGAAGCCGGTCATGACGAAGTAGGGGGCGACGCGGAACAGCAGGGAGTCGGCCTCGGCCGGGATCAGGTCCTCCTTGAAGAGGAGCTTCACCGCGTCGGCCACCCACTGGAAGAAGCCGGCGGCGCCGACGCGGTTGTAGCCGATGCGGCTCTGCATGCGGGAGCTGACGCGCATCTCCCACCAGACCGTCATGCCGGAGATGATGGCGCCGAAGTTGATGAGCACGAAGGCCAGCACGCCGACCACCAGGCCGTAGACCAGCTGGGTGTAGGGCCAGGTGGCCGGGTCGTGGCCGAGCACGGCGCGGACGAACCAGTCCACCATGAGCGGCTTGGTCACCGGGGAGAGGACCAGCACGGCGCCGAAGAGGATGGCGGGCAGGCCCAGGCCGACGGCCAGGGTGAGGATGACGACGGCGCGGGGGGAGAGCTTGGGGAGCTTGGGCGTGCGCGGCATGGCTAGCGATCGATCTCCGGGGCGACGACGTCCAGCGAGGCGATGAGCGCCACCAGGTCGGCGATCATGAGGCCGCGGCTGGCGGTCTCGATGATGCCCATGGCGGTGAAGGAGCCGCAGCGGGCGCGGACCCGGTAGGCCTTGTTGGTGCCGTCGGCCACCACGTAGAAGGCCATCTCGCCGCGGGCCGACTCGACGCGCGAGAGCGCCTCGCCCGCCTCGACCTTGAGGTTGCGGGCCACCTTGGGCGCCATGATCTCGCCCTCGGGCAGCTGCAGCAGCGCCTGGCGCACGATCTTGGAGGACTGGCCCATCTCCAGGCAGCGGCAGTAGTACCGGTCGTAGCAGTCGCCCACGGTGCCCCTGAAGCCCACGCCCACCGGCACGCTGAACTCGAAGTCCTCGTAGGCGCCGTAGGGCAGGTCTCGGCGCAGGTCCCAGTCCACGCCGGAGCCGCGCAGGTTGGGGCCGACCAGGCCGTAGTCCACCGCGTCCGCGCCGGTGATGACGGCCACGTTGGCCAGGCGGCGGATGTAGATCTCGTTGAAGGAGATGAGCCGGTCGAACTCCACCAGGAACCTGTCGAAGTGGTCCAGGAAGGCGAGGGTCTTCTCCTTCCAGCCCTCGGGCAGGTCGAAGGCCACCCCGCCGATGCGGTGGTAGTTGTAGGTGAGCCGCGCGCCGCAGAGCATCTCGACGAGGTCGTTGATGGTCTCCCGCTCGCGGATGCCGTGGAGCATGGGCGTGAAGGCGCCGATGTCCATGGCCATGGTGCCGAGCGAGACCAGGTGGCTGGCGATGCGGACCAGCTCGCAGGAGATGGCGCGCAGGTACTGGGCGCGGCGCGGCACCTCGATGCCGGTGAGCCGCTCCACCGCCGTGGCGTACCCCTCGTTGGGGAACATGGCCGCCACGTAGTCGATGCGATCGGTGTACGGCATGTAGCCGTGGTAGCCGGTGACCTCGCCGATCTTCTCGAGCGAGCGGTGCAGGTACCCCACGTCCGGCACGGCCTTGCGCAGCACCTCGCCGTCGGTCTCGACGATGAAGTTGATGACGCCGTGGGTGGACGGGTGCTGGGGACCGAAGTTGAGGATCATCTCCTCGTTCTGGCGGTCGACGCGGCGGAGGATGAGCTTTTCCATGGGGTCCTCCGGTCAGGCCTTGCTGGCGGGGGCTGGCGCGGCCGGCGGCGCGACCGGTGGCGAGGCAGGCGGCGAGGCCGGGGAGGCGGCCGGGGGCGGGGGCGGCGGCGCGCTCCGGGCGGCCTCGGCGCGGACCACGTCGTCCATCCGCTTCAGCTCGACGAGCGGGTTCTCGCGCTCGTTGCTGATGCCGTGCCAGCCGCCCGCCTCCTGGTAGTCCTTGCGGAGCGGGTGGCCGACCCAGTCGTCCGGCAGCATGATGCGCCGCAGGTCCGGGTGGCCGGTGAAGGTGACGCCGAAGAGGTCGTAGACCTCGCGTTCGAACCAGTCGGCGGTCTTCCAGACCGGGTAGAGCGAGGGCACCACCGGGTCGGCGCGGTCCGCCTCCACCTTCAGCTTGAGCGCGTGCTTGTGCTTGTAGGAGAGGAGGTGGATCACCACCTCGATGACGTTGCGGGCCGGCCAGTCGACCGCGGTCAGGTCCTCGCAGAAGTCGAAGTCCAGGCCGGCCGTCTCCTTGAGGAAGCGGCACACCTCCACCAGCCGCTCCCGCTTCACGGGGAGCCAGGCGTCGCCCCTGGACGGCGGCGGCGACGGCGGCCCGACGTCGTCGCCGAAGCGGCCCTTGAGCAGATCGTGGATCTCGCTGGTCGTCATTTCGTTCCCTCTTGCGACAGGGGCGAGCAACTCGCGTCCCGCGAGCGCTCGCCCCGTCCCGCGACCGCTCAGGTCGCGTTGAGCTGCCTGTTCCGAACCGCCGAGAAACCCTTACACCGCCCCCGCGTCCCGCACCGGGGCCCGGCGCTTGTCAGACCACCGCTCGTTGCGAACCGTCTCCTGGAGCCGGATGAGCCCCTCGGTGAGCGCCTCGGGGCGCGGCGGGCAGCCGGGCACGTAGACGTCCACCGGGATGACCTTGTCCACGCCCTTGCAGACCGAGTAGGCGAGCTGGAACAGCCCGCCGCAGTTGGCGCAGGAGCCCATGGAGATGACGTACTTGGGCTCCGACATCTGGTCGTAGAGGAGCTTGGCCCGCTCGGCCATCTTGTAGGTGAGCGTGCCGGCCACGATCATGAAGTCCGCCTGGCGGGGCGAGGCGCGCGGGATGGCGCCGAAGCGCATCAGGTCGGCGCGCGGCCCGCCCGTCTGGATCAGCTCGATGCCGCAGCAGGCCAGCCCGAAGAGCAGGTACCAGAGCGAGTTCTCGCGAGCCATGTTGATGAGCTGGTCGAGCTGGCTGGTGTGGAAGAGGGTGACGTCGCCACCCACGCCGGAGTCGAGCTTCTGGGCCATGGCGTTCTCCTCGTCCGATCAGGCGGCGTGGCGCGCGGGTGGCGCCTCGGCCTTGTCGCCCGGCCGGTGGTCAGCGGAGAGCCCCTTGACCCACTCCAGATCGCCGTGGCCCCAGGTCCAGGCCAGCCCGACCACCAGGATGGTGATGAAGAGGAGGAGCTCTGCGAAGGCGATCCAGCCCAGCATCGGGCTCGCCTCGGTCCAGCGCCGGTAGACGGCCACGACCGGGAAGGTGAGGGCGATGTCCACCTCGAAGATCACGAAGACCAGGGCCACCAGGTAGAAGCGCGGGTTGAAGTTGAACCAGGCAACCCCGATGGGGCGCTCTCCGCACTCGTAGATGGTGGACTTCTCGGCGTTGGGAATCTTCGGCCCGATCAGCCTCGAGAGGGTGATGCCCCCGAATGCGAACCCCACGGCGACGATGGCGAACACCAGGACCGCGCCAAATTCGAAGCCCATCTAGGGAGTACCCCCGTGTCGGTGGTGGTGGGGAACGGAGCGGCGGCAGTCTACTCACGAGACCCCTAATGTCAAGGCCCGCATTTCGCTTGACGAAATCAACAGATCTAGGCACTTAGATGGCCCACCTGACACCTCCATCCCTATGCTGACACCCCTCCAGACCTACTTTCCCATCGGTGTGGTCCTGCTGGTCGCGGTGGGGCAGGCGCTCCTCCTCCTCACGCTGGCGAACACCCTCGGTCCCCGGCGTCCCAGCCTCGTCAAGTCTGCCCCGTTTGAGTGTGGGTCCGAGCCGGTCGGGTCGGCGCGCGACCGCTTCGGCGTGAAGTTCTACGTCGTGGCGCTCCTCTTCATCGTCTTCGACATCGAGGCGATCTTCCTCTTCCCATGGGCGGTGCTCTTCACCGAGCTCGGCTGGGCCGGGTACGTGGAGATGGCGTTCTTCGTCTTCACGGTGCTGGTCGGCCTCGTCTACGTGTGGAAGAAGGGCGTCATCGACTGGAACGACTGACCCGGAGAGATCCCATGGCTTCCGAACTCGACAGCCTGCCCGTCATCGCCACCCGCAAGGACGAGGCCGTCGGCGCGCTCCAGCAGATGGTGTCGAAGGGGCTGGGCTGGGCCCGCAAGTACTCCCTGTTCCAGTACCCGTTCGTCACCGCCTGCTGCGCCATGGAGTACATGACGGTCGGCGCCTCGCGCTACGACCTGGACCGCTTCGGCGCCGCCCTGCCGCGCTTCTCGCCGCGCCAGGCCGACCTGCTCATGGTCACGGGCACGGTGAACATCCGGCAGGCGCCCATCCTGCGCCGGGTCTGGGAGTCGATCGCCGAGCCGAAGTGGGTGGTGGCCTTCGGCGTGTGCGCCTCCACCGGCGGCTTCTACGACAACTACGCCACCCTGCAGGGCATCGACCGCGTCATCCCGGTGGACGTCTACATCCCGGGCTGCCCGCCTCGCCCGGAGCAGGTGCTGGACGGGATCATCCTGCTGCAGGCGAAGATCCAGGGGCAGCACCACCGGCTGATCGAGCGGACGGCCCTGCCCATCGCCGGGCGTGAGCCGTACGAGCGCTAGGCAAGGGAGCCCCATGGCCAAGGACGTCATCGACGCGCTCCTCGCGCGCTTCCCCAGGATCGTCACGGACGCCTACCAGGGTCCGGGCGGCGACGACGTGGTCTTCGTCCGCAAGGACCAGATCGTCGAGGTCTGCCGCTTCCTCAAGGACGACCCGAGGATGGGCTTCAACATGGCCCCGTACATCACGGCGGTGGACTACCTGGGCCAGGAGCCGCGCTTCGAGGTGGTCTACAACCTCTACGCCACCGCCCTGAACCACCGCGTGCGGCTGCGCGTCAAGGTGCCGGAGGAGGACGCGGTGCTGGCCAGCGTGACCGGCCTGTGGCGCGGCGCCGACTGGTTCGAGCGCTACTGCTACGACATGTACGGCCTGCGCTTCACCGGCCACCCCGACCTGCGCCGCCTCTTCATGTACGACGAGTTCGTGGGCCACCCGCTCCGCAAGGACTACCCGCTGCGCGGCCGCCAGCCGCTGATTCCGGAGCGGGAGATGCCCGAGGCGTTCCGCGGTCCCGGCCCGGCCGGGCGGGACTAGGCGCAGCCCCTTCTTCCGACGCCGCGTGCGCGGCGCGTCGCGAGGTTCCATGTCGAGCGAGCAGAGCGGGACACTCAAGGCGGACGCCGCCCCGGCGGCGCGGCGGCCCAGCGAGCTGGACGCGCCGATGCCGACCAAGCGCATGCTGGTCAACCTCGGCCCGTCCCACCCGGCCATGCACGGCACCACCCGCGCCGTGGTGGAGCTGGACGGCGAGATGCTGGCCAGCTGCAAGCTGGACATCGGCTTCCTGCACCGCGGCTTCGAGAAGAGCTGCGAGAACGTCACCTGGACGCAGTGCTTCCCCTACACGGACCGGCTGAACTACGTCAGCTCGATGATGAACAACGTCGGGTTCGCCCTGGCGGTGGAGAAGCTCTGCAAGCTGGAGGTGCCGGAGCGAGCCCAGTACCTGCGCGTCATCACCAGCGAGATCCACCGCATCTGCGATCACCTCACCATGGTGGGCGCGCTGGGGATGGAGCTGGGCGCCATGACGGCCTTCCTCTACGCCATCGAGGCGCGCGACCTCCTGTGGGACCGGATCACCGAGCTGTGCGGCGCGCGGGTCACCTCCAACTACGCGCGCATCGGCGGCGTCTCCCGCGACCTGCCCGATGGCTGGGTGGAGAAGACCGTCCAGACGCTGGACCGGGCGGTGGCCCTGCGCGACGAGATCGACGGCCTGCTCACCCGCAACCGCATCTTCATGGACCGCACCCGCAACGTGGCGCCGGTCTCGCGGCAGGACGCCATCGAGCTCGGGTACACCGGGCCGTGCCTGCGCGCCTCGGGCGAGCCCTACGACGTGCGCAAGGCGGCGCCCTACCTGGTCTACGACCGGCTCGACTTCGACATCCCGGTGGGCTCCAACGGCGACAACTTCGATCGCTACCTGATCCGCATCGAGGAGATGAAGCAGTCGGACAAGATCGTCCGCCAGTGCTTCGCCCAGCTGGCCCCGGGCGAGATCGTGGTGACCGACTTCCGCTACACCTTGCCGCCCAAGCCGCTGGTCTACGGGACCATCGAGGGCGTGATGGCCCACTTCAAGCTCATCATGGAGGGGGTCCAGGTCCCCGCCGGCGAGGCCTACAGCTGCACCGAGGCCGCCAACGGCGAGCTCGGCTTCTACCTGGTCTCCGACGGCAGCGGCCGCCCCTACAAGCTGGGGCTGCGCGCGCCCGTCTGGCCCATGCTGGCGTCCCTGCCCTGGATGCTGCGAGGCGCGCTGCTGGCCGACCTCGTCCCCACGTTCGACTCCATCAACATGATCGGCGGCGAGGTCGAGCAGTAGCGACCCGCCGAGGCTCGGAGAGGAACACGATGGCCGAGGAGAAGAAGCCCGAAGCACCCGCCGCCGGCGTCGCCGCCGCGGCCGTGAAGCCGCCCCCGCCCCCGACGCCCGGTCCGCCCGCGCCCAGGAACCCGGGCATGGTGACGGCCGTGGTGGACGGGCGCGAGGTGGTGGTCAAGCCCGGCACGACCGTCATCGAGGCCGCCCAGGCCATGGGCATCGACATCCCCTACTACTGCTGGCACAAGCGGCTCTCGGTGGCCGCCAACTGCCGCCAGTGCCTGGTGGAGATGTCCAACGCGCCGGGCGGCAAGCTCATGCCGGGCTGCCAGGCGCCGCTCTCCGAGGGCGTGGTCGTCAAGACCGACACGCCCAGGGTGAAGGACCAGCAGCGCGCCACCCTGGAGTTCCTGCTCCTCAACCACCCGGTCGACTGCTCCATCTGCGACCAGGCCGGCGAGTGCAAGCTGCAGGACTACTACATGCAGTACGACGCGCGGCCCTCCCGCCTGGACATCCCCAAGAACGTGAAGGGGAAGCGGGTCGAGCTCGGGCCGACCATCACGCTCGACCAGGAGCGCTGCATCCTCTGCACCCGCTGCGTCCGCTTCATGAGCGAGGTGGCCGGGAACCCGCAGCTCGGCGTGGCCAACCGCGGCACCCGCAGCGTCATCACCGCCTTCCCGGGAAGGCCGCTCGACGATCGCTACGCCGGCAACGTGGTGGACATCTGCCCGGTGGGGGCGCTCACCGCCACCGACTTCCGCTTCCGCGGCCGGGTCTGGTTCATGAGCTCGGCCCGCTCCATCTGCGTCGGCTGCAGCCGCGGCTGCAACGTGTCGCTCGACTACCTGGACACCACGGCCTACCGGCTCCGCCCGCGCGAGAACCAGGCCGTCAACCAGGAGTGGATGTGCGACCAGGGGCGGACCACCTACCGGCCGCTCAACGTCGACCGGGTGCTGGCGGCGCGGCTGGGGCGCGGCGCCGGGGGCCAGGCCGCCACGCGCGACGAGGCGCTGGCCGCGGCCGGGGTGGCGCTGGCCGCCGCGAAGGGGCAGGGCGGCGTGGCGGTCCTGCTCTCGCCCGCGGCCGCGCTGGAGGACCTGCTGGCGGCCTGCCACGTGGCCAAGCTGGCCCTGGGGGCCACCGAGGTCTTCGTGGGCGGCCGGCCGGACGGCTGGCACGACGACTTCCTCAAGAAGGCCGACGAGAACCCCGACCGCAAGGGGGTGGAGCTCGCCGCGCAGGCCTACGGCCTGGCGATCCGGCCCTTCGCCGACCTGGCCGCCGCGGCCCGCGCCGGCACGGTGCGCGCCGCCTGGGTGGTGGGGGCCGAGGTCCCGGACGCGGCCGGCGCCGAGGCCCTGGCGCTGCTCCCGGTGCTGGTGGTGCAGGCGGTCAACCAGGCTCCGCTGGCCGCGGCCGCCACCGTGCTGCTGCCGGCCTCGCCGCACGCCGAGTACGACGGCACCTTCGTCAACTTCGAGGGGCGCGCCCAGCGCTTCGAGGCCGCCTGGTACCCCCGCGGCGACGCCCGTCCGCACCTGGCGCTCTGCGCCGGGGTGGGGCGCGCCCTCGGGCTCGACCTGCGGTGGGCCACGGCCCGCGAGGCCTGGCTGGCGCTCTCGCCCCGCATCACCGGGGTGTCGATCTGGGACTTCAAGTGGGACTCGCTGCCGTCGGTGGGCCGCCGCAAGGGCCTGCTGCCGCTGGCCGCGGGCACCGTGGATGGCCGGCTGGCGGGGCAGCGCGAGCGGCTGGCGCCCGAGGGGAGCGAGACCGCCGAGCGCGGTGTCGCCCCGACGAGCTGGTGAGGGAGGAGAGCACGTGAAGCGCTTCTTCGGGATGTCGTTCGCGCTGGTCATGGTGGTCGTCGCGCTCATGGCGCTGGCGGGCCTCTTCTACCTGGCCGCCGCCGGCCTGGGCTGGGGCTTCAACGCCTGGTTCGGCGAGCCGGGCCGGGTCGATCCGGCGCTGGTCCACTACGGCGCGAGCCTGGCCAACGTGCTGACGCTCATGATGGGGGTCCTCATGATCTCCGGCTCGCTCCTCACGGTGGCGGAGCGCAAGTGGTCGGCGCTCCTGCAGAACCGCGTGGGCGCGAACCGCATCAAGGTGTTCGGCAACCCGCTGGGCGGCATCCCCTACCTGGCGGCCGACGCGCTCAAGATGCTCACCAAGGAGCGCGTCGAGCCGGCCCGGGCCACCCACCTGCTCTACGAGCTGGCGCCCATGCTGTCCCTGGCCCCGGTCTTCTGCCTCTTCGCCATCGTGCCGGTGGGGCCTGCCATCGACCTGGGCGCCGTCTTCCAGGGCGCGCGCGGGGCCGGGCAGTCCGTGGCGCTGCAGGTGGCCAAGATGGACGCCGGCCTGCTCTACCTCTTCGCCATCGCCTCGCTGTCGGTCTACGGGACGTCGCTGGCCGGCTGGGCCTCCAACAACAAGCTGGCCCTGCTGGGCGGCGTGCGCGCCTCCTCGCAGATGATCAGCTACGAGGTGTCGCTGGGGCTCTCGCTGGTCGGCACCATGATGGCCTACAGGACCCTGCAGCTCGACGAGATGGTGGTGGCCCAGGGCGCCTCGGTGCTGAGCGGCGTGCCGGCCTGGGGCCTCCTGCTCCAGCCGGTGGGCTTCCTCATCTTCTTCACCTCCGGCTTCGCCGAGACCAAGCGCGCGCCCTTCGACCTGCCGGAAGGCGAGAGCGAGATCGTCGGCTACTTCCTGGAGTACTCGGGGATGAAGTTCGGCATGATGTTCCTGGCCGAGTTCCTCGAGATCGCCGTCTTCGCGGGCGTCATCACCGCCGTCTTCCTGGGGGGCTGGCACCCGCTGCCCATCGCCGGCGTGACCGAGTGGCTGCGCGCCAGCCTGGGCGGGGGGGTCCTCTTCGGGGCGGTCTGCGGCGGCATCTTCCTCACCAAGATGATGGTGATGATGTGGCTGCAGCTCACCATCCGCTGGCTGCTGCCCCGCTTCCGCTACGACCAGATCCAGCAGCTCTGCTGGAAGATCCTGCTCCCGGCGGCGCTCATCAACATCTTCGTGACCGGCGCGGCCATCCTGCTCGACCCGTCGCTCAAGCTCCTCGCCACGCTGGGGCTCGTCACCATCGTGGTGGTGGCGGTCCTGGTGGGCGCCACCGGCAAGGCGCCCGCGGCGTCCCAGGCCCACGCGCACGGCGGGGGACACTGACATGCCCTACCAGCTCGACAACCGGCCCGCCGATCTCCGCGAGCAGATGTACTTCCCGGAGATCATCCGGGGCATCGGCACGCTCACGGCCCACTTCCTGCGCAACCTCTTCTTCACGCGCGACGCCAACCCGGACATCCTGGAGCGGCCGCGCGGCTTCGGGAAGTCGGACAACGTCACGCTCTTCTACCCGGAGGAGAAGGCGCCGTACCCGCCCGGCTACCGCGGCCTGCACCGGCTGGTCCCGCGCGACGACGGCAAGCCCCGCTGCGTGGCCTGCTACATGTGCGCCGCGGCCTGCCCGGCCCAGTGCATCTACATCGAGGCCGGCGAGTACCCGGACGACCCGGTGGAGAAGTACCCGGTCAAGTTCGTCATCGACGAGCTGCGCTGCGTGGTCTGCGGCTTCTGCGTGGAGGCCTGCCCCAAGGACGCCATCCGCATGGACACCGGCGAGCACGCGCCACCCAGCTACCAGCGCGAGGCCCAGCAGCTCGACGAGAAGGCGCTGCTGCGTGGCCCCTCGGTGAACTACCAGGACGACCCCTGGCTGCGGCGCGAGGCCCCCTCCATCCCGGCCGAGAAGCTGGCCGCCATGAAGGCCGCCGCCACGCCGTTCCCGTCGGTGGCCACCGACGAGTACGCCCAGACGCCCGGCTTCTCGGTCAAGGCGCTGGCGGCCGAGGCGCGCGCCAGGGCCGAGCGAAGCAGGTAGCGGTGCCGCCCGGTCCGGGCGGTACGGGGGTGGCGGTGAGCACGACGGCGGCCCAGGGGCGCGGCACGGGCGGAAGGCCGGCGCGCCGGCCGTTCCCGGGCCCGGGGCCTCGGCGCACGCTGGGGCTCCTCGGGGCCCTCGTCGCGGCGGCCGCGCTCCTCGACCTCGGCACCTTCCACCGGCTGGAGCACGGGGACTCCATCGTCCCGGTGCTGGTGTCACTGCAGCGCTGGACCCCCTTCTACTGGGACCAGGAGCGCTACGGCATGCTGGTGCCGCTGCTGGCGCTGCCGCTGCGGGACCCGCTCTGGAACCTCCTCCTGCAGCGCGGCCTGCTGGTGCTCGGCGGCCTGGCGGCCGCCGTGCTGCTGGCGCGTCACGTCCTCCCCGACCGCGACTGGCCGCTGGCCGGGGCGGTCGCGGCGGCGCTGCTCTTGCCGCTGGCGCCCGCGGCGTGGCGCTTCGAGTACCTGGGGGACCAGCCCTACGGCCTGGCGCTGGCGCTGGCGCTCGGCGGGCTGGCCCTGGCGGAGCCGCCCCCTCCGGACGCGCGGCGGGCCGGGGCTCGGCGCAGCAAGGTCTGGGTGGCGGCGGGGCTCCTCCTCGTGCTCCTGGCCCACTGGGTCAACGCGGCCACCGGGGTGCTCCTCGGCGCGCTGGCGCTGGCCCGGGCCGTCGAGGACCTGGTGGAGGGCGTGGACCGGGCCGCCGTGGCCGACCGGCTCCGCGTCGACGCGGCGCTGCTCGCGGCGGGGCTCGCCCTCGGCCAGGCCACCCTCCTGGCCTGGCCCATCCTGACGGGGAACCCGCTCCGCCTGTCGGCTGGCTTCCTGCCGCTCTCCGGGTGGCCCGGCGCCTGGCGCATCGTGGCCGCCACCACGCTGGCCGAGCATGGGCGCTGGCTCGCCTGGCTGGCGGGCGCGGCCGCGGCCGGCACGGCGGCGCTCTCGCTGCCCTGGCTGCGCCACGCCCGGCGCGGAGCGCTGCTGCGCGCCGCCTCCCTCGTGGGGGCGGCGCTGGCCTACGCGGCCTTCGCCGGGGCGCTCCAGTGGGTGGCCGACAACCAGTTCCACTGGCGCTACCTGGCGCCCAGCGCGCTCCTGGTCCACCTGGCGGCCTTCTCGCTGCTGGCCGAGCCGCTGGCGCGGACGGTGGCCCTGGCCCGTCCGGCGCTGGCCGCGGCGCTGCTGGCCCTGCCGGTCGCGGCGCTGGCGGTGGGTGGCCTGCCCTCGCTGGCCGGCGTTCGCGCCGACCTCGACGCCGTGGCGGGGCGCTGGACCGAGGACGTGCTCCAGGCCCGCTGCGACCTGGTGGCGGGCGACTACTGGAGCACCTGGCCGGCGGTCTGGCACGTGGCGCTGGTGGCGCGTGAGCGGGGCCTCGATCGGCCCGTGTACGGGGTGTCCCACCGCGCCAACCCCACCGGGCCGCGCTGGTGGAGCCGCCCCCGGGCCACCTTGCGGATCTGCCGTCCGCACGGGGAGGCGTCGGCGCGGGAGGCGGAGCGGTGGCTCGCGGCCTACGGGCTCTGGCCGGTCGAGCTGGTGGAGCGGCTGGAGACGGTGGACGTGCTCAGGCCGGCCGGGAGCGGCGCGGCGCCGCGGTGAGACGACGGCCGGCGCCTGCCGTCAGCCACCCGGCGGGGCGGCCACGGCCGGCACGTCGCGCTGGCCGAAGGGGGCCACCCGCTGCAGGAAGATGAAGCCCGGCACGGCCACCACCGTGGCGCAGAGCGTGAAGAAGAGCGGGTAGCCGAGCCCATCCACCAGGAAGCCGGAGGGGATGCCGGAGCCCCAGCGCCCCAGCGCGAAGAGGCTGGAGAGCAGCGCGAACTGGGTGGCCGCGTACCGCTTGTCGCAGACGCGCAGGAGCAGCGCGCCTTGCGCCACCGAGGCCATGGCCTGCGCCCCCTGCTCGGCCGAGATGCCCACGTAGGCGAGCACCCGGGTGGCGAGGTCGAGCGCGCCGGGGCTGGAGGCGCAGAGGGACGCCTGCAGCGGGCCGGCGCTGCTGGCCGCCGCCGCGGCGTAGAGCAGGTTGGCGGCGGCCTGGGCGACGCCGAAGATCCAGAGGGACCGCCCGATGCCGAAGCGGCCGGTGAGCCAGGCCGCCAGGGCGGTGGCGGCGATGGTGACCACCGTCCCCAGCACCTTGACCGCGCCGGCCGCCTCCGCGTTGGAGAAGCAGAGGTCGCGCAGGAAGGGGTTGATCATCGTCCCGGCCATGTTGTCGCCGAGCTTGTAGGTGACCAGGAAGAGCGCCAGCGGGAGGGCGTCGGCGCGCGAGAAGAAGGTGCGGAAGGGCTCCACCACGGCGGCGCCGAGCGAGCGCGGGGCCAGCGTGGCCGCCTCGGGCTCCGGGCAGGCCAGCACCAGCGGGATGCAGGCGGCGAAGGCGGCGCCGACGAGCAGGAAGACCAGCGGCCAGCCGAGCCAGTCCGAGAGGGAGGCGGCCAGCGCTCCGGCCACCAGCATGCCGAGCCGGTAGTAGATGGAGCGGACGGCGGGGGCGGCGGCGTGCTCCTCCGGGCGGAGCAGCTCCACCGCGTAGGCGTCGTAGGCGATGTCCTGGGTGGCGGCCAGGAAGGCGACGGCCAGCGCGAGCAGGCCGGCCACCAGGGCGGCATCGGCGAGCGGCGAACCGGCCGTCCGCGCCGCCAGGGCGCGCCAGGCGAAGACCGCCAGCGCCCCGAAGACCGCGGCCAGCGCGAGCTGCATGAGGATGATCCAGCTGCGCCGGCGGCCGGGCCAGGGAAAGGCGAAGCGGTCCACCAGCGGCGCCCAGAGGAACTTGAGGGTCCACGGGAGCGAGACCGAGGAGAGCAGGCCGATCTGGCCGCGCGAGATGCCGAGGTCGACCAGGAAGAACTGGAAGGAGTTGAAGATCCAGCCGAGCGGCATGCCGGACGGGACGGACAGGAGCCCGAGGAGCTGGATCCGCTTCGTGAAGACGA
>JANNKC010000371.1:0-2508 GCA_031396105.1 Anaeromyxobacter sp.
CGACCTGGCGCGCCAGGTGGCGGCGTGGGGCGCGGCGTGGATCATCTATACCGACATCAACCGCGACGGCACGCAGCAGGGCGTCAACATCGAGCAGACGCGCGCGCTGGCCGAGGCCAGCTCGGTGCCTGTGATCGCGTCGGGTGGCATCGGCTCGCTGGCCGACATCGAGGCGCTGCTGCCGTGCGAGGAGGCCGGCGTCGTCGGCGTGATCGTCGGGCGGGCGCTCTACACCGGCGCGGTGAAGCTGGAGGACGCGATCCGCGTGGCGGGGCAGGGGCGGCACTGATGCTGGCCAAGCGCATCATTCCGTGTCTCGATGTGAAGGACGGGCGGGTCGTCAAAGGCGTCAGCTTCGTCAACCTGCGCGATGCCGGGGACCCGGTCGAGGTGGCGCAGCGCTATGACGCCGAGGGTAGGGGTGTCTGGTCCCTTCGACCCGTGAGCCCTGAACCCACCGACACGCCCCCCACCGTGGGCCGCACCGACCTCCCCTCCCTGGGCCCGCTCTCGCGCGCCACCGTGGTGGTCCTCTCGTCGCTGGCCATCCTCTGCCTGGCGGTGGGCGACGTGCTGACCGGCACCGAGGCCAGCTTCACGCTCCTCTACCTGACCCCCATCGCCTTCGCGACCTGGTTCGTGGGGCTCGACAGCGGGGTCTGGCTGTCGGGCCTGGCCGCGGTGTCCTCCACCACCGCTGACCTGCTGGCCCGGCAGGGGGCGCCACTCCCCACCGCCATCATGGCGTGGAACCTGGTCATCCAGCTCGGCGTCTACCTGGCGCTGGTGCTCCTCCTCGCCGGCTTCCGTTCCCGCCTGGAGGGCGAGCAGCAGCTGGCCCGCACCGACACGCTCACGCAGGTGGCCAACCGGCGCGCCTTCATCGAGGCGGCCGAGCTGGAGCTGGAGCGGGCGCGGCGCACCGGCCGCCCGCTCACGCTCGCCTACGTGGACTGCGACGACTTCAAGTACGTCAACGACGCGCTGGGCCACGCGGCCGGGGACGCCCTGCTGGTCGTGGCGGCCCAGACGCTGCGCGGCTCGACCCGCGCGGTGGACGCGGTGGCGCGGCTTGGCGGCGACGAGTTCGGCCTGCTCCTGCCGGAGACCGACGGCCCGACCGCAGAGGCGCTGCTGGGGCGCCTGCGCGCCACGCTGCTGGCCGCCATGGCGCGGCACGGCTGGAAGGTGGGATTCTCCATGGGCGCGGCCACCTTCGTCGCGCCCGCCGCCTCGGTGGACCAGATGATGGCCCGCGCCGACGAGCTCATGTACCAGGCCAAGCGGACCGCCAAGGGCTCGGCCCGGTTCGAGGTGATCGGGGAGCCGCCGCCCGGACCGCTCCTCACCCCGGGCCCCGGCCCCTACGGCGGCGCCTGATGAAGTTCTTCGCCACCTGCTCCCGCGGCACCGACGGCGCGCTGCGCGCCGAGCTCGCCGCCCTCAAGCTCCCGGCCGTGCGCGGCGGCCGCGGCGGCGTCCACTTCGAGGGGCAGCTCCACCACGGCGCCAAGGCCTGCCTCCACACCCGCACCGGCATGCGGGTGCTGCTGGAGCTGGCCGCCTTCCCGGCCGCCAACGCGGCGGAGCTCTACGAGGGGACGCGGAGCGTGGACTGGACGCTCTGGCTCAACGAGCGGACCACCCTGGCGGTGGAGACCAGCGGCACCAGCGAGGGGCTGACCCACTCCGGCTTCGCCGCGCTCAAGGTGAAGGACGCGGTGGTGGACGTCCTCCGCGAGCGGCTGGGCGCGCGCCCGGACGTGGACACCAGGGATCCGGACGTACCCATCGTGCTCCACCTGGAGCGCGGCCAGGCCACCCTGTCGCTGGACCTGGCCGGCGAGCCGCTCCACAAGCGCGGCTGGCGCACCAACACCACCGTGGCGCCGCTCAAGGAGACGCTGGCCGCGTCGGTGCTGCTGCTCGGGCGCATCGACCCCGCCGCCCCCTTCGTGGACCCGCTCTGCGGCTCCGGCACGCTGGCCATCGAGCAGGCCCTGCGGGCCCGCCGCATCGCGCCCGGGCTGGACCGGGCCTTCGCCTTCCAGCGCTGGCCCTGCTACCGCGCCGAGCTCCAGTCGCGCTGGGACAAGCTGCGCGCCCAGGCCCGCGCCGAGGTGCTGCCCAGCGCGCCGGCCCCCATCCTGGCGATGGACCTGCACCCCAAGGCCATCGACGCCTGCCGGCGCAACGCCCACCTGGCCGGGGTCTCGGCCGACGTGGTCATCGAGCAGGGGGACGCGCGCGACCTGACGCCCCGCTTCGAGCCGGGCGCGCTCTGCATGAACCCGCCCTACGGCGAGCGGCTCATGGACGAGGAGGGCGCGGCCACCGATCGCGCCGCCGCCCGCACCAAGGAGCGCAAGCTGGAGGGCTTCTACCGCGGCCTGGCCGAGATGCTGGACCGGCACGAGGGCTGGAGCGCGGTGCTCCTCTCCGGCAACCCGTTCCTGCAGAAGGCGATGGACCGGAAGCCCGAGATCGACCACCGGCTCTGGAACGGGC
>JANNKC010000430.1:0-8531 GCA_031396105.1 Anaeromyxobacter sp.
GGCCTCGGTCCCGCAGGCCGCCATCAGCAGCACCGCCGCGAACCCCATCGCGGACTTGGTCGAGCTTGTGATCCTGGTCATTGTCGTCTCCCTTTCGTTCGAGTCTCTGGGTGCCGCCGTGAGCTGCTGAACTGCGAAGGCACTCCCACTCACAGCACCCATCGGGCCACCGGTACAACCTCGCGGATTTGCTGGCTCGGGCGTTCACTCGACGGCGCCAGGGGGGGCGAGCTCCGTCAGACTGAAGGACCAGCTCCATCAGTTCGACTGGGAGAAACGGTTCCTGTCGTACACTCCCCGCCCGATGCGCCAGCGCCTCGCCTTGCACGCCGCGGCCGCCACCGGGACCGCCCTCTTCCTCGCCGCCGTCCTCTTCGCCCTGGCGCGGGGCAGCTGACCGTGCCGACCGCCCGCGACCTGACCCGCGCCGCGCTCTGGATGGGGCTCTACGCCCTGCTGGCGCTCTTCCCGCTGCTGCTGCTCCTCGCCGCGCCCGCCCCCTGGGGCGGCGGGTTCATGGAGGAGCTCGCCTCGGCGCTGGGCTTCCTGGCCATCTCCCTCATGGCCATGCAGTTCCTGCTGACGGCCCGCTTCCAGTGGATCGCCCCGCCCTTCGGCACCGATCTGGTCTACGCCTTCCACCGTCACGTCACCTGGCTGGCGCTCGGCTTCGCGCTGCTCCACCCGGTGCTGCTCTTCGGCTCCACGCTCAGAGGCGCCCTCCACTACCTGTGGCCCTGGGCGGCCCCCTGGGAGATCGCGGCCGGGGTCTGGTCCACCTACGCGCTGGTGGCGCTGGCCGTCACCTCCTTCCTGCGGCGCCGGCTGCGGCTGCCCTACGAGCCGTGGCGCCGCCTCCACGGCGCCCTGGCGATGGTGGCGGTGCTCGGCGGGGTCTGGCACGCCACGCAGGCCGGGCGCCTCCTCTCCAGGCCGGTGGTCCGCTGGCTCTGGCTGGCCTGGACGCTGGGGTGGGTGTCCCTGCTCCTCAACGTGCGCCTGCTCAAGCCGCTGGCCCTGCGCCGCCACCCCTGGAAGGTGGTGGAGGCGCGCCCCGAGCGCGGCGACGCGGTCACCCTGGTGCTCGAGCCCGAGGGGCACGACGGGTTCCGCTTCCGCGCCGGCCAGTTCGCCTGGCTCACCCTGGGCGCCTCCCCCTTCGCCGGCGCGGAGCACCCCTTCACCATCTCCTCCTCGTCCCAGGCGGCGCCGCGCCTGGAGCTCACCATCAAGGCGGTGGGCGACTTCACCCGCCGGGCGCAGCAGACCGGGGTGGGCGCCCGGGCCTGGCTCGACGGCCCCTACGGCTCGATGTCCATCGACGCCTTCCCCGACGCCGACGGCTACGTCTTCATCGCCGGGGGCGTGGGGGCCGCCCCCTGCCTCTCCATGCTCCGCACGCTGGCCGACCGCGGCGACCGGCGCCACCACCTCCTCATCCACGCCACCAGCGAGTGGGACCGCACCCCCTTCCGCGAGCCGCTCCTCGCGCTGCAGCAGCGGCTCGATCTCAAGGTGATCCACGTGCTGGAGCGGCCGCCCGAGGGCTGGGCCGGCGAGCGCGGCCACGTCACCGAGGCGCTGCTCGATCGCTGCCTGCCGCGCACCGGGCGGCACGGCCACTTCGTGTGCGGCCCGGGCCCCATGATGGACGGGGTGGAGACGGCGCTGGTGCGCCTCGGCGTGCCGCTCTCCGACCTCCACGCCGAGCGGTTCGACCTCGTGTGACGCCCCGGCGCGGGACCGTCAGCCCCCACTCCACCAGCAGCGGTTCATCTGCTATGAGGCCGCCATGACGACGAAGTTCAACGTGGGCCTGGTCCAGATGGCCATGTCGAAGGACCCGGCCGAGAACACCGAGAAGGCCGCCGCCAAGGTGGCCGAGGCGGCCGGTCGCGGCGCGCAGGTGGTCTGCCTGCCCGAGCTCTACCGAACTCCGTACTTCTGCCAGTCGGAGGCGCACGCCTCCTTCGACCTGGCCGAGCCGGTGGACGGCCCGTCGGTGAGGCGGCTCGCCGCGGTGGCGAAGCAGCACGGCGTGGCGGTGGTGGTCCCCATCTTCGAGGAGCGGGCGCTCGGCCTGTACCACAACAGCGCCGTGGTCCTGGACGCCGACGGCTCGGTGGCCGGCCTCTACCGCAAGATGCACATCCCGGACGACCCGGGCTTCTACGAGAAGTTCTACTTCACCCCGGGTGACCTGGGCTTCAAGGCCATCGACGTGAAGGCCGGGCGCATCGGCGCCCTCATCTGCTGGGACCAGTGGTACCCGGAGGCGGCGCGGCTCACCGCGCTGGCCGGCGCGGCGGCGCTCTTCTACCCCACCGCCATCGGCTGGCACCCGGCCGAGAAGGCCGAGTTCGGCGCGGCGCAGCGCGACGCCTGGAAGACCATGCAGCGGAGCCACGCCATCGCCAACGGCTGCTACGTGGCGGCGGTGAACCGGGTGGGGCACGAGCGCGAGACCCCCGGCGCCGTCGGCCTGGAGTTCTGGGGCACCACCTTCCTGTGCGACCCCTACGGCGTGGTGGTGGCCGAGGCCTCCACCGACCGCGAGGAGCTGCTGGTGGCCCAGGTGGACCTGGGGCGCATCCAGGAGGCGCGGCGCCACTGGCCCTTCCTGCGCGACCGGCGCACCGACGCCTACGGCGACCTGACCCGGCGGTTCCGCGATTGATCGCCATGGCCTCCAGCGCGCCCGCCGTCCAGGGCTTCGCCATGCCGGCGGAGTGGGCCCCGCACGACGCCACCTGGCTGGCCTGGCCGCACAACGTCAAGGACTGGCCGGGCCGCTTCGCCCCCATCCCCTGGGTCTACGCGGAGATCGTGCGGCAGGTGGCGCGCGCCGAGACGGTCCGCCTCTCGGTGCTCGACGCGGCCCACGAGCGGAAGGTGCGCGGCCTGCTCACCCGCGCCGGCGTGCCGCTCGACCACGTGGACTTCCGCCGCTTCCCCACCGACCGGGCCTGGAGCCGCGACCAGGGGCCCATCTGGCTGACCCGAGGCGGCGGCAAGGCGGCCAAGGCCATCGCCGGGTTCCGGTTCGACGCCTGGGCCAGGTACCCCGACCACCTGCGGGACGCGCGCATCCCGGCGCGGGCCGCCAAGGCGCTGCGCGTGCCGCTCCTGCCGGTGATCCACGCCGGGCGGCCGGTGGTGCTGGAGGGGGGCGCCATCGACGTGAACGGGCGCGGCAGCCTCCTCACCACCGAGGAGTGCCTGCTCGACCCGGCCGTGCAGGTGCGCAACCCCGGCTTCGGCCGCGAGGACTACCAGCAGGTCTTCCGCGAGGCGCTGGGCGCGCGCCACACCATCTGGCTCGGGCGCGGCATCGCCGGCGACGACACCCACGGCCACGTGGACGACCTGGCGCGCTTCACCGACGCCCGCACCATCGTGCTCTGCCGCGAGGAGGACCCGCGCGACCCCAACCACGCGGTCCTGGAGGAGAACCGCGAGCGGCTGGAGGGGGCCAGGCTGGAGGACGGCTCGCGCCCCGAGGTGGTGACGCTCCCCATGCCGTCGCCGGTGGTCTTCGACGGCCAGCGGCTGCCGGCCTCCTACGCCAACTTCTACGTCTGCAACGCCGCCGTGCTGGTGCCCACCTTCAACGACGCCAGGGACCGCGTGGCGCTCGGCATCCTGGCCGAGCTCTTCCGCGACCGGCCGGTGGTGGGCCTCCACGCCCTCGACCTGGTCTGGGGGCTCGGCACGCTCCACTGCCTGTCGCAGCAGGAGCCTTCGGTGCCGGCCCACGTCCACACCACGGCCGCGGCGGGGTAGCCGGGGCCGCCGCCTGGGCGGCTCAGCGGCCCGGCGGCGCCAGGCGGCGCACGTCCTTCGGCAGCGCCACCTCGAAGGCCGCGTCGGCCAGGCCGGCGTTGCGCTTCAACCCCTCGAAGGCCAGCCGGTTCTCGTTGCCGGCGCCGTCCACCACCGCCGAGCCCAGCACCTCGCCGTCCGGCCCGGTGGTGAGCGTGATGCGCGCCACCCGCGGGTCCGGGCTCCGCGGCGTGAGCACCAGCCCGCCCGACGCGTCGAGCGAGGGGGTGAACTCCTTCACGAGGTCTCCGGTGCCGAGCAGGAAGCTGACGGCGGCGCTCATGGCGGTGGCGTCGAAGGCCTCGTCCACGAAGGCCTGGTTCTCCTCCGGCTCGTACTGCACCAGCCGCTTGCCGGTGACGGCGATGGTCTTCTTGGCGGGGGTGGCGTAGTCCCAGCGCAGCCGGCCGGGCTTCTTCACGCGGAGCAGGCCGGTGGAGACGGCGCGGCGCCCGAGACCGGCGTAGGTGTAGGTCTGCGTGAAGCGGGCCTCGAGGTCGCGGGTCCGCTCGTAGAGCGCTTGCACCTTCCTGACGAGGCCGGCGGCGGGATCGGCCGGCGGCGGGACTGGCCCTGCGAGGAGCAGGACGGTGACGAGCGCGGTGAGCATGCGGCCTCCGTTAGCAGGGACGGGCGGGCGGCGCAAAGATTCAAGGGTGACGGCACCTTGACCTTCCGGGGCCGGCGCGCGATCCTCCCCGCCCTCATGCGCCACCTCGGCCTGTGCCTGCTCGCGCTCCTCGCCCTCCCGCTCGCGGGCTGCGGCAATCCTTGCCAGGACCTGGGCAACCGCATCTGCTCCTGCTCCGGCGCCGGCACCTCCGCAGACACCTGCCGGCAGCAGATCACCAACCTGCTCAAGGACAACGGCGTCACGGCCGGCGACGAGGCCTTCTGCTCGTCGAAGCTCGACACCTGCCAGACCCCGGCGGCGCCGGCCGACACCAGGTTCTGCGAGTGGATCAACACCGAGGCGGGCAAGGTGGCCTGCGGCCTGGCGAACCCGCCGGTGGCCGCCTCCTTCCAGCCCGGCGCCCGGTGACCTTCCGGGAGGCCCTGGCCCGCCGCGTCCTCGTCTTCGACGGGGCCATGGGCACGCAGATCCAGGGCGAGCACCTCACCCTCTCCGACTTCGGCGGCAAGGAGGGGGCCAACGACCTCCTCACGCTGACCCGCCCGGACCTCATCGAGGCCATCCACGGCCGCTACTTCGCCGCCGGCTGCGACGTGGTGGAGACCAACACCTTCGGCTCGTCGCGCCTCAAGCTCGACGAGTACGGCGTGGGCCACCGCACCTACGAGGTGAACTTCCGCGCCGCCATCCTGGCGCGGCGGGCCGCCGAGCGGTGGTCCACCCCGCACCAGCCCCGCTTCGTGGCCGGCTCCATGGGCCCCACCGGGATGCTGCCCTCCTCCTCGGATCCGTCGCTCGGCAACATCACCGGCGACGCCCTGGAGCGCATCTACTTCGAGCAGGCCAAGGGGCTCATCGAGGGCGGCGTGGACGCCCTCATCCTGGAGACCCACCAGGACATCCTGGAGCTGCGCGCCGCCGTGCTGGCCGCCGACGCCTGCCGCCGGGAGTGCCTGCGCGACGTCTTCATCATCGCCCAGCCCACCCTCATCGACGCCAACGGGCGCATGCTGCTCGGCACCGACGTGCAGAGCGCGCTGGCCACGCTGGAGCGGCTGCCGGTGGACTGCATCGGCCTCAACTGCTCCACCGGCCCCGCCGAGATGAAGGGCGCGGTGCGCCAGCTGGCCGAGCGCTGCAGCCACTACGTCTCGGTGCTGCCCAACGCCGGCATGCCGGAGAACGTGGACGGCCGCGCCGTCTACAAGCTCTCGCCCGACGACCTGGCCACCGCGCTGGGCGAGTTCGTGGCCGAGCTGGGCGTGGACATCGTGGGCGGCTGCTGCGGCACCACCCCGGCCCACCTGCACAAGGTGGTGGAGCGGGTGCGCGCCCTCTCGGTGCCGCGCCGCGTCCGCCCCAAGGCCGGCAGCGAGCTCTCCTCCGCCATGAAGGCCGTGCCCATGACGCTGGAGCCGCGCCCCCTGCTGGTGGGCGAGCGGCTCAACAGCCAGGGCTCGCGCAAGGTGAAGGAGCTCCTGCTGGCCGACGACTACCCGGGCCTGCTGCAGATCGCCCGCGGCCAGGTGGAGGCGGGGGCCCACGTCCTCGACGTCTGCGTCGCCTTGAACGAGCGCGACGACGAGGGGGCCCAGCTGCGCACCCTGGTCAAGCTGCTGGCCCAGGCGGTCGACGCGCCCCTCATGATCGACTCGACCGAGGGCGACGTCATCGAGTCGGCGCTCAAGGTCTACCCGGGGCGCTGCATCGTCAACTCGGTCAACCTGGAGAAGAGCGGCGAGCGGGTGCGCCGCATCCTGCCGCTGGTGAAGCGCTACGGGGCCGCGGTGGTCTGCATGACCATCGACGAGAAGGGCATGGCCCAGACCGCCGAGCGCAAGGCCGAGATCGCGCGGCGGCTGGTGGTGGTGGCGGCCGGGTACGGCCTGGCCCCCGACTGCCTGGTCTTCGACGCCCTCACCTTCACCCTGGCCACCGGCGGCGAGGAGTACCGCCGCAGCGCCGTGGAGACGCTGGAGGGGATCGCCCGCATCAAGGCCGAGACCCCGGGCGTGCTCACCACGCTGGGCGTCTCCAACGTGAGCTTCGGGCTGGCCAGGCACGCCCGCGAGGTCGTCAACTCGGTCTTCCTGTACCACGCGGTCAAGGCCGGCCTGGACCTGGCCATCGTCAACCCCAAGGACCTGACGCCCTACCCGGCCATCGGCGAGGCGGAGCGGGTCCTGGCCGAGGAGCTGATCTTCGACCGGCGCCCCGACGCGCTGGCGCGGCTCATCGAGCACTTCGGCGAGAAGGGCTCGGAGCGGGCCGCCCCGGTGGAGGACCTGCTGGCCGGCAAGACCGCCGAGCAGCGGCTCCACCTGCAGATCCTCCACCGCCGCCCGGAGGGGATCGAGAAGCTCATCGACGAGGCGCTGACGCGCCACACGCCGGTCGAGGTCCTGAACGGCGTGCTGCTGCCCGCCATGAAGGACGTGGGCGACAAGTTCGGCTCCGGCGAGCTCATCCTGCCGTTCGTGCTCCAGTCGGCCGAGGTGATGAAGAAGGCGGTCGGCTACCTGGAGAACTTCCTCGAGAAGAAGGCCGGCTCGACCAAGGGCACCATCGTGCTGGCCACGGTGTACGGCGACGTCCACGACATCGGCAAGAACCTGGTCCGCACCATCGTCTCCAACAACGGCTTCACGGTGCACGACCTCGGCAAGCAGGTGCCGGTGGCCACCATCATCGAGAAGGCGGTGGAGCTGGGCGCCGACGCCATCGGCCTCTCGGCGCTGCTGGTCTCCACCTCCAAGCAGATGCCCTTCTGCGTGGAGGAGCTGCACCGGCGCAACCTCTCCTTCCCGGTCATCATCGGCGGCGCCGCCATCAACCGGCGCTTCGGCTACAAGACCCACTTCGCCCAGGACGGCACGCCCTACGCCGGCGGCGTCTTCTACGCCAAGGACGCCTTCGAGGGGCTGGAGCTGGTGGAGGCGCTGGTCGACCCGCTGAAGCGTTCGGCCGTGAAGCACGAGGTGCTGGAGAAGGCGCTGCGCAACAAGAACGCCCCGGCCGCCGAGCCGCCGCCCGCCCCTCCGCCGGGCGCCCGCTCCGCCGTGGCCCCGGCGCCGCGCGTGCCCGCCCCGCCGTTCTGGGGGCCGCGGGTGGTGCCGGCCGGGCAGATCCCGCTCACCGACCTGTGGCCGCGCCTGGACCTGAACGAGCTCTACAAGCTGCAGTGGGGCGTGCGCGCCAAGGGGGCGGAGTACGAGCGGATGATCCGCGAGGAGTTCGCCCCCAAGCTCGAGGAGCTCAAGGCCGAGGCCCAGGCGCAGGGCTGGCTCCAGCCCAAGGTGGTCTACGGCTACTACCCCTGCCACGCGGCCGGGAACGAGCTCATCATCCTGGACCCGCTGCAGCGCAGGACCGAGCTGGCCCGCGTGCGCTTCCCGCGCCAGCCGGACGAGCGGCTGCTCTGCCTGGCCGACTTCTTCCGCGGCGAGCCCGGCTCCGACGTGTGCGCCCTCCAGGTGGTCACGGTGGGCGACCACGCCTCGCGCCTGGCCGACGAGGCCAGCGCCCGCGGCGACTACTCGCGCGGCCTCTTCCTGCACGGCCTGGCCGTGGAGGTGGCCGAGGCGCTCGCCGAGCACTGGCACCGCGTGGTGAAGGGCGAGCTCGGCCTCGGGCCGGACCAGGGGAAGCGCTACAGCCCGGGCTACCCGTCGTGGCCGGAGCTCTCCGACCAGCTCCAGCTCTGGCGCCTCCTCGAGCCGGACAAGGCCATCGGCGTGACGCTCACCGAGGCGCACCAGATGGTGCCGGAGCAGTCCACCAGCGCCATCGTGCTGCACCACCCCGAGGCGGTCTACTTCACGATCCGAGGGCAGTCGGTGCTGGCGGGGTAGGCGCCGGCGTCCGCCTCCGGATCGGGGCGCCGGCTCGTCCGCCTGTCTCTCGCCCGCCTGGCCTCACGGCTCCTGCCGCGGGCCGCGCCAGGCCGGCAGGTGGCTGTCCAGCCGCTCCACGCCCACCAGCAGGTCCCCGCCCTCCCACGCCTCCGCGGACGGCCGCATGGTCACGCAGCGCAGCGGCTCCGCCTCGCCACGGAAATCCGGAGCTCATCCCCTAG
>JANNKC010000220.1:0-7271 GCA_031396105.1 Anaeromyxobacter sp.
AGGGGGCGAGCACGGCGGAGCTGTCGATCACGGCACCATCCAGCCCCATTTCTTGAAGATGGCCGCGCCCTCCTTCGACTGGAGGAACTGCGTGAACTGGACCGCCAGTGGCTGGCCCTTGCCGCGCGCCGTGAGCCCCACGCCGCAGTCACGGTAGACGACGTAGTCCTTCGACACCGGCACCAGGTCGGCGAGCTTGGGGTTCGCCACCTGCCAGATGTTGTAGATGATCCAGGCGTCCAGCTCCGGCCGCTCCGTCCAGGCCTGCTTGGCGACGCCGCTGTTGGCGGCGTGCAGCGCGATGTTCTTCCGCAGGGCTCGCAGCAGGCCGATGTCGCCCTGCTTCGCGGCCATGTCCTCCCACAGGCCCGTCTGGCCTGCGCCCTGGACGACGAGGACCTTCATGCCTTGGCGGGCCAGGTCGGGCAGGTCCTTGACTCCCTTCGGGTTGCCAGGGCGAACCAGGATGGCCGCCGGCCGCAGGTAGAGCGGCACGATCGAGGCCTCGTCGATGCGCCCATCCATGGCCTTCACGAAGTCGGTCATCATGTGCTCGGAGCCGCTGTAGATGACGTCGGCGTCCTCGCGCGCCTTGGCGAGCCAGGAGTCGGTGGGGCCTGCGGTCACCTCGACCACGACGCCGCTGGCCTTGCCGAAGACGGCGGCGGCCTCCTTCATGGCCGGGGCAGGGCCCCCGGGACCGTAGGCGCGGATGGTCTCCAGGGCCGGCGCCGGTGAGGTGAACATGAGGGCCAGGACGGCGGTCAGGCTGCGTGCCAGGGGCATGGTGGAATCTCCAGCTGGGGGTTTCGCGGAAGAGGGGCGGCCGGGTCGTGGTGGCTGCGCTGCCGCACCGCGATCCCTAACAGGACGGGAGCCGCCTGGCCCACGCAGGATTCCGACCAGCATGGGTATGGCGGACCAGGCGTGAACCGACGTCCGCGGCGAAGGCCTTCGACGCGGTCGCCAGTGCAACTCGAAGGGACCTGCACCGCCGCCGGCACCCGCCCGCCTCGGTCGGTCAGCTGGCGGGCCGCCGCAGCTCGACCGACAGCCAGCGGGCCGTCTCGAGGAGCGAAGGCCCGTCGTGGATGAGATTCTTGCCCCGCTCCGTGGTGGAGACCACCACCCGCGGCGCGAAGGCGGCGGACCAGCCACGCATCGCCATCAGGGCCGCCGCGTCCACCGGGAACTCCGGCTCGGAGAAGAGGACCACCACCTCGGGGCGCGCCGCCGCCACCGCCTCGAGGTCGAGCGCGGCATAGGCGTCCGGCCGGTCGCCGAAGAGGTGGTCGCCGCCGGCGAGCGTGACGAGATCGTGGACGAAGCTCCGCCCGCCCGGGCGCCGGGCGTGGCGGCCGAACCAGAGCTCGGCGTAGACGCGCGGACGTCGGGCCGGGGCGGAGGCCGCCAGCGCCGCCGCCTCCCGCTCCAGCCGGTCGCAGAGCGCCCGCGCCTCGCCGAGCCGCCCCACCAGCGCCCCGAGCTGCACGGTGTTCTCCAGCAGGCCGAAGCGCGAGGAGGGAACCGGGAGGACGTAGACCGGCAGGCCGGCGGCGGCCAGGCGGCGCGCCAGCGGGAGCTGCACGCCGTCGCAGGCCAGCACCAGGTCCGGACGAACGGTCCGCACCGCCTCCACGCCGGCCTCCAGGTAGTCGGCCACCACCGGCGCGGAGAGGCCGGCCACGTAGCGGGCGCAGTACGGGGTGACGCCCACCACCCGCGCTCCGGCGCCGATGGCGAAGAGCACCTCGGTGGCGGAGGAGACCAGGCTCACCACCCGCGGCGCGGGCGGCAGGTCAAAGGCGCTGCCGGCCATGGGGGAGGTGACGCGCATGGGGGGGAGAGGATGTCTGGAGCGGGAGCGGTGCGCAACACCCGACAGCGACTCAGCCGTTCAGCAGGGCCTGGACCACCGGGCTCACGCTGGCGAGGATCACGGCGGTGGTGCGGCCGCCCTCGCGTCGCACCTCGACCGGGGCGGGCGGGCCGTGGCCCCGCACGTTCAGTTGACCACGCCGCCGGGGAAGTGGGGCGCGTCGCCGAGCTCGATGGTGCCGAAGCGCTCCTCGTACTTGCCGACGTTGTCCTGCAGCGCCAGGAGCAGCCGCTTCATGTGCTTGGGCGTGGTGATGACCCGCGAGCGGACGGTGGCGCGCGGCTGCTGCGGCTGCACGTAGACCAGGTCCAGCGTGAACTCGGTGTCGGTGTGGTTCACCATGGCCATGTTGACGAACACGCCGTTGGCGGTGACGGGGTCGAGCTCGATCTGGATCTGCACGGCGTGGGGCGGGGCGGAGGGCTTGTCGGACATGGGAGTGTCGTAGCACCATGCCCGGGACCTCGCGAGCCCATGTGACCACCCCTCCGCCCACCTCCCCGGCCGTCCTCGACGCGATGGAGCGCGGCCGCGAGTTCGAGCTGCCAGGCGGCCCTGACGCCGTGCTGCTGCTGCACGGCCTGACCGGCTCCACCTTCGAGATGCACCACCTGGCGCTGCGGCTGGCCGCGGCCGGCCACCGCTGCCTGGCGCCGCTCATGGCGGGCCACGGCGGCGACCCCAGGGACCTGGTGGGCATCCCCTGGACCGAGTGGGTGGCCAAGGCGCGGCGCGATCTCGCCCGGCTGGCCGGCGCGCGGCGCACCTTCGTGGCGGGCTGCTCCATGGGGGCGCTGGTGGCCTGCACGCTGGCCCATGACCACCCGGAGCAGGTGGACGGGCTCCTGCTGCTGGCGCCCGCCATGGAGCTCAAGCTCCTCGGCCGGCTCGGTGCGCTGCTCGGGCAGAGCGGCCTCCTCTGGCGCGCCGTGGTGCCCAAGGGCTCGGGTTCCGACGTGCGCGACGAGGAGATGCGCCGCAGGAACCCGTGCCTCGCGGGCGTGCCGCTGGCCGCGGTGGCAGAGCTCGGCGCCCTGGCCGCCCACGTGGACCGGGCGGCGCCGGGCGTGGCCGCGCCGGCCCTGGTCATCGCTGGCGGCCAGGACCACACCGTCACGCTGGCGGGCGCGCGCCGGCTGGCCCGGCGGCTCGGCAGCGGACCGTCGGAGGTCCTGGTGCTGCCGCAGAGCTGGCACCTGGTGGGCGTGGACGTGGAGCGGGAGCGGTGCGCCGACGCCTCGCTGGAGTTCCTGGAGCGGCTGCGCCTGCCGGGCCACCGGCCGGAACCCCGGCTGCGCCGCCGCGCCTCCGCCCACCGCTAGCCAGGAGGAGGCCACCATGTCGAAGTACGTGCTCGCCATCGACCAGGGGACCACCGGCACCACCGCGCTGCTGCTCGACCGAACGCTGGCGGTGCGGGCCCGCGTCAACCAGGAGTTCCGGCAGCACTTCCCTCGGCCGGGCAGGGTGGAGCACGACCTCGAGGAGATCTGGCGCACCGTCGAGGCCACCGTGGCCCGGGCGCTGCGCCTGGCCGGGGTGCGCGGGCGCGACGTGGCCGCGGTGGGGATCACCAACCAGCGCGAGACCACCGCCCTGTGGCGGCGCCGCGACGGCCGGCCCGTGCACCGGGCCATCGTCTGGCAGGACCGGCGCACCGCCGACGCCTGCGCGGCGCTCAAGGCGGCCGGGAAGGAGCCCTGGGTGCGAGAGAAGACCGGGCTGGTGCTGGACCCGTACTTCTCGGGCACCAAGCTCGGCTGGCTGCTCGACCAGGTGAAGGGGGCGCGCGCCGCGGCCGAGGCCGGGGACCTCTGCTTCGGCACCATCGACACGTTCCTCGCCTGGCGGCTCACCAACGGCGCGGCCCACGTCACCGACGTCACCAACGCCAGCCGCACGCTCCTGATGGACCTGGCGGCGCGCCGCTGGGACGACGCGCTGCTCGACCTCTTCGGCGTGCCGCGCGCCGTGCTGCCGCAGATCCGCTCCTCCTCCGAGGTCTACGGCACGACGCGCCGGATGAAGGCACTCCCCGACGGCGTCCCGGTCTGCGGCATGGCGGGCGACCAGCAGGCGGCCCTCTTCGGCCAGGCCTGCTTCGCCCCCGGCGAGGCCAAGTGCACCTACGGCACGGGCGCCTTTCTCCTGCAGAACGTGGGGCCGGCCCCGGTCCACTCCTCGCGCGGCCTGCTCGCCACGGTGGCCTGGGACGTCGGCGGCGAGGTGGCCTACGCCCTGGAGGGCTCCTCCTTCATCGCCGGCGCGGCGGTCCAGTGGCTGCGCGACGGGCTCGGGCTCATCCGCACGGCCGCCGAGATCGAGCCCTTGGCGCGCAGCGTGAAGGACGCCGGCGGCGTCACCTTCGTGCCGGCGCTGGCGGGCCTCGGCGCGCCCCACTGGCGGCCCGAGGCGCGCGGCGTGATCCGCGGCCTGACCCGCGGCGCGACCCGCGCACACCTGGCGCGCGCCACGCTGGAGGGGATCGCCCTCTCGGTCTTCGACCTGGCCGAGGCGATGCGGGTCGAGTCCGGGCAGCCCATGCCGGCCTTCAAGGTGGACGGGGGCGCCTGCCAGAACGGGCTGCTCATGCAGCTCCAGGCCGACCTGCTGGGCGTGCCGGTGGTTCGCCCCCGGATGATCGAGACCACGGCGCTCGGCGCCGCGTTCCTGGCCGGCCTGGCGGCCGGCGTCTGGAAGGGGCGCGACGAGATCCGCAAGGTCTGGAAGGTCGACCGGCGCTTCACGCCGCGCATGAAGCCCACCGACCGGGAGGCCATGCTGGCCCGCTGGCGGGCCGCGGTGGCGGCGGCGTAGGCGGGCCCGCGCTCGACGGGGCGCACCCTGCGCTACCCGATCCGGTCCAGCGCCTCCGCCACCGTCTCCACCCCCTCCACCTCCATGCCGGGCGGCGGCGCGGCGTGGCGGGCGGCGGCGGCGGGCACCAGCGCCCGCGTGAAGCCGAGGCGGGCCGCCTCGACGAGCCGGATCTCCGGCTGCGAGACGGCGCGCACCTCCCCGGCCAGCCCCACCTCGCCCACCAGGAGGGTGCGCGCCGGGATGGCCTTGTCGCGGAAGGAGGAGGCCAGCGCCGCGATGGTGGCGAGATCGGCGGCCGGGTCGTCCACCGCGAGGCCGCCCGCCACGTTGACGAAGAGGTCGCAGGAGAGGAGCTCCAGCCCCACCTTCTTCTCCAGCACCGCCGCCAGCAGGGCGACCCGGTTCGAGTCCACGCCGAGCGCGGTGCGTCGCGGCGTGCCGAAGCCGGCGGGGGCCACCAGCGCCTGGATCTCCACCAGCACGGTGCGCGTGCCGTTCATGACCGCCGCCACCGCGCTGCCCGCCGCGTCGAGCGGCCGCTCCGCCAGGAAGAGGGCCGAGGGGTTGGTGACCTCGGCGAGCCCGCCCGCCTTCATCTCGAAGACGCCGATCTCGGAGGCCGAGCCGAAGCGGTTCTTGTGGGCCCTGAGCACGCGGTAGGGGTGGGCCCCGCCGCCCTCGAAGTAGAGGACCGTGTCCACCATGTGCTCCAGCACCCGCGGGCCGGCGATGGCGCCGTCCTTGGTGACGTGGCCGATGAGGAAGACCGGCGTCTCGGTGGTCTTGGCGAAGGCCATCAGCCGCGCCGTGGCCTCGCGGATCTGCGTCACCGTGCCCGGGGCGCTGGTGAGCTCGGGCAGGTACTGGGTCTGGATGGAGTCGATGACCATGACGGCCGGCTTGAGGCTTTCGGCGGCGTGGAGCACGCGGGTGGCGTCGGTCTCGGCCAGCACCTGCAGGTTGGGGGCGAGCGCGCCGAGCCGGTCGGCCCGCAGCTTGACCTGGCGGGCCGACTCCTCGCCGGAGACGTAGAGCACCGGGCGTGGGGCCACGGCGCGGGCCAGCCGGTCCAGCGCCGTGAGGATCAGGGTGGACTTGCCGATGCCGGGGTCGCCGCCCAGCAGCACCAGCGAGCCCGGCACCACGCCGCCACCCAGGACCCGGTCCAGCTCGCCGATGCCGGTCTTGAGCCGTGAGTCCTCGCGCGCCTCCACCTCGTGGAGCGGCACGGGGCGCGCGCCGCCGCCCTGGAGCCAGCCGCGCGGCGTGGCCCCCTTGGGCTCCGGCGCGGCCACCTCTTCGTTCAGGGTGTTCCACTTGCGGCAGGCGGGGCACTGGCCCATCCACTTGGGGCTGGTCTGGCCGCACTCGGCGCAGGCGTAGATGGTCTTCGTCTTGGCGGCGGCGCGGGGCACGGTCCCGGACTGATAGCTCGCGCCTCTGACGGTCCGCGGCCCTACTTCTTGCCGCGCCTGGGCTTCAGGTAGACGGCCGCGCCACGGTCCAGCACCCGGAACGCGAACGACTCGGTGAGGTACAGGTGGACCACCTCGTCGTCGCGCCCCGCGTAGCCGATCGCGAGGTCCTGCCCCACGGTGAGTTGGTAGTCGCCGCCGCGGTGGGAGAGCAACACGGCGCCCTCCACCGCCGGGGCAAGGACCATCGGGCCGTCGAGGTCGTGCTCGACGCGTTCGCGGATGGGGTGGCCATCCTCGGCCGCCTGGGCCAGCCCCGCGTAGCAGTCGGGTCCCAGCGCCAGGGCATAGGGACCGTTGACACCCGCCCGCCGCAGCGTCTCGACGGCCGCTCCGACGATGGCCGGGTAGTCGGAGTAGTCCGCCGGGATCGAGATGGCCTGGTGGGGGCTCATGGGGATGATCCCCTCGAAGCCGGCGGCCTTGAAGCCGTTGAAGATGACCGTGTCCTCCGCCAGGGCGGCCTTCTCGGCCGCCTTGACCACCGCGGGGAGGTCCACCACGGCGCCGCGCGCTGCGGTGTCGAGCAGCATGATCGGCAGGTCGAAGGGCACCCGGATCTCGACGAGGGGCAGCACGCCGCGGACCCCCCAGGGCACGCCGAGGCCGCCTTCAGACTTGATGGTGAGCTGGCCGGTGTCGACCGCGGCATGCTTCCAGCCGTGAGGGCCGTCGAAGTCGACGAGCCGGCGCCCGGCCAGGTCGAGCTGGAGGACCCGCTTGGCTTCGTCGTCGATCTGTTGCCAGGCCTCCGGGGTGACCGGCGCCTGACTGCGCTTGAGCAGGTCCATGGCTCACTTCCCTTTCATGCTGCCGATGCCGAGGGTCGTGGCCGCATGCGTGGGCGCGCCGCCCGCCACGGCGGCCTTCTCGAGGCCGCCGATGGGCGCTTCGGTGAACAGGTAGGTCCTCATCATCTCGTCGAAGTGGCCGTCGTGACGCCGGAGCCACTCCATGAGCATCGTGGCGTGCTCGATCTCCTCGCGCCTGTTGTGCAGGAACACGTCCTTCAGTTGCGGGTCCGCGGCTGCGTCGGCGCGCTGCTGGTACAGGTCGATGGCCTCCAGCTCCTCCATCAGGCTGACCAGCCCGCGGTG
>JANNKC010000453.1:0-11062 GCA_031396105.1 Anaeromyxobacter sp.
ACAGAAGGGCCGCGCGCCGCCGCCAGCCCGGGCGCTCCGATCCCGGCGCGCGCGACGATGACGCGGCCCCGTCCTTCGCGGGCTCCGGCAGCCGGAGCGGTGTCTCCGGGTGGGGCACCGCGGCGAGCGAGATGGTCCCCCCTCGGCCGGTGCCGACGGCCTCGTCGGACCAGCCACCTCCCCGGGAGGCGCCTGCGGCGCAACCGGCCGCCGAGGCCAGGCCGGCGCTGGCGCGGAGCCGCGCCACCTCCGCCGCCAGGGCCTGCATCGTCTGGAACCGGTCGGCCTTCTGCTTCGCGAGGGCGCGGAGCACGGCCCGGTCGAGCTCGGGCGGGAGGCCGGCGCGCAGCGTCCCGGGCGCGGGCGGCGGCTGCGTCTGGTGGGCCACCAGCGTGGCGATGGCCGTCGGGCCGAGCAGCGGCAGCGACCCGGTGAGCAGCTCGAAGGCCAGCACGCCCACGGAGTAGACGTCGGTGAGCGCGTCCACCTCGGCGCCCGACGCCTGCTCCGGCGCCATGTACTCGGGCGTTCCGATGATCTCGCCGTGGCGCGTGAGGCGGTCCGAGCCGATCACGTGGGAGATGCCGAAGTCGATGAGCATGGCGCGCTCCGCCCCGTCCGCCAGCCGCTCCACCAGCACGTTGTCCGGCTTCACGTCGCGGTGGATCACGCCGCAGGCGTGGGCGGCCGCCAGCGCGCGGCAGACCTGCTCCAGCAGCGCCAGCGCGCGCGGCAGCGGGAGCGGCCCGTCCTGGCGCATCACCTGGCCCAGGGTGCGCCCCTCCAGCAGCTCCATGACGTAGTAGAGGTCGCCGCCGCCGTCCTCGCCGAAGTCGAGCACGTCGACCACGTTCTCCTGCTGGATGCGGCTGGCCGACTGCGCCTCCTGTCGGAAGCGGTCCACCAGCTCCGGCCCGAGGGCGCCGCTGGGGTGCAGCAGCTTCAGCGCGTAGCGGCGCCCCAGCGTGACATGCTCGCACAGGTAGACCGAGCCCATGCCGCCGGTCCCGAGCTTGCGGATCAGGCGATAGCGCCCGCCCACGACGCGTCCCTCCAGCCCGGCGGGCGTCCCGCTCGGGTGGTCCCCCTCCCGCCGCGCGGATTCTGGCGAACCCGATGCCACCATGGGTGTGATTGGGGCATGGTATCACGGGGGTCGTCGTCCACCGAGGTGCGGACCGTGATCGAACTGCTGGTCCTCAACGGGTCGCGGGCCGGGGCGCGCTTCACGCTCCCCAACGTGCCGACCGTGGTCGGGCGCTCGCCCGAGGCGCACCTGCGCATCGACGATCCCTGGATCTCCAACCTGCATGCGCTCTTCGAGCAGCGTGGCGCGGAGCTCTGGGTGGTGGACCTCGGCAGCCGGAACGGCACCTTCGTCGCCCGGGAGTGGATCGCGGAGGCGCGGGTGACGGTTGGCGACGTGGTGGCCTTCGGCCAGACCGAGGTGCGGATCGAGCCGCTCGGCGCCGGCGAGGGGCGCGCCGAGGACGCCACCCGTACACCCATCCACACCGTGGCGGTCAACGCCACCGCCCGCACCATCCTGCCCACGTCGGAGAGCCCGAAGGGGGACCTCCCGGCGGGGAAGGGCGACCCGGACGACCCCGACCCAGCCGGGTGAGGCCGCTCCGGTCGTCGGATCCGCCCATCCGACACCGGCAGCCTCCATCCGATGCGGAGCGAGCCGCCCTCCGCCGCTCCCCGTGTTGGCGCGGGGTTGCCGCCCAGGTCGGCGACCGCACGGATGGCCCGCGACTTGCGACAGCAGCCGGCAACCCTCGAGGCCTGCATGACGAAGAGCCGTGGCTTCTCCCTCCTGACCATCCCCGTGACGGTCGCCGCCGTGGCGGCCGGCCTCGCCCTCGGGGTCGGCGGCTTCGCGTTCCAGTACGCCAGGGGCGCCTCCTACATGGGCAATGACCCGGCCACCTGCGCCAACTGCCACGTCATGGCCGGACACTACTCGGGCTGGCAGGCCGCCCCGCACCACCAGGTGGCCACCTGCAACGACTGCCACACGCCCGCCGGCCCCATCTCCAAGTACGTGGTCAAGGCGATGAACGGCTGGCACCACTCCCTCGCCTTCACCATGGGCGGCTACCCGGACGTCATCCGGGCCCGGCCCGGGAGCAGCGCCATCGTCGAGGCCAACTGCCGCCGCTGCCACGCCGAGCTGGTGGACGAGATCGCCCACGGCGGCGACACCTCCTGCATCCGCTGCCACGCCTCGGTCGGCCACCTGCGCTGACCCTCCCGCCTCCACCTGCACCGTCCAGAAGGAGCACCACATGTCAGCTGAGAACCAGCCCCAGAGGAAGCGCGGGCTCCTCATCGCCCTCATCGCGGGCGTCTTCGCCCTGGTGGCCGTCGGCGCCGCCGCCCTGCTCGTCAACATCGCGGAGCGCAAGCAGGAGGGCAGGAACCCCTTCGTCAGGCTGGTCGAGGTGACCGAGAACGACACCGACCCTGCCAAGTGGGGCACCAACTGGCCGCGGGAGTACGACGGCTACAAGCGAACCTCCGAGCCGACCTCCACCAAGTACGGCGGCGGCGGCTCGCAGGCCAGCGAGAGCCAGCCGCCGCCGCAGAAGTCCGAGCGCGACCCGTGGCTGAAGCGGGTCTTCGCGGGCTACCTGTTCGCCATCGACTACCGCGACCGGCGCGGCCACGGCTTCGCGCTCGTCGACCAGGAGAACACCAGGCGGAACGTCCAGGCCGAGAACAAGCAGTCGGGCAACTGCCTGCACTGCCATGCCTCGATCATGCCGCTCTACAGGAAGCTCGGGAAGGAGGCCATGCCGCAGGCCTCCGAGGCCGAGCAGCTGCAGGCCGGCCTGGTGAAGGTGGGTGAGCTCGACTACTGGGTCGCCCACAAGCAGCTGGCCGACCTCGGCGGCGGGAAGGCCCACCCGGTCTCCTGCGTCGACTGCCACGACCCACAGTCGATGGAGATCCGGGTGACGCGCCCTGGCTTCATCACCGGCATGCAGAAGCTGGCCGCCGGCGCCGGCGCCGTGCCGCACCTCCCCAGCGTGGAGCGCTGGCGCACGGGCGCCAGGGCCAGGCCGTACGACCCCAACCTCGACGCCACCCGCCAGGAGAAGCGCTCCTTCGTCTGCGGCCAGTGCCACGTGGAGTACTTCTGCGGCAAGGGCATGACCATCCTCTTCCCGTGGGCCGAGGGGCTCAAGGTCGAGGAGATGGAGCACCTCTACGACGGCATGCAGGTGAAGGGGGCGCCCTTCAAGGACTGGACCCACGCCGAGACCGGCATGGAGGTCCTGAAGGCCCAGCACCCCGAGTTCGAGGTCTGGAGCCAGGGCATCCACGCCCGGAGCGGCGTGGCCTGCGCCGACTGCCACATGCCGTACAAGCGCGAGGGGGCGCAGAAGCTCTCCGAGCACTGGGTGCGCAGCCCGCTGCTCTCGCCCAACCGCGCCTGCGCCGGCTGCCACCCCTACGGCGACGACGAGCTCAAGGCGCGCGTCGAGGGCATCCAGGACCGCCACTTCGCCCTCATGACCCGCGCCGGCCAGGCCGCCGTGGCCATGATCGACGCCATCGTGGCCGTCCGGAAGCCTCACGACGACAAGGCCCGCGAGGCCGCCGTCGCCAAGGCGCGCGAGGCGCTGGAGGCCAAGGATGACTTCCGCCAGGCCGCCAGGGAGGACCAGGACAAGAGGCTGGCCGCCGCCACCAAGGCCAACCTGCTGGCCGCCTGGCGCGAGGTGGTCACCAGGACCCCGGCCATCAAGGAGCTCGAGGTGCTGCAGCGGGCCGCGCAGTGGCGCCTCGACTACGTGGCCGCCGAGAACTCCATGGGCTTCCACGCCCCGCAGGAGCTGGCCCGCATCCTCGCCGAGTCGATCGACCTGTCCCGCCAGGCGCAGGTGAAGGCCGGCCTGCTGGCGGGCGGCACCCTGGCCATGGCCACGCCGGCCGCCCCCGCGGCGCCGGCCCCCAAGAACCCGGCCAAGTAGGCCGTCCCCACTCCCGCCCGCCCGGCTCCTGCCGGGCGGGCGGTCACCTTGCCGGCCCCCACCCAGGAGACCCCCGCCATGCTCCACCTCGCCGTCACCCTCGCCCTCGCCCTGGCGCTTCCGGGCGCCGCCGCCACTCCGGCCAGGCGCCCTGCCCCCAAGGGCGCGAAGGTGGCCGACGCCTGCGTCGCCTGCCACCGGCAGTCCTCGCCCCAGATCGTGGCCGACTGGAAGGCCTCTCGCCACGCGCCCCTGGGGGTGGGCTGCGTCGACTGCCACGGGGACCTCCACACCTCGGCCGGCGACCCCAAGCTGGCCGCCATGCCCACCCCCGAGACCTGCGCGGCCTGCCACGAGGCCCAGGTCGCCGGCTTCAAGAAGGGCAAGCACGCCTTCGCCTGGGCCGCGGTGAAGGCCATGCCGACCTTCCACTACCAGGCGCTGGCCGTCCGCGAGGGCCAGAAGGGCTGCGGCGGCTGCCACAAGCTCGGCCTGAAGTCCGCCGACGAGGCCAAGGAGCTGCGCGAGGTGGCCGGCGGCTACGGCGTGGCCTCCTGCGACGCCTGCCACACCCGCCACCTCTTCTCCAAGGCCGAGGCGCGCCAGCCCGAGGCCTGCAAGACCTGCCACATGGGCTTCGACCACCCGCAGTGGGAGATGTACGAGTCGTCGAAGCACGGCGTGCGCCACGAGCTGAAGCGGACCAAGACCATCCCGGAGACCGCCGCCGCGCCGACCTGCCAGACCTGCCACATGCAGGAGGGCAACCACGAGGTCCGCACCGCCTGGGGCTTCCTGGCCGTCCGGCTGCCCATGCCGGAGGGCGACCCGCAGTGGACCGCCGACCGCGCCACCATCCTGCAGGGGCTCGGCGTGCTCGACCCGAAGGGCCAGCCCACCGCCCGGCTCGGCCTGGTGCAGGCCGCCCAGGTGGCGCGCCTCGACCAGGCCTCCTTCGACGTCGAGCGGAACAAGATGCTGAAGACCTGCCAGCAGTGCCACTCCAGGAGCTTCGCGGACACCCAGTTCAAGCAGGCCGACGGCCTGATCCGCGACATCGACCACCTGACGGCCGAGGCCATCCGCGTGGTGGCCGGGCTCTACCAGGACGGCACGCTGAAGAAGCCGGCGGCCTACGCCTTCGCCTTCCCCGACCTGCTCACCTTCCACGACGCCCCCACGCCGGTGGAGCAGCGGCTCTTCGTCATGTTCCTGGAGCACCGCATGCGCGCCTTCCAGGGCGCCTTCCACGCCAACCCGGATTACGTGACCTGGTACGGCTGGTCCGAGCTGCAGCGGGACCTCACCGAGATCAAGTCGATGGCCGAGGACCTGCGGCGCAACAGGAAGGTCGATGCCCTGCTCGAGCGCCAGGCGGCGCCAGCGGCCGTGAAGAAGTAGGCGCCGCGGCACCCACCGCGCCAGGCGCGACCCAGGAAGAGGGCGGGGGCGAAACGGGCCGGCTCGCCGGCGCTCGCCTACGCCCGGGGCGGCCGGGGCTCCGCCGCGTCGACCGGCTCCCCGAGCCGGCCCACCAGCGCCGTGGCGGCGGTGATGGCCACGGCGCGGAAGAAGAGCCCCACCAACGGAACGGCCAGCAACGTGCCGACCGCCAGGCCGAAGCCGGCGCACTCCCAGGCGTGCCGCTCGGTGAAGCGAACCTCGCCGTGCCAGGGGGTGGTGAGCCGCGTCAGGGCTCGCCCGAACCAGCGGAGCGGTCGCAGCCAGCGGCTCACCTCGCCGAAGCGGACCAGGAAGCGGCCGTACCAGGGGTCGGCGGCGCGGTGGCGCGGCCCCGGGATGACCTCCATGGGGATCTCGAAGGCGTCCACCACCAGCCAGTAGAAGCCCCAGGCGCCCGCCAGCAGCGCCGCGTCGTAGTTGCCGAAGGGGAGCGCGCGCGTCACGCCGAGCAGCGGGGCCAGGCCGATGGAGACCACCAGCGCCTGGCGCGCCGCCTTCCAGCCCTCGCGGCCGAGGAGGCGCAGGAAGGAATCGCCAGGGAAGGGGTCCTCGCCGGGCGGCTGCCCGAGCGCGCGGCGCGCCTCGTTGGCCACCCGGAACCAGAGCCGCTGCAGCACGGTGGGCGGCATCGAGGCCAGCGCCACGAAGGAGACCATGAAGGCGTGGAGGGTCGAGCCGGCCCCGCGGGCCTCCGCCTCGGTGGCGGCGGTGGCCAGCGCGGCGAGGGCGGCGCAGCCGGCGGCCGTCAGGGCGGTGGGCAGGAGGGCGGAGCGGAGGAGCGCCCGGTCGGTGAGGAAGAGCCGGGCGGCGTGCAGCGTGACGCCGGCGCCCCAGAGCGCCCGGTCGATGCGGGCCGGGCGCGCCCGGGCCTCCGGGGTGGCGGCGTAGAACGCCACCGCGCCGAGCGCGCCGCGGACGCCCACCGCGGGCGGCCCGACCAGCAGCGTCTCCAGCACCGGCCCGTCGCTCACGGCGAGAGCTCCTGGACGGCGCTCCGCCCGGCCGGCGCCGTCACGCCCAGCCACTCGGCCACGGTGGCGCCCACGTCGGCGAAGGAGTCCCGCACCCCGAGCGGCCCGCCGCCCCGCCCCGGCGCGTGGACCAGGAAGGGCACGTGCTCGCGGGAGTGGTCGGTGGAGGGCGTGGTGGGGTCGCAGCCGTGGTCGGCCGTGAGGACGAAGAGGTCGTCGGCCGAGAGCTTGCCCAGCAGCCGTGGCAACGCGGCGTCCAGCGCCTCGAGCGCACGGGCGTAGCCGGCGGGGTCGTTGCGGTGGCCGTGGAGCATGTCGAAGTCCACCAGGTTCACGAAGATGAGGCCGCGCTCCACCCGGTCGAGCAGCACCGCGGTGCGGCGGAGCCCGTCGGCGTTCCCCTCGGTGTGCACGCTCTCGCTGATGCCGCGCCCGCCGAAGATGTCCGGGATCTTGCCCACCCCCACCACCGGCTGCCCCGCCTCGACGAGCCGGTCGAGCACGGTGGGGCCGGGGATGGCGATGGCCAGGTCCTGCCGGTTGTAGGTCCGGACGTACGCGCCGGGGCGGCCCACGAACGGCCGGGCGATGACGCGCGCCACCCGCCACGGGTCGAGCAGCCGGCGCGCCGCGCGGCACCAGCCGTAGAGCGTCTCGAGCGGCACGGTCTCCTCGTGGGCCGCCACCTGGAAGACCGAGTCGGCCGAGGTGTAGACGATGGGCCACCCGGTCCGCTGGTGCTCCGGCCCGAGGCGCGCCACGATCTCGGTGCCGCTGGCCACCTCGTTGCCGAGCACGCCCGGCACCCCGGTGACCTCGACGAAGGCCTGGATCAGCTCGGGCGGAAAGCCGGCGGGAAAGGTGCGCAGCCCCTCCTCGAGCACCACGCCCATCATCTCCCAGTGGCCGGTGATGGTGTCCTTGCCGTGGGCCAGCTCCCTGAGCTTGCCGTAGAAGCCGCGTGGGCTCGGCGCCGGCGGCACGCCGGCGATGGCGGTGAGGTGGCCCAGGCCGAGCGAGCCCATGACCGGGAGCGCCAGGCCGCCCACGGCGCGGCTCACGTTCCCGAGCGTGTCGGAGCCCTCGTCGCCGTAGGCGCCGGCGTCCGGCAGGGCGCCGCAGCCGACGCTGTCGGCGACCAGGAGGAGGGCGCGGCGGGCCATCCGCTGAATCTAGCCGGGGACCAGGCCGAGGTCACGGCCCCGAGCGGTGCGTCGCCCGGCGCTCCCGCCCCGTGCCAGCAGCGCCGCCAGCGCCGCGGTGACGGGCTGGCCGGTGACCGCCTCGTACTGGAGCCACTGGCCGGCCGGGTTGACCTCCAGGAAGGCCCAGCGCCCGTCGCGCCGGCGCCGCAGGTCGATGGCGCCGTAGCGGAGGCCGAGGCGGCGCTGCAGCGAGAGGAGGCGGCGCGCCAGGTCGGGCGGCAGCTCGAGCGGACGGGCGGTGGCGGCGGCGCGCCACCAGTCGGCCCGGATGTCGTCCGGGTCCCCGCCGGCCCGCGCGTCGGCGGCTACCGCGAAGAGCCGCCGCCCCACCGCCGTGACCCGGACGTCGAGCCCCTCGACCCGCTCCTGCAGGATGGCCGGGCCGGTGGCCAGGCGCCCCGGCAGCGCCGGGTCGCGCGGCCCGGTGCGCCGGGTGCGGCCGCCCTCCTTCGCCGAGGAGAGCGACTTCAGGACGGCGCCGCGCCGGCAGGTGGCCAGGAAGGCCCGCGCGGCCGGGAGCGCGCCGGTGACCAGGGTGCGCGGCACCGGCAGGCCGACCTGCCGGGCGGCCTCGAGCTGGACCAGCTTCAGCTTGGCGGCCTCGTCGCGCGCGGGGTCGTTGACCCAGCGGCCGGGCGCCGCCTGGACCAGGCCGTCGAGAGCGTGGCGCCACTCGGCGTCGAAGAGCCGCTTCCCCCCCGCGTCGAGCGAGGCCGGCGCCTCCGGCCGCCGCGGCCGGCGCCACCAGACCGCGACGGCCTCGGCCGGATCGACCGGCCCGCCCGCCGCGCCGAGCACGTACCGAGCCGGCTTCCCGCCGCCGAGGTGGACGGCCAGGCCCACCGACGGCAGGCGCGAGAAGTCGACCAGCACCGGCTCGACGCCCAGGTTGTCGAGGTGGAGGGCCACGGCGAGCGCGTGCTCGTCGGCGTCGTGGCTCACCAGGAGGACGCGGGGAGGAGGGCGGGCCATGTGCCGGCGGTCAGAAGAGGACGCCGTCGACCTCCTCATGGGTGGCCACCGCGACCACGACCACCACCGACCCCTTCAACGCCTGGTCCTTGCGGTCGCAGACGACGCCGCAGGCGTCCCGCGTGAGGCGCTTGCACGCTGCCTTGACGGCCTTCAGGGCCGCTCTCTCACCGGCCGCGGGATCGCTCCAGGCTCGGGCCCGGGCCTCGAGCTCCTGTTGCATCCAGACCTCGTCGCCCTTGATCGCCTTCACCACGACGTGGTTCCTGCCATTCTTCAGCCGGCGCATCACGGCGCCGGCCGCCCTCTGGTCTTTCGTCGTCATCCACGTTCCCCACCTTCCGTTTTCCGCCCCCGCCCATCGGGAGCCGGTCCAGCACCTTCACCCGCCCGCCCCGAGCCGGCGCCGCAGCGCCTTCACCTCGGTGACGAGCGGCGAGTCCGCGTCGGCGCGGGCCCAGAGCGCCTCGAGGCGCGCCAGCACGCCGCGCGCCTCTGCGCGCCGCCCCAGGTCCTCGAGCAGCCGCGCCTCCAGGAGCAGGCTCCGCGGGTAGGCCCAGACGCGCCACGGCCCGAGCGGCCGGTAGGCTCGCTGGAAGCGCCGCAGGTCGGCGAGCGCGCGCTCACCCTCCCCGGCCTCGAGCGCGGCCTCGGCCGCCAGCCAGGCAGGCGCCTCGGGCGGGAAGACCTCGGTGACCTCGAGCCCCTCTCCACGGGCGGCCCAGCGGAGGTCCGGCAGCGCCGCGGCGGCTCCTTGCCGCCGCCACGCCACCAGCGCGTCGAGCAGGCGGCGCGTCCCTGGCTGCCCCGCCAGGTGCGGCGCCAGGGCCAGCGCCGGCTCGACCGCGCCGCCGTAGGCCAGCACCGGCGCCAGCGATGCGGCCAGCTCCAGCGAGGTCCGTCGCACCTCCGCGGCGATGCGGGCGATGCCGGCGCCGTCGCGGGTCGCGGCGAGCCGCCAGGCCCGGCGGGCGCCGGCCACGAACCGCTCCTGCGATCCGGCGTCCGCCGGCGGCGGCCGGTCCAGCACCGCCAGGGCCTCGCGCCGCCGGCCGGCCAGCAGGTGCAGGGCGGCCAGCTGCCGCTCGGAGCGCCCGCCGGGCTTCGGTCTCGCCGCCCGGAGGAGCGCCTCGGCCTCCTCGACCCGCCCCGCGGCCACCAGCGCCTCGACGAGGTCCTCCCGCGCCGCGGCGCCGCCGCCCGCCGCCTTCCGGGCCACCCGGAGCGCCCCCTCCACGTCGCCGGCCCAGCCGCGCGCCTGGACCTCGGCGTGGAGCGTGCCCGGGTAGGGCGGCAGGGCGGCGAGCCGCCCGGCCAGCGCCTGCAGTGCCTCGACGCGATCGAGGCGGCCCAGCGCCCAGACCAGCTTCTCGGTGGCCGCCTCCAGCCCCGGGTCGAGCTCGACGGCCCTCGTGAGCGGCGCCACCGCCTCCGCCAGCCGCCCCTGCCCCTCCAGCGCCTCGCCCAGCGCGTAGGCCAGCCGGGCGTCGTCGCTCCAGTCGGCCTGGGCGCGGCGCAGGATGGCCACGGCCTCCTCCGGCCTGCCCTCCAGGGCGGCCTGCCAGGCGGACAGCTGGGCGCGCTCGCGCGGCGGCACCCGCTCCAGCCTCGCCAGGGCGGGCCGGAGCGCCGCGCGCAGCGCCTCGGTCGACTCCCCGGCCAGCACGGCGCCGCGCGCCAGCGCGAAGTGGGCCAGCGCGAAGTCGGGGTCGAAGGCCAGCGCCTCCCGGAAGTGGAGCGCGCAGTCGAGGCGGCCCCAGCTCTCGCCGCGCGACGGCTCCTCCTCGCAGCGCAGGCCGGCGGCGTAGCGCCGGTGGGCCTCCAGGCTGGCGGTGACGGCCCGATCGACGGCCACCTCGGCGGCGCGCGGCTCGCGCTGGCGCGCCTCGAGGCCGTCGACGATCCGCCGGACCAGGCGACCGACCGGCGCCTGGAGCGCGCCGTCCCCGGGCGCCACCTGCTCCACGGCGCTGACGAGCACCGTCCCCGAGGCCGGGTCGCGAGCCTCCAGCGCGAGCGCCAGCGCCTCGCCGGTGCGCCGCGCCGCCGGCACGAGCACGGCGGCGCCCCCGACCTGCTGCGCCGCGAAGCTGGTCGCCGCGGCGTCGAGGCGAGGGCCGGCCACCTTCCCCGAGGCGCGCAGCACGCCCTCCAGGCGGGCCCGGTCAATCACGGCCAGGCCGGGCATCTCCTCCAGCCCGCGGCGGACGAGGTCGCCCAGCCCCGACGGCCAGCCCTCCTGGCCGGCCTGCTCGCCGTCGGCGACGGCGAGCAGGAGCGGGGCCGGTGGCGGCCCCGCCGGGCGGAGCAGCGCTGGGAGGGCCAGGAGCACCGCCAGCGCCGCCACCAGCAGCGCGCTCCCGCCGAGCCGGAGGCGGCGGCGCAGCCGCTCGATGCGCCCGAGCGCGGCGACCAGGGCCCCGGCGTCCGAGGGCCTGCGGTCCGGCTCGACGGCGCGGGCCGCGGC
>JANNKC010000077.1:0-6520 GCA_031396105.1 Anaeromyxobacter sp.
GCTCCCCCAGCGCCCAGCGTCGAGTGCGTCCCTGACTGGCCTCGTCGGTGACCGATGGTGGGGAGGTGAACGAGAACCGGAGTCGAGCAGCTTCACCGATGGTCCTGTTGGGGCGCCCGCGGATTCCGCTTGACGCCCTCCAGTCCGAGCCGCGCTTCGCCGGGCCGCGCCCTCCAGGAACGCGCGCAGGTGGCGCTGCCGGCCCCTCCAGTGGCCGTGGTGGCTCGACCAATGGGTTCCGAGGAAGCGAGGCGCGAGATCCTGCCGTTTCGCCTCCTGGCGCGGCTGGGGAGGGACCGAAATCGCGTGAGACCATCTCTCCATGCACGCGCTCCGCTTCGAGTCCGCCGCCGCCTTCCTCCCCTCCCGCCAGCACCCGGCTACGCTCGTCATGGAGCCGGAGAGCCCCTGGGCGGCCAAGGGCTTCACCGACCTGGTCCCGCCCGCCACGCTGGCCGAGGCGAGGGAGCGGCGCGACGAGCTGGCCCACCTGCTCGGTCACGAGCGCGCGGCGGCCGCCGACTTCCTCCTGGCCCTCGCCGACTTCGACCGGCGGCGCGGCTGGGAGCGGCTGGGCCACGCCTCGCTCTTCGCCTTCCTCACCCGGGAGCTCGGCCTCTCGAACGGCGCCGCCTGGGCGCGCTCCAGCGCGGCGCGCCTCCTGCCCAGCTTCCCTTCCGTCGAGGCGGCGCTCCGGGCTGGGCGCCTCTGCCTCTCCTCGGTCGGGGAGCTGGCGCGGGTGCTCACGGCCGAGAACGAGGCCGAGGTGCTACCGCGCTTCTTCGGCTGCTCGTTTCGCGAGGCGAAGGAGCTGGTGGCGGCCATCCGGCCCGACCCCAGACCGCCCAGGCGGGACGTGGTGACCGTGGTACCCACCGAGCGTGCGCGACAGTCGCCGGTTGGTCTCCCTGCCACGCTCGACCTCGGGAGCCCCGCACCGCCCTGGCCCGCCGCGGCGGCCGTGGGGGCCGCCCCGGCACCCGGCCCCGCGTCCGGCACTTCGCCCGGCGCCACAACCAGCGCGTTTCGTGCGCACGAAGTTGGAAATACCCACCCCGACCGGGGGCGCGCAGATGGCGTCGAGCCGCTCACGGCGGACCTGCGCCGGCTCAGCGTGACGGTCTCGGCCCGCTTCCTCGAGAAGCTGTCCAGGGCGCGCACCGGGCTCTCCCATGCCAACCCGCACGCGACGACCGAGCAGGTCCTGGAGGCCGCGCTCGACCTGCTCCTGGAGAAGCAGGCGCGGCGGAAGTCCCTCGTGAAGAGCCCCCACGAGCAGCGCGCCGGGACCCCGCCTGCCACCGCATCCACGACCGCACCCGTGACGGTACCCGCGCCCGCGGCCGTGACGGCAACACAGGTCGCGACCCCGACCGGTCTCGGCCGGACCCGCGCCATCCCCGCCGCCATCGAGCGCGAGGTCCGGCTCCGCGACGGCGACCGCTGCCAGTTCCCGCTCGACGCTGGCGGCCTTTGCGGCTCCACCTGGCAGGTGGAGCTCGATCACGTGGTGCCGCTGGCCCTCGGCGGTCCGACCACCGTCTCCGGACTTCGCTGTGCTTGCAGGATCCACAACAGGTACGCTGCTGAACTCGCCCTGGGCGCCGCGGTGATGGCGGCACCACGGCGGCTGCGAAGGCGCGAGAGGTGACCCGGAGCGGGCGCCTGTTTGAGCGGCGGCCCGCAAGCCCGGACCGCAGGAATCACTCGCCAGTCGGCGTCTCCAGGCGCCGCCAGCCATGACGCGAATCGTCTATCGCGGAGTCGCGGAGTTGTGGCGCGAGCCCCCGGCGAGCCGGCCCGGCGCCCCTACTGGAGGCCGCGGTCGCGCAAGGCGTCATCGTCCTCGCCGCGCAGGTGGCCGAGCTCGTGGACCAGCGTGACCCGGAGCTGCCGGTCGAGCTCGGCCCGGTCATGCGCGAAGCGGAGCAGGTTCTTGCGGTAGAGGACGATGGAGCGGCAGGGGTCGCCGTCCTCCGGGAGGCAGGCCTCCCCCTCCGGCGGCCCGCGGAAGAGCCCCAGGATGCTGGGCGAGAGCGGCGGGTCGGTGAGCGTCAAGTCCTCCAGGTCGGGCAGGTCGGCCACCTCGACCGGCACGCCGCGCAGCGCCCGGCGGTCCTCGACGGAGAGCTCGGCCACGGCCCGGTCCACCTCGGCGCGGAACGGCTCGGCGCCGAGCTCCACCTCGGGCGGGAACTCCCCGGGGGCGACGGCGCGGGCCCGGGCCAGCAGGCGCGCCGCCACTGCGGCGTCGCCGCGCCGCTCGGCCAGGAGGCCGAGGTGGTGCAGCGCCCAGGGGTCGTCCGGCGCGAGCACGAGCGCGTGCTCGAAGGCGCGGCGCGCCTCGTCGAGGCGGCACAGCTCGAAGAGGGCGAAGCCCCGCTCGTTGGCGGCGGCTGGCTCGCCGGGGCGGAGTGCTGCGGCGCGCTCGGCGTGCGGCAGGGCGTCGGCGGCGCGGCCCAGATCGTTCAGGGCCGCCGCCGCGGCGAGCTCGAGCCGAAGCCTGAGCTCCGGGTCCTTGCGCGGCACGCGGGTCAAGGCGCGCAGCCCCCGCCGCGCCAGCTCCACGCCGGCCTCGAGCGCATCGTGGGCGCCGTCGAGCCGCCTGGCGTGCAGGTCGGCCGCGCCGGCCAGGGCGGCGGCGTCGTCGGGATCCACGGCCAGGGCGCGAGCGAAGGCGAGCTGCGCCTCCTTGACCCGGTCGAGCGCCGCCAGGGCTTCGCCGCGGACGCAGAGCGCTCGCACGCCGCGGGGGGACAGGCGCAGCGCCTCGTCGGCGCAGCCGAGCGCCCGCTCGTGCCGGCCGTCCGCGAGCGCGTCCTCGGCCTCGCGAACCAGGCCCGCGGCCGCGACGTCGGCGCGCTCGACGCAGCGGAAGGGCGGGCGGACGGGCGGCGCAGCGGGCGCCGCGGCCGAGTTGGCCGAGGCCTGCGCCGTGGGTGCGGCCGGCGCGGGCTCAGGCGGGGCGCGCTGGCATCCTGCCGCGAACGCGGTGACGGCGAGCAGGGCAAGGATGGAGGTGAGGCGGGGAGCCATGGACGCCAGGGAGGGTGCCACGGCGGGCGAACGGCGACAAACGGCGACCCGATGGGTGGTCGACCTGGGCGCCGGTCACACCGGGCGAGGTGGCTCGTCCACCAATCCAAGAAGCAGGTCTCCAGGCGAGAGCGGGGCCGCCCCGGCGCGGCCTCCCGGCGAATGGGTGCCGGCTGGAGACCCGGCTGGGGGAATCCATGATGAGGCGAAGGCAAGTTGTGGCGAGGCGACGCAGCGACGCGAGGCGGGTGCTGGGCGCGTCCTCGGTTCTTGGCCTGGTGGTGGCCGCGGGCATGGCCGCCGCGCAGGTGGCCCCGAGCGATGGCGCACCGCTGGTGGACCCGGCGCTGGAGCTGCAGGGGTCGGCGTTCCTGCCGGAGCAGCAGGCCTCCTTGGTGACTGCCGCGGCCTGCCCTGGCGAGCCACCTCCAGCAGAGCCTTGCGAGAGGGTGACCTGCATGGGTGGAGAGTGGGCGTCGACCTACAAGCCAGTCGGCACCGTCTGCGACGATTCGAATCCCTGCACCTACGCCGATAAGTGCACGACCGCCGGCGGGTGCGTTGGAACACCGATCTCGTGCGGAGCCCGCGGACCATGTGAGACGTCGACCTGCAATGACACCAGCTCCTGCGTGGTGGTCACCAGAGCGGCCGGCACCGCCTGCCCGTATTCCAACTCAGGGAACCTGCCCGAACCTCCAAACCCCTGCGAGAACATTTGCGATGGCACCTCCTACCGGTGCCAGCCGTGAGCGCCATGGATTTCGGTGGCGCGCCGGTGCCGAGGAGGCGGGGCCCTGGTTCCGCGGGTCCGGGCGCCGCCGGAGCCGTATTGGCGCTGGCCGCCCTGCTCGGCTGTGACCCGGGGCCGCCACAGGCCTGGGCGCCGCCAGCGACCCCGGATCCCGGGATCGCCGGGGTGCGGCAGCAGCTCGACCGGCCCTTCGTGGTCTTCTCCCGCGCCGAGCTGGAGATTGACCGGCTGGGAGAGCCGGTGCTTGCGCCAATTCTGGTGGGGAGCCGCCCATCTCCTGCGACCATGACGAGCGACACGCCGGAGGTGGTGAGCGTCGAGGCCGACGGCCGGCTCCTGGCACACCGCGAAGGTCGAGCGGGCCTGCGCTCCCCTTCGGGCGGACCGGTGCTCACTGTGACCGTCCGCGTCGCCTCTGCGGCGACCCAGGGTGGCGCCTCGGCGGACCAGGCAGGCGGAGCGAACGCGAACGCGGCCGGCCCGCCCACCGGGCCGCTCTCGCTGAGGCCGGCGAGGGCGCAAGTTCGCTTGGGTCAGATCCAGACCTTCGAAGCGCTCACGCCCCAGGGGCCCGTGGCGGTGAGCTGGTCATCGTCGGACGAACGCGTCGTCGCCCACCTGCAGGACCACCTCTTCCAGGGCACCGAGCCCGGGCTGGCCCAGGTCTGCGCGCGCACCACCGGCAGGCGCGTCTGCGCCGACGTGGAGGTCACACCATGAGGATGCATCCGCTCGTCGCCGCCGCCGGGCTCGCGTTCCTCAGCTTCGCGCCGGCGCGGGTGCCGGCCCAAGAAGTGACGGTGGACGAGTCCACCGGCCGCGTCGGCTACCGCTACTCATTCGACCTGCCCGCGGCGCGAGGCCGGTACCAGCCGGCGCTCTCGCTGCGCCACAATTCGCCTGGCATCGAGAGCGCACCAAACCTCGGCTGCATCAACTCCACCGTCGGGTACGGCGCAGGCTGGTTGTTCGAGCTCCCGAGCGTCAGCTACGACGGCACCGGCCTGTGGCTCAACCTGCCGTTCCGGGCGAAGCCGCTCATCCGGACCGATCGTGACGGCACCAGGTGGGCCGCGGATGTGGAGAGCGGCTACCTCAGCTTCACCTATCCCGCGGGCACCCCAAACTCTGCGGTTGCAGTGGACGCCTCCGGGAACAAGCTCACGTTCATCACGTCGAACGCCACGAATCACAGCGAGCCGTTCAGGCTCGCCGAGGTCGAGGATCCCGACGGCAACGTCACCAGGTTCGCCTGGAATGGATACAGGCTGCTCTGGATCGGATACAACGCGTTCAGGACCGTCGAGGCCGACCGCGGCAGTACGGCCCCCGTCGGTATGACCGGGAATTGGGGCGCGACCATCGTCCTGGCCTGGACTACCGTCAACGGCGCCCAGGTGCTCGACAGCATCGTAGCGAGCGTGAACGCAACCCCAGGGTCCATCGATCCGGGCACGAACCTGATGATACCCGGCGTTCCCGTGACGGTCCGCCGCCACAAGCTTGCATACGCCGCCGGGATTACCGGGAACGACATCGGCCTCCTCAGCATCACGCAGACCGGTACAGCGGGCGCGACAGAGCAACTGGTCACCAGCTTCGAGCGGGACAGCGGCAACGGCTGCCTCGGCGCGGCGGTCTCGCCGCTCGGCGTGCGGCAGGCCGTCTCCTACGTGACCTCCTACTCGCTCGGCGACACGGCGGTAGCCAGCTACCCGGTCGTCAAGTCCATCACCACGTCCGGTCCGCTCATGGCGAGCAACACGGTGACCTACTGGTACACGTCGCCGCAGCGGCCGGCCACCGGGGACTACCGCGGCTTCACCCAGAGCTGGAGCCAGGACGCCGTCACCCGGCTCGTTCGGCACACCACCTGGGACGTCGCGTCGAGGCCGTTCGTGGGCTGGCCGCTCACCGTGGAGACGGGCACGCAGCGGGCCGCCGGGACGACCACCTCGCCGCCGCTCCTCGACCCGTTCCGGACGATCAAGTACACGCACGCGGCGCGAGGCATCAACAGCGGCGCCTGCACGGCCTCGCCCATCGAGGTCCCGAGCGGTGAGTACCCCGTCATCCCCGTGAACACCTCCGAGGAGGACGTGCGCCTCGTCGACGGGGTGACGCTCGGGTCCAAGACGACCACTCCGTGTGGCCTGGTTGATCGCTGGGGCAACGCCACCCAGGTGCTGGTGGACCCGGACACGGCCCGCGCTGGCGACGAGCTCACGATCCAGAGCACCTACCTCTCCACGGCCGACCCTTTGAAGGTCTGCAAGGACTGCGTCAAGACCCGGTCCACCTACGCCGGCCAGAGCCTGCTCGAGCTCAGCGAGCTCGGCTACGGCGCGACCAGCCAGCTCACCTCGGTGCGGCGCCAGTCGAAGGCCGGCGAGACGAGCGCCACCTACCCGGAGGTCGCGTCCTTCAGCTACTTCGGCAACGGCAACCTGGCGTCGAAGACCGAGGGCGGCGCCACCTACGTCTACACCTACGACGACTGGTTCCAGGCCAGGGTCACCAAGGTCGAGGCGTCGGATGTCACGACCTTCTCCAAGCACCTGGTCACCGAGACCTCCTTCGATGGCGCCGGGAGACCGGTCCGGGTGATCGGGCCCTACTACGAGACCTCCCTGGCCGTTCCCGCGTCGCTCAAGCCGGAGCGCCATCTCGGCTACGACAGCCTGGGGCGGCTGACCTTCGTCGCCAGGAAGCCCCTCGCCGGCACGACGG
>JANNKC010000095.1:0-5848 GCA_031396105.1 Anaeromyxobacter sp.
ACCGAGCTTGGCGAGGTGGTAGGCCGTGCTGCATCCGATGATGCCGCCGCCGATGACGACGGCGCGTGCGTGTGTGGGGAACGCGGTCATGCGCTTCTCAGATTGTCCGATACGCGTCGTAGGCGGCTTCGAAGCGAGCCAGGTTCTCGGCGGTGTAACTGCCGAAATCGAAGTCGACCGTGGAGTGGATCTCGGAGACCATGCTCCACATCGACTCGCGCAGGAGCGAAGCGCACTTCATCGCGGTGAAGCGGCGCCAGAGATCGGTGGTCGGCGTTGTCTCGTAGTAATCGTGAAGCAACCAGCGCTCCTGTTCCTCGGATAGCCCGTTGTTCGAGGCCAGGCCGCCGAGGTCGAACAGGGCGCTATTGAAGCCGGCGTAATCCCAGTCGACGAGCCACAATCTCTCGCCATCATCGATGAAGTTGGCGGCCAGCAGGTCGTTGTGACCGAAGACGATCTCGACGCCGCCGACAGCTGCTTCCAGCTCGCCGGCGATGCCTTCGAGTCGAGCCAACGCGCCGGCATGGCGACTTTCTCCGCCGCGCAGCACGGCGGCGTAGCCGCGCACGACCTGGAAGACCCAGAAGAGCAGCGTCGGGCCGTCGTGGTGTTTGGGAATTTCGCGATGGCAGCATTTGAGCAGCGCCAAGGCCTGCGCCAGTGTCGCTGGTTGCCGCAGATCCTCCGCGCTCAATGTGTGACCGTCGATGAAGCGAAAGACGATGGCGCCCGGTTCGGCATGGACGACCTCGGGGGAGATGCCGGCGGCGTGCGCGGCGCAGCTCGCGGCGAGCTCGTTCCAGCGCCACACGCCATGTACGGGGATGTCCTCACCGACGCGGACGAAGAAGCGTTCACCGCGATCGCGGACGACGAAGTTGGCATTGGTGATGCCGCCGGCGATCGGTTCCGGAGCAACCGTTCCCGACCAGCAGCGCAGTTGCGCGGCTCTTGCGATTGCGTCGACGGGCATTGCGCGCCGCGTATAGCACACGGGAGACGGTATGGAGTAGGTGCCAGGCCGGCCAGCCCGCCGCGGACCTGCCGGCCCACCACCTCCAGCGTCTGGCCCGCCTCGCGCTCGGCCAGCAGCTCGCCCACGCAGACGATGGGGCGCAGCCCGGCGGCCAGCAGCGCGCCCACCTTCTTGCGCACCGTCTCGTCGGTCTCGCCGAAGGACTGGCGCCGCTCGCTGTGGCCCACGATGCCGTGCTTCACGCCGACGTCGGCCAGCATGGTCGCCGAGATCTCGCCGGTGAAGGCGCCCTGCGCCTCCCAGTGGACGTCCTGGGCCGCCAGCTCGACGGGCGTGCCGCGCAGCGCGGCCGCCACCGGGCCCAGCGAGGTGAAGGGCGGCGCCACCGCCACCAGGACGCGGGCGTCGCCGGCCAGCCCCTCGACCAGCTCCTTCACCAGGGCGGCGGCCTCGGCCACCGTCTTGTGCATCTTCCAGTTGCCGCAGATGAACTTCTGTCGGGCCACGGTCACTCCTCGCAGGCCTTCACGCCGGGCAGCTCGCGCCCCTCGATGAACTCGAGGGAGGCGCCGCCGCCGGTCGACACGTGCTTCATCTTGTCGACGAGCCCCGCCCGCTCGACCGCCGCCGCCGAGTCGCCGCCGCCCACCACGGTGACGGCCGGGCTCTGCGCCATGGCCCTGGCCACGCCGAAGGTCCCCTCCGACCAGGGCTGCTGCTCGAAGAGCCCCATGGGGCCGTTCCAGAAGACGGTGCCGGCCGAGAGGATGCGCTGCCGGTAGGCGTCCAGCGTCCTCGGCCCGATGTCGAGCCCCATGAGCCCTTCGGGGATGGCGCGGTCGGCCACCACCACCCGCTGGGCGGTCTCCTTGGGCTCGGCGCCGCAGACGTGGTCCACCGGCAGGAGCAGGTCGACCTTCCTGGCCTTGGCCCGGTCCAGGATCTGCCGGGCCAGCTCGAGCTTGTCGACCTCGACCAGGCTCCTGCCGACCGGGACCTCCTGCGCCTTCAAGAAGGTGTAGGCCATCGCGCCGCCGATGCAGAGGCAGTCGGCCTTGGCGATGAGGTTGTCGAGCACCTTGATCTTGTCGGAGACCTTGGCGCCGCCCACCAGCGCCACGAAGGGGCGCCTGGGGTTGCCGAGGGCCCGGCCCAGGTACTCGACCTCCTTCTGGATGAGGAAGCCGGCCGCCTTCTCCTTGACGAAGCGGGCCATGCCGGCCGTCGAGGCGTGGGCCCGGTGGGCCGTGCCGAAGGCGTCGTTGATCCAGACGTCGCACAGCGCCGCCAGCTCCTTGCAGAAGCCCTCGTCGTTCCTCTCCTCCTCACCGTGGAAGCGCAGGTTCTCGAGGAGGAGGACGCCGCCCTCCTTCAGGTCCTTCACCAGCTTCCTGACGCCGTCGCCGACGCAGTCGTCGGCCAGGATGACGTCCTGGGCCAGCAGCTCCTGCAGCCGGACGGCGGCGGGCTCCAGCGTGAACCTCTCACGGTCCTCCGGCTTGCCCTTGGGGCGCCCGAGGTGGGACGCCAGGATCACCTTGGCCTTGGCGGCCAGGGCGAACTGGATGGTCGGCAGCGCCGCGCGGATGCGAGCGTCGTCGGTGACCTTGCCGGCCTCGTCCAGCGGGACGTTGAAGTCCACGCGGATGAAGACCCGCTTGCCGGCGAGCTGCAGCGCATCGATGGTCTTGAGCGGCATGGCGTCCCTCCCCCCCCGGAGCGCGGCGGACTAGAGCAGGTACTTGGCCACGTCCAGCATGCGGTTGGAGAAGCCCCACTCGTTGTCGTACCAGGCGAAGACCTTGGCGAGGGTCCCGTCGCCGATGACGGCCGTGTTGGTGGCGTCGAGGATGGCGCTGTGGGGGTTGCCGTTGTAGTCGATGGAGACGGTCTGCTCCTCCGAGTAGAGCAGCACGCCCTTGAGCGGACCGGCGGCGGCGGCCTTGAAGGCGGCGTTGATGGCCTCCACCGTGGTGGCCTTCTCCAGCTGCACGGTCAGGTCCACCAGCGACACGTTGGGCGTCGGCACGCGCACGGCGCAGCCGTTGAGCTTGCCCTTGAGCGCCGGGATGACCTCGGCCACGGCCTTGGCGGCGCCGGTGGAGGACGGGATCATCGACAGCGCGGCGGCGCGGGCGCGGCGCAGGTCCTTGTGCGGCAGGTCGAGCAGGTTCTGGTCGTTGGTGTAGCTGTGGATGGTGGTCATGAGCCCCTGCTTGATGCCGAAGCTCTCGAGCAGGACCTTGGCCACCGGCGTGAGGCAGTTGGTGGTGCAAGAGGCGTTGCTGATGATCTTGTGCTTGGCCTTGTCGATGCTGGTGTGGTTGATGCCGAAGGCCACCGTGATGTCCGGGTTGGTGGCGGGCGCCGAGATGAGGACTCGCGGCGCGCCGGCGGCCAGGTGCGTCTCGGCCTTCTCGCGCGCCGTGAACAGGCCGGTGCACTCCATCACCAGGTCCACCTTGTTGGCGGCGTGGGGCAGCTCGGCCGGGTTCTTGATGGCGGTGACCTGGATCTCCCTGCCGTTCACCAGGATGCCGGTGGCGGTGGCCTTCACCTCGGCGTCCAGGACGCCGTGCACCGAGTCGTACTTGAGGAGGTGGGCCAGGGTCTTGGTGTCGGTGAGGTCGTTGATGGAGACGAACTCGAGGTCCTTCTCGCCCCGCTTGATGGCGGCGCGAAGGACGCAGCGGCCGATCCGCCCGAAACCGTTGATGGCAATGCGCGCCATGGGTGTTCCTCCCGCCCCCGAGGGGTCTTTAAAAAGGGCGCCAAACCTACTTGCAGCGGCCGGGGGTGTCAATGTGACGGAAGGGCACGTCTTGAAAGGCGAAAAAGGACGGCGCCACCGTGGTGGGGCGCCGTCCTCTTCTCGGTGCTGCGCGCTGCGAAGGCCTGGGCCGGAGCGCCCTAGAGGGCGGCGCGCCAGCTCCCCTGCCCGGCGATGACCGCCGGGTGCGGCGTCTCGTGGCCAGCCTTGAGGTCCTGGGTGACGAGATCGATGAGCTCGGTCGAGAGGCTCAGGATCTGGTTCGGGGTGTACCCGCTGCCACGGAGCTCCTTGAAGAGCGACTTGGCGAGGATCTGGGTTCCCTTGACGTCGAGCATGCCTGGTACCATTGGGTCTCTCCCCGGGGCGGTGGGCCTGTCCGCCGTGGTTTCGGTGACGACCAATGAGAGCAAGCGCGGGGCCAGAACCATGACGCAGGCGGTATCGTTCACCATTCCAGTACGTTGCCTCATGTAGCGCCCTGGCCCGGTCCCCGTCGAGCTGCGTAACCGGGTACGCAATCGGCCACCTGGGGCGGTGGGATGCGTAGGGGCCTTCGCGCCCCGAGAGGAAGACGGACCGATCGCGATGCGCTACCGCGTGCAGAACATCCCGCTCTGGCTCGGGGAGGACGACGCGCTCCTGACGCGCCGCGCCGCCGAGCGACTGGGCGTCGAGCCGAGCAGCCTCGTCGAGGTGGCGGTGGTGCGCCGTTCGCTCGACGCGCGCAAGAAGGGGCGCCCGCGCTGGCTCGTCAACGTCGAGGTGACGCTCGAGGGGGCGCTGCGCGGCGCTCCCGCCGACGTGGTCCCGGCGCCGGCCCCCTCCCCGCCCCTGGCTCGCGTCCGGCCGCCCGCGGTCCGCCCCATCATCCTCGGCGCCGGACCGGCCGGCCTCTTCTGCGCCTGGGCCCTGCTCGAGCGCGGCGTCCCCTCGCTGGTGGTGGACCGCGGCCGCACCGTCTCGCCGCGCCGGCGCGACGTGGCGGCCCTCATGCGCGACGGCTCGCTCGACCCCGAGTCCAACATGAACTTCGGCGAGGGGGGAGCCGGCGCCTACACCGACGGCAAGCTGGGCACGCGCATCCACCATCCGGCGGTGCGCACCGTGGTGGAGCTCTTCGCCCGCTTCGGCGGCGTCAGCCGCATCCTCGCCGAGGGGAAGCCCCACGTGGGGTCCGACGTGCTCCCCTCCGCCATCTCCGCCATGGTGGAGGAGCTGACGCGCGGCGGCTGCGAGTTCCTCTGGGGCGCCCGCGCGGTGGACCTGGAGCTCTCGGCGGGGCGCTTCACCGGGCTGCGGCTGGCCGACGGGCGCACCCTCGACTCCGACCGGCTGGTGCTGGCGCCGGGCAACAGCGCCCGCGAGATCTTCGAGCTCTTCGCGGCGCGCGGCTGGCCCATCGAGGCCAAGCCCTTCGCGGTGGGCTTCCGCGCCGAGCACCCGCAGCCGCTCATCGACCGGATCCAGTACGGCCTGGGGGTCCGGCCCGACAAGCTGCCGCCCGCCGACTACAAGCTGGCCGACAACCCGCGGGTGGGGACGGCCACGCGCGGCGTCTTCTCCTTCTGCATGTGCCCGGGCGGCGTGGTGGTGCCCACCCCCACCGAGGCGGGCCTGCAGTGCACCAACGGCATGTCCAACAGTCACCGCTCCTCGCCGCTGGCCAATGCCGGCATCGTGGTGGCGGTCTCGCCCGACGACTTCGCCGCCGAGGGGTTCCTGGGACCACTGGCCGGGCTGGAGTGGCAGCGCAAGTGGGAGCGGGCCGCTTACGCGCTCGGCGGCGGAGGCTACCGGGCGCCGGCGCAGCGGCTGGCGGCCTACCTGGCCGGCAAGCCGGGCGCCGCGCCGGGCCGCGGGAGCTACCGGCCCGGCTTGACCCACGCCGACCTCGACCAGCTCTACCCGGTGCCGGTGAAGGCGGCGCTGCGGGCCGGGCTGCGCGCCTTCGACCGGCGCATGCGCGGCTTCGTCACCGACGAGGCGGTGCTCATCGGCGTGGAGACCCGCACCAGCGCCCCGTGCCGCCTGGTCCGCGGCGACGACCTGGTCTCACCGGGGCTGGCGGGCGTCTATCCGTGCGGCGAGGGGGCGGG
>JANNKC010000100.1:0-8711 GCA_031396105.1 Anaeromyxobacter sp.
CCTGGAGAAGGTGAACCCGCTGGCGGCGTGGACCAGCCAGCAGGTCCAGGAGCAGCTGAGCCGCGGGGGCGTGCCGGTGAACCCGCTCCACGCGCAGGGCTACCTCTCCATCGGCTGCGCCCCCTGCACCTCGCTGGTGAAGCCGGGCGAGGACCCGCGGGCCGGCCGCTGGCGCGGCTCGGAGAAGAAGGAGTGCGGGCTCCACGTCCTGAGGCCCAAGGGCGGCGGCGGATAGCTGGCACCCGGGACGCCGTCCGGCCCGGGGCCGCGGCGCACGCCGGCCGGAGCGGCTAGGATCACGCCATGGAAGCGACCTCCGACGTCGGACGGCCCGAGCTCACCAGCGACGAGTACCAGCGCTACGCTCGCCACCTCATCCTCCCCGAGGTGGGGCTGGCGGGTCAGCGCCGGCTCAAGGGGGCGCGCGTCCTCCTGGTCGGCGCGGGCGGTCTCGGCTCCCCCATCGGGCTCTACCTGGCCGCCGCCGGCGTGGGCCACCTCGGCCTCGTCGAGTTCGACGCGGTGGACGCCTCCAACCTGCAGCGCCAGGTGCTGCACGGGACGAAGGACGTGGGCCGCCCGAAGCTCGACTCGGCGCGCGAGCGGCTCGCCGACCTCAACCCGGGCGTCCACGTGGAGGGCTACGCCACGCGCCTCGACCGGACCAACGCGCTCGAGCTGGTGAAGGCGCACGACCTCGTGGTGGACGGCACCGACAACTTCGCCACCCGCTACCTCACCAACGACGCCTGCGTGCTCACGGGCAAGCCCAACGTCTACGGCTCCGTGTTCCGCTTCGAGGGGCAGGCCTCGGTCTTCGCCACGGCGGAGGGGCCCTGCTACCGGTGCCTCTACCCGGAGCCGCCGCCGCCCGGCCTGGTCCCCTCCTGCGCCGAGGGCGGCGTGCTCGGCGTGCTGCCCGGGCTGGTGGGGCTGATCCAGGCCACCGAGGCCATCAAGCTCATCCTCGGCGTCGGCGACCTGCTGGTGGGGCGGCTGCTCCTGGTGGACGCGCTCGCCATGCAGTTCCGGCAGGTGAAGGTCCGGAAGGACCCGCGCTGCCCGGCCTGCGGCACCCGGGAGATCCGGGAGCTCATGGACTACCAGCAGTTCTGTGGCGCCCCGCAGGCCGCCGCCGGGGCGGACGCACCGGTGGCCGAGCTCACGCCGACCGAGCTGGCGGCCCGGCTGGCGGCCCGGGACGACCTCGACCTGGTGGACGTGCGCGAGGTGCACGAATGGGAGATGGCCCGGCTGCCGGGCGCACGCCTGGCGCCGCTCTCCACCTTCGAGGGCGCCCTCTCCTCCTTCGCCCTCGACCGCGACATCGTCCTCTACTGCAAGGCGGGCGGGCGCAGCGTCAAGGCGGCCAGGCGGCTCCAGGCCGCCGGCTTCACGCGGGTCTGGTCGATGGCGGGCGGCATCCTGCGCTGGTCGGACGAGGTCGATCCGTCGGTGCCCAGGTATTGAGTGCCGGCGGGGGCGGCGCAGCGCGCCCGGGCCGAGCCGCCCGCGCAGCCCCGCCTCCGGGGCGCTGCCTACTGGCCCGGCGTGTAGAGCTGGTCGAACGTGCCGCCGTCGCCGAAGTGGGTGGGCTGGGCCTTCGACCAGCCGCCGAAGACGGCGTCGATGGTGACGAGCTCCACCTTGGTGAAGCGGCCGGCGTGCCTGGCGGCCACCGTGGCGTTGCGCGGCCGGTAGTGGTGCCTGGCGGCGAGCTCCTGGCCCTCCTCCGTGTAGAGGTAGGCGAGGTAGGCCTCGGCCACCGCGCGGGTGCCGCGACGATCGACGATGGCATCGACCACCGCCACCGGCGGCTCGGCCAGGATGGAGAGCCTCGGCACCACGATCTCGAGCTGCCCCTTGCCGAGCCGCTCCACCGCCAGGTAGGCCTCGTTCTCCCAGGAGAGGAGGACGTCGCCGATGCCGCGCTCCACGAAGGTGGTGGTGGAGCCGCGGGCGCCGGAGTCGAGCACCGGCACGTTGGCGAAGAGCGCCTTGATGAAGGCCCTCACCTTGGCCTCGTCGCCGCCGAACTTCCTCTGCGCGTGGGCCCAGGCGGCCAGGTAGTTCCAGCGGGCCCCGCCGGAGGTCTTGGGGTTGGGGGTGATGACCTGCACGCCCGGCTTGACGAGGTCGTCCCAGTCCTTCACGCCCTTCGGGTTCCCCTTGCGGACCAGGAAGACGATGGTCGAGGTGTAGGGCGAGGCGTTGTCGGGCAGGCGCTTCTGCCAGCCGGGCCTGATGAGCCCGCTCCTGGCCACCGCGTCCACGTCATAGGCCAGCGCCAGGGTGAGCACGTCGGCCTCCAGGCCGTCCACCACCGAGCGGGCCTGCTTGCCGGAGCCGCCGTGGCTCTGCCTCACCGTGACCACCTGCCCCGTCCTGGCCTTCCAGTCGGCGGCGAACCTGGCGTTGAAGGCCTCGTAGAGCTCGCGGGTCGGGTCGTAGGAGGCGTTGAGGAGCGTCAGCTCCCTGGGCGCTTCGGCGGCGGCGGGCGCCGGCACGGCGACCCCGGTGAGGGCGCCGCCCACGGCGGCGAGCGTGTAGACGAGGAGGTGGCGGAGGCGTTCCATGCGTGTCTTCCCTTCGACGTGGGTGGGTCGGTGGCTAGAGCTGGCTGGCGGTGAGCGAGTCCTGCTCCAGCTCGCGCCCCGCGAAGACCCGCACGCGGCGCGGCGAGAGGTACACCCGGTCGCCCGGCACGAGGCACAGCGCCTGGCTGCGGCGGAGATCCAGCTCGGCCTCCAGCCGCTCGCCGTAGGGCGGCGCCGACAGCTCCACCCGCACCGCCGCGCCGAGAGGCACCACGCGATCCACCCGCGCCGCGAAGCTCCCGGGCACCGGCGCGCGGCCGATCTCCAGCTCGTGCGGCCGCACGTAGACGTGGGCCGGGGACCGCGCGCCGGACTCCGGCGCGGAGAACTCCAGGTCGCCCACGTAGGCCCGCCCGCCGTCCACCCGGCCGCGGAAGACGTTGACCGCGCCGAGGAAGCGCATCACGAACGGGCTGGCGGGCTCCTCGAAGACCTGCTCCGGCGTGCCCACCTGCTCGATGCGCCCGGCGTTCATGAGCACCACCCGGTCGGAGACCTCGAAGGCCTCCTCCTGGTCGTGGGTCACGAAGACGCTGGTGACGTGCAGCTCGTCGTGGAGGCGCCGCAGCCAGCGACGCAGCTCCTGGCGCACCCTGGCGTCGAGCGCGCCGAAGGGCTCGTCGAGCAGGAGCACCGAGGGCTGGGTGGCCAGCGCCCGGGCCAGCGCCACCCGCTGCCGCTGTCCGCCGGAGAGCTGCGTCGGGTAGCGCCCGGCCAACCCCTCCAGCTGCACCAGCGCCAGCAGCTCCTGCACCCGCGCCTTGACCTCGCCGTCGGGGCTCCGGCGCACCCTGAGGGGGAAGGCCACGTTCTCGCCCACCGTCATGTGGCGGAAGAGGGCGTAGTGCTGGAAGACGAGCCCGACGTTCCGCTCCCGCGCGCTGCGGTCGGTGATGGCCTCGCCGGAGACGCGCACCACGCCGGCGTCGGGCGCCTCCAGGCCGGCCAGGATGCGCAGCAGCGTGGTCTTGCCGCAGCCGGACGGCCCGAGCAGCGCCGTCAGCTCGCCGCCCGGCAGGGAGAGGGTGACGTCGCGCAGCACGGGCTGCGCGCCGAAGGCCTTGCTCACGCCGGTGATCTCGATGCTCACGGTGAACGCTCCGTCGCCAGCCGCTCCGCGCGGTGCTTCCACTCCATCCACTGCTTGGCGACCAGGGTCGCCACCGCCAGGAGGAAGAGCAGCGAGGCCACCGCGAAGGAGGCCCGGAAGGCGTACTCGTTGTAGAGGACCTCGACGTGCAGCGGGATGGTGTTGGTCAGCCCGCGGATGTGGCCCGACACCACCGAGACGGCGCCGAACTCGCCCATGGCCCGCGCGTTGCAGAGGATGACGCCGTAGAGGAGGCTCCAGCGGATGTTGGGCAGGGTGACGCGGGTCAGGATCTGCCAGCCGCTGGCCCCCATGACGAGCGCGGCCTCCTCCTCCTCGGACCCCTGCTGCTGCATGAAGGGGATGAGCTCGCGCGCCACGAAGGGGAAGGTGACGAAGACGGTGGCCAGCACGATGCCCGGCACGGCGAAGACGATCTTCACGTCATGGGCCTGCAGCCAGGGGCCGAACCAGCCGTGGGCCCCGAAGAGCAGCACCGTGACCATGCCGGCGATGACCGGCGAGACGCCGAAGGGGAGGTCGATGAGCGAGAGCAGCAGCGTCTGTCCGCGGTAGCGGAAGCGGGTGAGCGACCAGGCCGCCGCCAGTCCGAAGAGCGTGTTGAGCGGCACGGCGATGGCCGCCACCAGCAGGGTGAGCTTGATGGCGGCCCAGGCGTCCGGCTCGACGATGGCCTGCCACCAGAGGTCCACGCCGCCGCGCACCGCCTCCCAGAGCACGGCCGCGGCCGGCACCAGCAGGAAGGCGCCCAGGAAGAGGAGCGCTCCGGCGATGAGGAGCCGCCGCACCCACGGCGGGTCATCGGTGGCGCGGGAGTGCCTCATGCCAGCCCGGCCCGGGTGCGGGTCCAGGCCTGCAGACGGTTGATGGCGAGGAGGAGCACGAAGGAGGCCAGCAGCAGCACCAGCGCGATGGCGGTGGCGCCCGGGTAGTCGAACTGCTCCAGCCTGGTCATGATGAGGAGCGGCGCGATCTCGGTGCGCAGCGGCATGTTCCCGGAGATGAAGACCACCGAGCCGTACTCGCCCACGGCGCGGGCGAAGGCCAGGGCGAAGCCGGTGAGGGCCGCCGGCAGCAAGGTGGGCAGGAGCACGCGCAGGAAGACCTGGCCGCGGGAGGCCCCCAGCACCGCCGCCGCCTCCTCCACCTCCGGCTGGGCGTCCTCCAGGACCGGCTGCACCGTGCGCACCACGAAGGGCAGGCCGATGAAGGTGAGCGCGATGGTGACGCCGAGCGGCGAGAAGGCCGCCTGGATGCCGAGCGGCTCGAGGAACTGGCCGATCCAGCCGTTGCGGGCATAGACGGCGGTCAGGGCGATGCCGCTCACCGCGGTCGGCAGGGCGAAGGGCAGGTCCACCAGCGCGTCCACCAGCGAGCGGCCGGGGAAGCGGTAGCGCGCCAGCACCCAGGCCACCAGCACGCCGAAGACCATGTTGACGAGCGCCGCCACCAGCGAGGCGCCGAAGGAGATGCGGTAGGAGGCGAGGGCCCGCGGGCTGGTGGTCAGGTCCCAGAACTGCGTCCAGGTGAGCGCGCTGGTCTTGAGCACCACCGTGGAGAGCGGGATGAGCACCACCAGCCCCAGGTAGAAGAGGGTGAAGCCGGTGGAGAGGCCGAAGCCGGGCAGCACGCCCCGGCGCGCCAGGGCTGGCGTCAGACCGCGCATTCACCGTCCATGGTGTCGGTGCGGTACTCGTGGTCCTCGCCGAGGTCCCTGAGGTCCTCGGGCGTCAACGTGGCCGCGCTGAGCTCGCCGAGCGCCTTGAGCACCTCCTTGACGTGCTCCACCGGCACGCGCGTGAAGAAGGCGGGCGCCCCCTCCCCTGGCCGCCGCTCGGCCAGGTAGAGGGCCACCAGCCGGTCGAGCGCCTGGGGGACGCGGCGCGCCGGGATCTTGGCGGCCAGGTGGCCGAAGCGGGCGCCGTCGGGCGAGAGGGCGCCGCCCACCAGCACGAAGTACTGCGGCACGGCCTTGTCGCCCACCTTGCGGGCGCTCCCCTGGAACCCGATGGTGGCCACGTGGTGCTGGCTGCAGCCATTGGGGCAGCCGCTCACCTTCAGGTCCAGGTCGGGCGCCTGCCCGTAGAGCTCTGGACGGGCCCGCACGTGGGCCTCCAGCTCCTGCCCCAGGCCGCGCGAGTGGGTCACCGCCAGGCGGCAGCTCTCCGCGCCCGGGCAGCTCACCACGTCGGAGGGCGTGCCCGCGCCGTCGAGGCCGAGGCTGGCCGCGGCGAGCCGGAGGTGGAGCGCCGGCACCTCCTCCGGGAGCACCCAGCGGAGCACCACGTCCTGCGTGCGGGTGAAGCGGACCGTGCCGTCGGCGTAGCTGCGCGAGAGCTCGGCCAGGGCGGAGAGCTGCGCCGAGGTGAGGTCGCCGAGCGGCACGGCCACGGTCACCGTGACGTAGCGGGCCTGGCGCTGCGGCTGGACGTTGGTCCGGCGGAAGGCGGACAGCGCGGCGGGCGACGGCGAGAGGACCGGCGCGACCACCGGCACCACGCCGGGGCCGCGCGGCACCTGGGCGCGCACCCGGGCGGCCAGCGCCTCGGGCGAGGGCGCCGGCGGACGGACGCCGCTGGGCGGGCCCTCCTCGGGCGGGTGGAGCGGGTCGAAGCCGAGCGGCGGGATCCCCTCGGCGCGCACCTTCACGAGCTCCGCCTCCACCTCGCGCTGGAACCCGTCGAAGCCCAGCTTCTTCACCAGGAACTTGAGCCGGTTGGAGGCCCGGTTCTGACGGTCCCCCAGCCGGTGGAAGACGCGGATGACGGCCTCGGCCGCCACCAGCAGCTCGCTGGCCGGCAGGAACTCCACCAGCGGGCGGGCCGTGACGGGCATGGTGGCCGTGCCGCCGCCGACCCGCACCTGGAAGCCGGGCTGGCCGCCCTGCCGGCGGGCGAAGTAGCCGAGGTCGTGGATGGCCGCGGCGGCGTGGTCCTCCTGGCACCCCTCGAAGGCGATCTTGAACTTGCGCGGCAAGGACGAGGAGAGCGGGTGGCGCAGGAAGTGGCGCGTCAGCGCCTCGGCGTAGGGCGTGGTGTCGAAGACCTCGCCGGCCGAGACCCCGCCGTAGGGGCAGGCGGTGACGTTGCGCACCGAGTTGCCGCAGGCCTCGCGCGAGGTGACGCCCACCTCGGCGAGCCGCCGGAGCGCCGCCTCGGCGCCGCGCCCGGCCACGAAGTGGAGCTGCATGTTCTGGCGCGTGGAGATGTGGCCGAAGCCGCGCGACCAGCGCTCGGTGACCTCGGCGAGCGCCTCGAGCTGGGCCGCGGTGACGACGCCCTGCGGGATCTTGGTCCGCACCATGTGGACGTCGCCGACCTGCCGCTGGCTGTAGGTGCCCTCCAGGAGGCGGAAGGCGCGCCACTCGTCGGCGGTGATCTCGCCGCGCTCGAAGCGGCCGAGCTGCTCGACGAAGAAGTCGAGGTCCTTCGGATCGGCGAACGTGGCCCGCTCGCGGGCGGTCGTGATCTCGCTCATGCGGTGCTCCTTCAGTGGACTTCGAGGGCGGCGCGGGCGGACGGGCGGCTCGCGGCGGGGCGGGCCAGCGAGACCACGGCGCCGATGACCAGCGTGCCCGGCGCGTGGGTGTCCGGCAGCGGGGCGTCCGGCAGCTCGGCCAGCGTGCCGAGCCAGGTGTGGGCCTCGGGCGTGGAGGCCGAGAGCAGCGCCGCGGCCGGCGTGTCCGGCGACCAGCCGGCCTGGAGGAGGAGGTCGGTGAGCCGGGCCCGCGTGCCGAGCCCCATGAGCACCACCAGCGTGGAGGCTCCGGGCCGCACCGCCATGACCACCGGCCGGTAGGCCTCCTCGGCGTGGCCGGAGACCACGGTGAAGCCGGCGGCCAGCCCACGGTGGGTCAACGGGATGCCGGCCAGCGCCGGCGCCGCCAGCGCCGCCGAGAGGCCGGGGATGACCTCGTGCGGCACGCCCGCCTCGGCGAGCGCCAGCGCCTCCTCCCCGCCCCGCCCGAAGACGAAGGGGTCGCCCGCCTTGAGCCGCACCACCCGCTTCCCGTGCCCGGCCGCCTGGATGAGCATGCGCTGGATGGTCTCCTGCTTCACGCTCGGCCGGCCGGCCCGCTTGCCCACGAAGAAGCAGTGGGCCCGCCGGGCGTGGCGCAGCACCTCGCCGGACACCAGCGCGTCGTAGAGGACCAGGTCGGCCTCCTCGAGCCGGCGCACCGCCTTCACGGTGAGGAGCTCCGGGTCGCCTGGCCCCGCCCCGACGATGGAGACGAAGCCGCCCGCGGGCGCGGCGGGACGGGGCGCGGCCTGGCGGGGTTCCGCCGGCGCCACCTCGCAGCCGTAGAGCTCGTTGAGGGCGAGCAGCAGCCGCGGGCGCCGGCCGGCGAGCGGGAGCCGCTCCTCCCGCCAGCGCGCCCGGAGAGACTCGGACCGCTCCACCCAGGTGCCCACCTGCTCGGGCAGCAGCGCCTCGATCCCCTCGCGCAGCAGCCCCGCCAGCGCCGGGGCCCGCCCGTCGGTGGAGATGGCCACGGTCACGCCGCCGCGCCGGATGACGCCGCCGGCGTAGGCGGTGGCGGCCTGCGGATCGTCCACGGCGTTCACGAAGAGGCGGCGCCGTTCCGCCTCGGCCCCCACCGCCCGGTTCACCTCGGGTGGCGCGGCCGCCACCACGAGCCAGGCGCCGTCGAGGTCGGAGGGCCGGAACGGCCGCTGCTCGACGCGGACGCCAGAGGCCAGGATCTCCGGGCGCACCTCCGGCGCCACCACCAGGAGGTCGGCGCCGGTGCCGGTCAGCGCTTCGAGCTTGGCCGCGGCCACTGGACCGCCGCCCACCACCACCACCCGGCGGCCGGCGAGCTTGAGGAAGAATGGGGCGAGGTCGGGCGCGGGCGCCGCGGCGGCTCGGGTGACGGTGGTCGTCGGCACGGCATCCTCGCTGGCAAGGCCGGGCCTCCGCCCCCTGCGGCGGCTCCAACCGTAACGGACACGCATCCTATATAGCGGATTCGCCGGGTGTCAACTCGGACGGAACTTTGTCCG
>JANNKC010000383.1:0-8502 GCA_031396105.1 Anaeromyxobacter sp.
CGGCGATCGAGCCCTCGAGCACCGCTCCACCACCGACCCGTTCGCAGATTTCTCCCGCAATCTCCGGCGTAAGCGGTGAATCCGCTGGTTGGCCCACGCCCCCGCTTTCCATGCCCCCGGCGGTCGCCGCGGTGCCCGCCCCTGACCTTCACCCCTCGACGCCGGCCGAGGATCCGGTGGCGCGCGCCCTGGCCCCTCCACCGGCCTCCGGGGTCGCGGCGCCGCGTCTCCCACCGCGCTGGCTCCGCCCGTCCGCCTTCGGCGCCGGCCTGCTCGCCGCCGCGCTGACCGGCCTCGCCGCGCACCAGGGGCTGGCGGCGCGGAGCGCCTACGGTGACGCCGACGCCATGGTCCTCCCCGGCGGGACCCTCTACCGCGCTCCCTACACCCGGGCGGACCACACCGCCGCCATCGGCCGCGGCGACGCCGCCTCCCAGAACGCCTGGCTGGCCGCCTCCGGCGCGGCCGTCTCGGCCGTCAGCGGGGCCGTCTTCTACTGGCTCTCGCGCGACCCCGCCCCGCCGCGCTAAGGAAGGAGCGCGCCGCGCCGGCCCGGTCTGCCAGGGGAACCCATGGAACGCTTCACCCGCCACTTCACGGTCCGCTGGTCCGACTGCGACGCCAACGGCCACCTGCGCAACACCTGCTACAGCGAGTACGCCGTCGAGGTGCGCATGGCCTTCCTGGCGCAGCACGGCTTCGGCCTGCCCGAGTTCAGGGCGCACGGGGTGGGGCCGGTGCTCCTGCGGGAGGAGATCGACTACCTGCGCGAGTGCCACATGGGCGAGGAGGTCTCGGTGGACTTCACCGTGCTCGGCTGCTCGCCGGACGACGCGCGCTTCAAGGTCGCCCATCAGGTCGCCAAGCCGGGCGGCAAGACGGCGGCGCGCCTGGTGGTGCACGGCGGCTGGCTCGATCTCGCGACCCGCCGCCTCCGCCCGCCCCCGCCCGAGCTCAAGGCCGTCTGGGATCGGATCGAGCGGGTGGAGCCGTTCGAGGTGCTGCCACCGCTGCGCGCGTAGCGCGCCCGGGCGGTGCCTGTCCTGAGCGCAGCCTCGCGCAGGCGAGGCGGAGACGAAGGGCTCGGCTCGAAGCAGGTCGGCCCGGTCAGCGCCCCGCGGCCAGCGCCGCCGCCTGGACCGCCGCCTCGAGCCTGGCCGCCAGGTCCGGCCCGAAGTAGCTGCGGTGCGCCTCGCCGGCCCCGGCGTCGAAGCGGGCCGCCGTGTCCACGTAGCCCACGTAGTCGCCGGCGAGCGAGATCACCTCGGCGTCGGGCCCCCCGAGCCCGCGCCAGGCGCGCCCCACCGCCTCCACCGGCTCGGCCGGCGTGAAGAGGAGGAGCGCCCCCCCGAGCCGCAGCGCCGTCACCGTGACCCGCTCGGGGAACGCGCCGCCCAGCGCCGAGGCGGCCGCCGGCCGGAGCGCGAGCGGGAGGGCACCGGGCGCCACCGGGGGCAGGAGCACCGAGGCGGACGCCACGGCGAGCCGCGGCGCGGTCTCGCCGTCCCCGGGCACGAGCCCGTCCACCACCGTGCCCAGCGCCGCCGCGTACCACTCCACGGGCTCCACGCCCGGGAGGCCCTTGGGCGTGGCCGACTGGTCCCCGATGGCCCCCTGGAAGAAGAGGCGCGTGCCGCGCGGCGAGGTCGCCAGCAGCCGCCCGGCCCAGTCGCCGGAGATCCGCCGGTTGGCCCCGCCGAGCAGCGTGGGGTGCGCCGCGAAGGTGACGACCTCGGCGAGCGGCGTGCCGCCGGGGCGCGTCAGCCGAAGCGCCAGCACCCGGCCGTCCACGGCGGCGCCGGTCCGGTTGCGCGTCAGCTCGGTGGTCCGCAGGCGCGACACCGCCAGCGCGGCCGGCTGGCGCGCCGCGTGGGCGTCGCGGATGGCGCCGGCCATGACATCGGCCAGCCGGTCGAAGGTGGCCTGGTCATACGGGCCGGTGGCGCCGACCTCGCCGGGCAGCGAGTCCCAGTAGCCGCCCGGCCCGGCGTGCGTGTGCGTGGCGCCCACGATGACCGCGTCGAGCCCGAGCCCATCCACCCGCGCCGTCACCGCCCGCGAGAGCGCGCCGGGGATGAGCAGGAGCTCGGCCGAGACGAGCGCCACCGCGCAGCCCGGCTCGGAGAGGACCAGGGCACGCACCGTCACCGCGTCTCGCACCCCGGAGGCGCGCCAGCGGAGGCGGGGAAAACCCGCGATGATCGGCGCCTCGCCGAGGTCGAAGGCGCGCAGCGCCACCCCGGCCGAGAGGGGTCCCGCGCCGGCCGCCACCGCGGTCACCTCGGGCGGCGCGAAGGGCCGCTTTCCCCGCCAGGGAATCGACAGGATCCCGAGCAGGATCGCCAGGCCGGCGAGCCCGTAGGCGAGGCCGCGGAGCAGCCGGAGCGTGGGGTTCTTTTTCAAGTCCGGACGGTTATACTCCGCCGCCTCATGGGGTACGACGCCGTCTACGACAAGCTGAAGGACGAGTGTGGCGTCTTCGGGATCTGGGCGCTCGGCCAGCTCGAGGAGGCCTCCAACTTCACCTACCTCGGGCTGCACGCGCTGCAGCACCGCGGGCAGGAGTCGGCCGGCATCGTCTCCACCGATGGCGAGACGCTCCACGTCCACCACGGCATGGGGCTGGTGGCCGACGTCTTCGACCCCGCCGTCATCGCCCGCCTCAAGGGCGGCTCGGCCATCGGCCACGTCCGCTACTCCACCACCGGCGGGAGCCACCTCAAGAACGCCCAGCCCATCGCCGTGCAGTACGCCGGCGGCGCGGTGGCGGTGGCCCACAACGGCAACCTGGTCAACGCCGACGTCCTCAAGCTGGAGCTCGAGGGCCAGGGCTCGATCTTCACCTCCTCCACCGACACCGAGGTGATCGTCCACCTCATCGCGCGGGCCAAGCAGACCGCGCCGCCCAACTCGGCGGAGCAGCTGACGGGCGCGGTGCGCCAGGCCCTCTCCCGCGTGGCCGGCGCCTACTCCATCCTCTTCCTCTCCCCCAGGGCCATGGTGGGCGCGCGCGACCCCATGGGCTTCCGCCCGCTGGTGGTGGGCCGCCTCAAGGGGCAGTGGGTGCTGGCCAGCGAGACCACCGCGCTCGACCTCATCGAGGCCGAGTACGTGCGCGAGGTGGAGCCGGGCGAGCTGGTGGTGGTGGACGAGCACGGGCTGCGCAGCGAGCGGCTCTTCCCCGACCAGCCCAAGGCGCGCCGGCTCGGCCGCTGCGTCTTCGAGCACATCTACTTCGCCCGGCCCGACTCGGTGCTCTTCGGCAAGTCGGTCTACGAGGCGCGCCATGCCTTCGGCCGGCAGCTCGCCATCGAGCACCCGGCCTCCGCCGACGTGGTCATCCCGGTGCCCGACTCGGGGGTGCCGGCGGCCATCGGCTACGCCGAGCAGTCCGGCATCCCCTTCGTCATGGGGCTGGTGCGCAGCCACTACGTGGGGCGCACCTTCATCGAACCCTCGGCGTCCATCCGCCACTTCGGCGTCAAGCTGAAGCTCAACGCCTTGAAGCGCGTGCTGGAGGGGAAGCGGGTGGTGGTGGTGGACGACTCCATCGTGCGCGGCACCACCAGCCGCAAGATCGTGAAGATGATCCGCGCGGCCGGCGCGGCCGAGGTGCACCTGCGCATCTCGTCGCCCCCCACCGCCTGGCCTTGCTACTACGGCATCAACACGCCCACCCGGCAGGAGCTCATCGCCTCCTCGCACGACGAGCTGCAGATCGCCACCTACGTCACGGCCGACTCGCTCGGGTACCTGTCGCGCGAGGGGCTCTACACGGCCCTCGGCGAGGACCGCTCCCGCTTCTGCGATGCCTGCTTCTCCGGGGAGTACCTCATCGAGTTCCCCGCCCCGACCGCGGCCGCGCCCGGGCCGAGGGTCGTCGGGACCTGAGCCGCGCTCAGGACGCCCAGGGCGCCAGCCGCTGGAGCGCGCCGGCGACGAGTGCATCGTGGGGCGAGAGCGCCTGGGCGTCTCGCAGCCGGGACACCGCCACCTCGATGCGCCCGGCGGTGAGGTGGCCGATCCCCTCGTCGTAGAGCGCCTGCGCCGCGGCGGTGCGCCCCGCCGCGCCCATCGGCCCGGCCGGCGTGGGGGCGGGGAGGGCGATCCCCTCGGAGGCCAGCGCCCGCTCGGCCCCGGCGAGCACCAGCTTCCAGCGCTCCGGCGCGACGGCCTCGCCCGGCGTGAGGACCAGCAGGCGGCGGGACACCAGCGCGAACATGGCGCCGCGCACCCGCTCGAAGGCCGAGCCGAGGGCCCGCCCGAGCCCGTCCACGGAGAGGCCGGCGCCGACCCGCTTCAGCACGGCCACCTCCTCGGCGGAGAAGTCGCCGAGGTAGCGCGGCGGATCGCCGAGGTAGAGCATGGCGGACCGCGAGAGCCGCTCCGGGACGCGGCGCACCGTCTGGGCCGCGGCCGGATCGGACCTCATCAGCAGGTCGAACCAGCCGCCCGTGGTCTGCCCCGCCTCGAACTCGATGCCCAGGCGCGACGGCTCCTGGGCGCGCGTCCAGACCACCGTGCCGACGGTCTTGATGGTCCGGTCGATGGCGTCGCACCGGATCTGGAGGTGCAGCGCCCGACCGGGCGCGGCGAGCCGAGGCGTGACGAGCTGGCAGCCGCGCGGGCCGAGATCCTCGGTCTGCGCCGTCCAGGCCGCGAACCGATCCCTGATCTCGACCGTGCAGCGCTGTGGCACCCGAGGCGCTCGGCGCGGATTGAGGACTTCGGTGTGCAAGGCGGCGCAACCCCCAAGGAGTAGTGGAAGCTGGGTACGCCGCGTGACTCGGGACAGGCCCGTGGAGGGTAGAAAATAGTCCCTTGGGGTGGTCCAGATGGGGCGTTGTGTCGCAGGCGCTGGCGGTCACCCTGCACGTCGCCCACGAGATGGTGGCCGCCATACTGAGACTGTGAGTGCTGGTCAACGCCTCCGTCCGGTGGCGGACGGCGCGTTGACGATCCTCATGGGAGGCCCATTTTTCGGGCTGATCGTGAGGTCTGCGAGTTGACGCGGGGATCCGAAGGCGATATCACGCTGGACATTCGCCGCCGGCCACACCCACGAAAGCGGCGGTCAGGAGGGTTTTCCGACATGACGCAGGCCCAGTTCTTCCAGGCGGTCGCCGAGGCGGCCAATGTGTCGAAGGTGCAGGCCAAGGCCGTGTTCGCGGCCGTCGAAGAGGTCGTGATGAAGCGGCTGAAGGCCGAGGGCAAGATCCCGCTCGGCGGCCTCGGCGCGGTCAAGCTGGTCGACCGCAAGGCTCGCATCGGCCGCAACCCGGCCACGGGCGAGCAGATCAAGATCGCCGCCAAGACGGTGGTCAAGATCGCCCCGGCCAAGGGGCTGAAGGACGCGTTCAACAAGAAGGCCAAGAAGTAGCCTTCGTCCTTCCCGCCGCACCGACGCCCGTCGCGCCGCAGGCGCGGCGGGCGTCTTCATTTGGGGGCGAAACACCAGGATATCGCGGCGTATCTCCTTGACAATCCTACATTGTCTCACTAGCCTCCCCCGCCGTCACACCCGCTCCCGTTCCCCACGTTCGGACTCCCATGACCAACCATGCAGGTGGCGTCGAGGGTCTGCCGCGAGAGAAGGTCGAGCAGTTCGACCGCGAGCTCTCGCGGATCCTCGACCGGTTCCCTCCGGACCGGAAGGCCTCGGCCATGATCCCGGCCTTGCGCCTCGGGCAGACCCTCTTCGGGCACGTCTCTTCCGCGGTCCAGGCGCTCGCCGCCGACCGGCTCGGCACCTCGCCGTCCCGCGCGGAGGAGGTCGCGACCTTCTACGTGATGCTGGAGACGCACCCGGTCGGGAAGCACCTCGTCGAGGTGTGCACCAACGTCTCCTGCTCGCTCACCGGCGGCGACCGGCTCTGGGCCTACCTGAAGCAGAAGCTGGCGCTGGCCGGCGCGGGCACCAGCGCCGACGGGCGCTACACGCTCCGCGAGGCGGAGTGCCTCGGCTCCTGCGGGACCTCGCCGGCCATGCTGGTGGACGAGGAGATGTACGAGCAGCTCACGCCTGGGAAGGTCGACCAGATCCTCGGGGGTCTCACGTGAGCGAAACGCTCATCCTCTCCGCCCGCTGGGGCAAGCCGGGCAGCGCCACCCTGGAGTCCTACCGGGCCGACGGCGGGTACGCCGCCCTCGACAAGGCGCTCGGGCTGGAGCCGTCCGTCATCGTCGACGAGGTGAAGAAGTCCAACCTGCGCGGCCGCGGCGGCGCAGGCTTCGCCACCGGGCTCAAGTGGACCTTCCTGCCGAAGGACGTCCGGCCCCGCTACCTGACCGTCAACGCCGACGAGTCGGAGCCGGGCACCTTCAAGGACCGCTACATCATGGAGCTGGATCCCCACATGCTGCTCGAGGGGATCGCGCTCACCTGCTACGCCCTCGACATCCACCTGGCCTACATCTACATCCGCGGCGAGTTCGCCAAGCAGGCGCGGGTGCTGGAGACGGCCATCGCCGAGGCGCGGGCCGCCGGCGTCATCGGCCAGAAGCTGCTCGGCAAGAAGGACTTCGCCCTCGACATCCACGTGTACCGCGGCGCCGGCGCCTACATCTGCGGCGAGGAGTCGGCGCTGCTCGAGTCGCTGGAGGGCAAGAAGGGCTACCCGCGCCTCAAGCCGCCCTTCCCGGCCATCGTCGGCCTGTGGGGCAAGCCGACCATCATCAACAACGTCGAGACCATCGCCAACGTGCCGTGGATCGTGCAGCACGGCGGCGAGGCCTTCGCGGCGCTCGGCGTGGGCAAGTCGGGCGGCACCCGCCTCTTCGGCGTCTCCGGCCACGTCAACAGGCCCGGCGTCTACGAGAAGCCGGTGGCCTACAACCTGAAGAAGCTCATCATGGAGGACGCTGGCGGCGTGCTGGGCGGCCGCAAGCTCAAGGCGGTCATCCCGGGCGGCTCCTCCGCGCCGGTGCTGGCGGCCCACGAGATCGACATCTCCATGGAGTTCGACGCGGTCAAGGCGGCCGGCTCCATGTCCGGCTCGGGCGGCGTCATCGTCTTCGACGAGTCCGCCTGCATGGTGCGCGCGCTGGCCCGCCTGGCGCGCTTCTACGCCGAGGAGTCCTGCGGCCAGTGCACCCCCTGCCGCGAGGGGACCAACTGGATGGAGGGCATGCTGCACCGCATCGAGCACGGCGAGGCCAGCGCGGCCGACGTGGCCCGCCTGGAGCAGGTGGCCAACTCCATCGCCGGCAACACCATCTGCGCCCTGGGCGACGCGGCGGCCATGCCGGTCCAGTCCTTCGTGAAGAAGTTCAAGCCCGAGTTCCTGGCCCACGTGGAGCTCCGGCGCTGCCCCTGCGGTGACCAAGGCTGGGGCCTCACCCAGGAGCCCCGCGACGCGGTCGCCGGGCCGATGAGGTACGCGCGATGAACGTCACCGCCGAGCTGGTCACCTTCGGAGTCTTCGCCACCCTGCTGGTGGTCAGCGCCGCCGGGGTGGTCATCGCCCGGAGCCCCATGTACGCCGCCATGAGCCTGGTGGCGGCCTTCTTCTTCATGGCCGGCATCTACGTGCTGCTCTCGGCCCACCTCATCGCCTTCATGCAGATCCTGGTGTACGCGGGCGCGGTGATGGTGCTCTTCCTCTTCGTCATCATGCTGCTGAGCCTGGGCGACGAGCACAAGGAGCCGGAGCCGCAGAAGGCCATGCAGCTCCTCGGCACGCTCGGCGCGGTGGTGCTGGTGGCGCTGGTGGCCTACGCCTCCCGCGAGGTGGCCAACGCCGAGTCCGCCGTGGTGGCCGCCGACTTCGGCACCGTCAAGGCGGTGGGCCGCTCCCTCTTCACCCAGTACCTGCTCCCCTTCGAGGCGACCTCGCTCCTCCTCCTGGTCGCCATCGTCGGCGCCGTGGTGGTCGCCAAGGAGAAGATCTAGATGGTCCCGGTCAGCTGGTACCTGCTCCTCGCCGCCATCCTCTTCGGCATCGGCCTGGTGGGCGTGCTCACCAAGCGCAACGCGCTCATCGTCATGATGTGCGTGGAGCTCATGCTCAACGCCGCCAACCTGACGTTCCTGGCCTTCGCCCGGCAGCAGGGGGCCATCGGCGGCCACGCCATCGCCTTCTTCGTCATCGCGGTGGCGGCGGCCGAGGCGGCGGTGGGCCTGGCCATCATCATCGCCATCTTCCGCACCCGCGGCACCGTCAACATGGACGAGGTCCGCGAGCTGCGCGAAGAGGTCTGAGGCCGGCTCGCCGCGCCCTCGGCTCCCGGGCCCGCCGCCACGGCGGGCCTGGTGCGTTCTCGAAGACACGCCGCACCCGGACGGAAGGATAGAGTCCCGCCATGATCGCTCGCTGCGCCCGCTGCCAGGGCACCTTCACCACCGACCGCTTCGGGGTGCAGACCTGCCCGCACTGCGGCTCGGAGATCCTGCTCCCGGATCCCGGCCAGGCCGCCGCTCCGCCGGCCCCGGCCGCGGCCACGCCCGCGCCGCCCGCGCCGCCCGCCCTGCCGGCCCAGGAACCCGGCGAGCCGGCCTGGGGC
>JANNKC010000205.1:0-1791 GCA_031396105.1 Anaeromyxobacter sp.
CAGCAGCAGGCGAGCGGGTGCCCTTCCGGCGGCCGCGTGAAATCGGCCTGTCGGCCAGCCCTCATCGGCGATGGCCCCACTCTGGCTAGGAGCCTCAACATGTACAGACGCACCACGCTGCTCGCAGCTCTCGTCGCCTTCGGCTCATCCGCGCTCGTCGCGTGCGGACCGTCGTCGGTCCAGCCCAAGAACTCCTCCTCGGACCGTGCGCAGGCGGCGACCAGCGCCGCGGGCTCGGCCACGCCCGCGTTCGGCGGCGCCGCGAGCTTCGCGATGCTGGCCGGCACGGCCGTGACCTGCACCGACTCCACCGTCATCGGCGACGTGGGCGTGTCCCCGGGGACGTCAATCGCCCAGACCAGCTGTCCAGTGACCGGGACCATCAACGCGGGTGACTCGATCGCCGCGGCCGCCCAGGCGGACTTCGCCGTGGCCTACGCCGCCTTCCAGGCGCTGCCGTGCACCCAGACCCTGACCACGCTCGACGGCCTGACCCTGGCGCCCGGCGTCTACTGCTTCGACGCCGCGGTGACGTCCACCGGCGGCGTGCTCACGCTCGACGGGCCGCCGGCCGGGACCTGGATCTTCAAGGTCGGGACCCTCGGGACCGGCGCCCTGACCGGGACCAACTTCTCGGTGATCACCCCGGCGGGCACCCCGCCGCCGTGCGACAGCGTCTTCTGGTGGGTCGCCGAGGGCGCCACCCTGACGGACTCCAGCTTCACCGGCACCATCCTGGCGGGAGCGGCCTCCACCGTCACCCGCGGCGCCTTCGGCGGCAACGTCCTCGCCATGACCGCAGTGACGGTCACCGGCACGGCCTTGACCGGCTGCGGGCTCGGTGGCGTGGGTGGTGGACAGCCTTCCTGCACCGGCAAGGACGGCAAGGACGGCAAGAACGAGGACTGCGCGTGCCGGCCGTCGGACCGCGAGGACGACGGGAAGGACGGGTCCAGCAAGGACTCCGACCACGGCGCCAAGTGCGGCCACCACGATGGGCCGAAGGATCGGGACCACGGCCACGACGATCAGCGTGGCGCTGGGCACGACTAGTCTCCAGCCGAAACCCAGACCTGTCGGATCGAGATCGGGAGTGGCCGGGGTGAACCCGGCCACTCCCTTCTCGCACCAGGCGAGCGACCCTGGAGGCCAAGGGAGGCCAGGGCCGGCGAGGGCGGGGCGGTGAGGGGACGACCTACCGCCCCATGCCAGCTCACCCGCGGTCTAGCCTCGCCGGAAGGCCCCTGGCGTCGCCGCCCTGCCGGCCGCGCCGTCCAGCGCCCGCAGCCGCTTCAGCACCGGCCAGTCGGCGCCGCCGAGGACGTAGATCGCGACGAGGTTGGCGATGGGGACGAGGAGGAGCAGCGCCCACCACCCCGAGTACCCGGCCTTCTACTTCGCCGGGGCCGGGGCGGTCTCACCCAGCGCGGTTCCGGGCATCGGCATGTCGCCCCAGCCGCCCTCGACCATCGCCTTCACCTTCCACTCGCCGCCCTTGCGGAGCAGGACCATGCCGCTCGTCCCGCTGACCTTCTTCGGCCCCATGGTCATGGTCCACCCGGCACCCACCAGGGCGAGCGAGTCGGTGAGGAGCACGATGGTCCGCTTCCCCTGCGTCATGGCCCCGGGCGGCATGGGCTTCGCGTAGAACGGCTTCATCACCTGCACCCACTGCTCGCGGCTCCAGGGCTCTCCGCTGCCCTCGCCCTTGGCGTTGTCCGTCGCCATCAGCACCGGGAAGTCGATGAGCGCCGCGGCCGCGTCGAGGTCGCCCTTGGTCGAGCAGGCCTC
>JANNKC010000213.1:0-14430 GCA_031396105.1 Anaeromyxobacter sp.
TGAGGCGCCTGGGACTCGAACCCAGAGCCACCGGCTTAAAAGGCCGATGCTCTACCATTGAGCTAGCGCCTCGGTGCCGCGCCACGGCTCGCGTGATACCACGCCGGACCGCGCTAGACTCGCCCCGCGTGCACCCCGACCCCGAGCTCCGCTTCGAGACGCCAGAGCAGGTGGCGCTCTCGCTGCCGGTGGCCGGGCTGGGCGCCCGCGCGCTGGCCTACCTCCTCGATCTGCTCCTCGTCTTCCTGGCCTGGATCGTGGGGCTGGTGGCCTACTCGGCCTCCGGCGACCTCATCACCGAGGTGAAGGCGCTCTCCGTCGCCGGGCAGCTCCTCGCCCTGCTGGGCGTGCTGGCGGCGGGCTGGGGCTGGGACGTGGCCTGGGAGGTGCTGTGGCGCGGCCAGACGCCGGGCAAGCGGGCGCTCGGACTGCGCGTGGTGGGCGCCGACGGCGCGCCGGTGGGGCCGGCCGAGTCGGTGGTGCGCAATGCGCTCCGGGCGGTGGAGCTGCCGCTCGGCTACGCGCCCGGCGTGCTCATGGTGGCCCTCTCGCCCCGGCGGCAGCGGCTCGGCGACCTGGTGGCGGGCACGCTGGTGGTGCAGGAGCGGCGCTACGACCTCTCGCGCTACGGCCCGCCGGCCGGCGCCGCGGCCCGCTGGGGAGCGCTCCAGGGCCGGGCCACCGCGCTCCTCTCGCCGTCCGATTTCGAGCGGCTGGCCGACTTCCTCCACCGGCGCGCCGAGCTCGACGCCGCGCCGCGCACCCGGCTCGCCGCGCGGCTCGCGGCGGCCCTCTCGGCCCGCGCCGGCCTCGCGCCACCCGCGCCGGAGGAGGCCGAGGGGTTTCTCGAGGCCTTCGCCTTCCACGCCGCGGAGGGGACGTGACGGCGCCGGGCACCGCGGGAGGCCGGGCGCCGCCGGCCGGCCCCGCCCCGGGGCGGGCCCGCAGCCTCGGCGCCTTCGTGCGGGCGCGCCGGGAGGCCTGGGAGCGGCTGGAGACGCTGGCGGCCCGGGTCGACGCGGGGCGGCTCTCGCTCGCCGAGGTGGAGGAGCTTGACCGGCTCTACCGGCGCGCCGCCGGCGACCTGGCCCACGCGCGGGCCGCCTTCGCCGGCACCGACGCCGAGGGCTACCTCTCCCAGGTGACGGTCCGCGCCCACGCCGCGCTCTACCGCGGGCGCCGCCGCCCCCTCGCCGCCCTCCTCGCCCTCTATCGGCACGAGGCCCCGGAGGTCGCGGTGGCCAACGGCGTGGCGCTGGCGCTCTCGGCCGGCTGCCTCCTGGCCGGAGTCCTGGGCGGCGCGGCAGCGGTGGCGCTGGAGCCCGCGGCGGCCGCCTGGCTCGTGCCTGAGCCGGTGCAGCGCTCGCTCGCCGCCGGCCGGCTCTGGACCGGCGACCTGCTCTCGGCCGCGCCGGGGCTGGCCGGCGGCGCCATCCTGCGCAACAACCTGACGGTGGCGACGCTGGCCTTCGCCCTCGGCCTCACCGGAGGGCTGGGGACCGCCGCGCTCCTCGTCGCCAACGGCGTCCTGCTCGGCGCGGTCACGGTGGCGGTGGCGCAGGCCGGGCTGGCGCCCGGCTTCCTGGCCTTCCTCTCGGCCCACGGGCCCGCCGAGCTCTCGGCGCTCGTGCTGGCGGGGCAGGGGGGCTTCGTGCTGGCGCGCGGCCTGGTTCGCCCCGGCGAGTGGCCTCGCGCCGACGCCGTGGCGGCGCGAGGCCGGGAGGGGGCGCGGCTCCTCGCGGTGGCGGTGCCGGTGCTGCTGCTGGTGGCGCTGGTGGAGGCCACCGTCTCGCCCGTCGAGGGCTTCCCCGCGCCGGCGCGGGCCGCGCTGGGTCTCGGCCTGGCGGCCGCGCTGTGGGCCTACCTGTGGCGCGCCGGCCGGGCGCCCACGGACGCCACCGCCACGGCGTCGGCGCGCGGAGCGGTCTGACGGGGCGGCAGCGGCCGGGCCAGGCGGGCCGAGGCCTGGAGCTCCTCGGCCTGGAGCCGGGCGAACCAGCGGGCGGCGCGCTGCTTCACGCCGGCCCAGCGCACCTCATCGTCGGTGGCGCGCGGCAGCTCGGTGGGCGACCCTTGCTTCGCCTGGGCGCCCACCAGTCGCGCGCCGCCGCCGCGCTGGAAGGACTCGCCGTAGCATGAGGAGTGGATGCGCGCGCAGAACGGGCACTGGTAGTAGCGGATGGGGCTGCCGGGCGCGGCCCAGCTCGTCATGGTGACCTGGCAGTGGGTGCACTCGACGGCGTCCATGGCTTCAACCTGATATCACTTGATCGACCCCGGTCAAGAAAGAGGCCGGATCCACTCGGGGATCCGGACGATCCTGGCGGGGCGCGACCTGGTGAGCGGAGGGCACGGCGGCGGGGTACAACCGGTCCATGCCCACCGTCATCGACCTCGACGGCCGCCTCCTCCCTCCCGCCGAGGCGCGGCTGCCCGTGCTCGATCGCGGCCTGCTGCAAGGAGACAGCGTCTACGAGGTCCTGCGCACCTACGGCGGGCGACCGTTCGAGCTCGGCCAGCACCTCTCGCGCCTCGCCCGCTCGGCGTCGCTCGCCGGGCTCGACCTTCCGTGGGACGAGTCGCGCTGCGCGGTGGAGGTCGCCCGCACGGTGGAGGCCTCGCGCGGCGGCGACCCACCGGAGCCGGAGGCCGCCCCGTGGAACGTGGGCCAGCGCTCGGTGCGTGTCCTCATGACTCGCGGAGGCGGCGAGGCCGCGCCGGAGATCCCGCCGGCCGCGGTGATCATCGCCGAGCCGCTCCGCGCGCCGCCGCTGCGAGCCTACCTGGAAGGCGTGAGGCTGCTCCTGGTGGAGGCCGACCGCGGGCGGGTGGACCCGGCGGCCAAGACGGGCAACCGGCTCACCCATGTGCTGGCGCTCCGCGCGGCCCGCGCCGCCGGGGCTCACGAGGCGCTCTTCGCCGACGCGGCGGGGCGCGTCACCGAGGGGACCAGCTCCAACCTCTTCGCGGTGCGGCGCGGCCGGCTCGTCACCCCGCCGCTCGACGCCGGGATCCTGGAGGGGGTGACGCGCGGCCTGGTGCTGCGGCTGGCGCGGCAGGCCGGGGTGCCAGTGGAGGAGGTGGGGCTGCGTGCCGCCGAGCTCGCGGAGGCCGAGGAGCTCTTCATCACCTCCACCGGGCGCGAGGTGCTGCCGGCCACGCGCCTCGGCGACGGCGCCGTGGGTGACGGCCGGCCGGGGCCGGTGACGCGGGTGCTCCACGCCGCGTTCCGGGCGCTGGCGGACGCGGCGGCGAGCGGCTGAGGCCACCACCCGCGGTGGCGCCTCCCCTCGGTCAAGCGGGTCGTCGGCCTCTGCGGAGCTGGTGTGCCTGCTCGATGCGCGTAGCGTCCAGGTCGAGAAATGGAGCGCGAATGAACTGGGATCGAATCGAAGGCAACTGGGAGCAGTTCAAGGGCACCGTCAAGGAGCAGTGGGGCAAGCTGACCGACGATCAGCTCGAGGTCATCGCCGGCCGGCGGGACCACCTGGCCGGCCAGATCCAGGAGACCTACGGGATCACCAAGAAGGAGGCGGGCAAGCAGGTGTACGACTGGCAGAAGGTGCTGAAGGACGTGGTCGTCCCCAAGCACTGACGGAGGCGGGCCAGCTCAGGCGGTCCGGTAGTGGTCCTGCATCGGGTACCGCCGCGCGTAGGCGGCGAACGCCAGCGCCGCCACGAACGCGAAGCCGGCGAAGAAGAACATCAGGAAGGCGTTCTGGCTGGTGCCGGTGGCGGCGATGCGGGTCAGCACGGCGTCGTGGCGCACCGCCGCGTTGGTGATGAGCACCCAGAGGTTCCCGAAGGTCACCGAGAGCGACCAGAAGCTCATGATGATCCCCTTCATGGCGGCCGGCGCCTGGCTGTACGCGAACTCCAGGCCGGTGGCCGAGACCAGCACCTCGCCGAAGGTGAGCAGCAGGTAGGGCGCCATCTGCCAGGCGATCGACACCTGGTCGCCGCCGTCGATCCAGAGCTGGATGGCCCCGGCCCCCACCCAGGCCAGCCCCGAGAAGGCGATGCCGAGCCCCATGCGCCGGAGCGCGGTGACCTCCAGGCCGGCGCGCCGCAGCGCGGGGTAGAGCACCAGGTTGTTGAACGGGATGAGCAGCATCACCAGCAGCGGGTTGAGCGCCTGCATCTGGGCCGGCTCCTTGACGAGCCACCCCAGCCAGGAGTCGGCCGCCGGCATCACCATCTGGCCGCCCTGCAGCACCCAGGTCGAGGCCTTCTGGTCGAAGAGCGACCAGAACGGCGTCACCAGCCCGAAGATCACCAGGATGCGCAGCACGCCTCGCACCGCCTCCACCGCCTCGGGCGGGTGGTGGGCGCGCGCCGCGTCGAGCTGCAGCGCCGTGCCCACGCCGCCGAAGAGCAGGAGCGCCCCGAGCGCCACGCAGAGGGCGATGACCAGCCCCTGGCCCGGGATGAGCAGGAGCGAGCCGAGCGCCAGGACCACCCCCGCCAGGGCGACCAGCAGCCCGGGGCCGGTGGGCCCGCGGGCCAGCAGCGCGCTGCGCGCCACCTTCAGGAACCCGTGCGGATCGGGCGGAGCCGACGGCACGATCACGTAGCGGCGCCGGCCGGACCAGAAGATGACCGTGGCGGCGAGCATCAGCAGGCCAGGGATGCCGAAGGCCCAGGAGGGCCCCCAGGCCCTGAGGACGCGCGGCATCAGCAGCGAGGCGAAGAAGGACCCGAAGTTGATGGTCCAGTAGAAGGCGTCGTAGACCAGCTTGGCCTTGTGCTTGTTGGTCTGGTCGAACTGGTCGCCCACGAAGGAGGAGACGAGCGGCTTGATGCCGCCCGAGCCCAGGGCGATGAGGAAGAGGCCCGCGTAGAAGCCGGTGCGGTTGTCGTCGAAGAAGGCCAGGAAGCCGTGCCCGGCGCAGTAGACCAATGACAGCCACAGGACCGTCTGGTACTTGCCGAACCAGCGGTCGGAGATCCAGCCGCCCAGCAGCGGGAAGAAGTAGACGCCGATCACGAAGGAGTGGAACACCTCCTTGGCGATGCCGGCACGCTCGGCCACCGGCGCATACAGCAGCAGGCTGGTCACCAGGAACGGCGTGAGGATGTTGCGCATGCCGTAGAAGCTGAAGCGCTCGCAGGCCTCGTTGCCGATGATGAACGGGACCTGGCGCGGCAGGCGGCCGGCTGCGGCTGCGGCTGCGGCTGCGGCTGCGGCTGCGGGTGCGGGTGCGGGTGCGGGCGTGGACTCGCTCATGGCGCGGCAGCATCGCATCCCGCAGCGCGGGAGTGCCAGGTTAGACTGCCGGCGATGCGCCTCCCCACCACCTGGACCCTCGTCGCGCTCGGCGCCCTGGCTGCGGCGTGCGCCCGGGTGGAGACGACCCCGACCCCGACCCCGACCGGTTCCCCGGACGCCCCGAGCCCTTCGACTCCGCCTCGCTCCCGCGAGGCTACGCTCAGGACAGGCTACGCGCCGGAGGCCCGGAGTCGAGGGGCCGCGCCCTCCCTCCTCCCCCCCGACCTCCTCGCCAACTTGCCGCCGCCGCTTCCGCCGCCGGAGCCGCCGCCCGACCTCACGCCGCCGCCGACCGCCGTGGCCCACGCGGATCAGCTCGACGTGCTCTGGGGGCACCGGCTCGACCTGGGCGCGGGCGGCCAACCGCTCGTCACCATCCGCATCATGGAGGGGCAGGAGGCCATCCTGCTCCGGCCGCTCGGGCCCGCGCGGCTCGCGCTGCGCGGCGGGGCCACGCTCGACCTGCCGGCCGGGGCGCGGCTCACCGTGCGGCTTCGCGACGCCGCGCCGGCGCGGCTCGACCACGCCCCGCTGCTGGCGGAGGCGGCCATGAACGACCGGCCCTCCCTGGAGGCCACCCGGCGCGACTGGGCGGCCCGCGGCGTCAAGGTGCGCAGCCGCCTCACGGGCGGCGTCTACGGCATCGCGGGGCGGGTGGTGGACAACCGCCGCGAGCAGCTGCTGGCGGACGGCGACCGGACGCTGGCCGGGGCGCAGGCGCTGGCCGCCGACCTGATGCGCCGCCATGGCCAGCGCGTCCCGCTGAGCGCCGAGCTGGTGGAGCGGCCGCGCGGCACGCTGCTGGTCTTCGGCGATGAGGGGCTGCTCGGCGAGGCCGACCGCGCCCTCTCGCTGGAGCCGGCCGGGGAGTCGGGTTCGGCGGTGGAGGCGGTCTCCCATGGGCTCGACGGCAAGTCGGCGCGGGAGGACCGGCGCTACCGCGGCCGGCTCCTCGTCACGGTGGACGCGGGCGGGACGCTGGCGGCGGTCAACGCGCTGCCGCTCGAGGCGCTGCTGCGCGGCCTGGTCCCCTCCGAGATGCCGGCCGGGTCGCCGATGGAGGCGCTCAAGGCGCAGGCGGTGACGGCCCGCTCCAACGTGCTGGCGCAGATCGGCACGCGCCACCTCGGGGACCCCTACCTGCTCTGCGCCGAGGTCCACTGCCAGGCCTACCGGGGCACCGGCGCCGAGACGGCACGGACCGACCAGGCCGTGCGCGCCACCGCCGGCGAGGCGCTCTTCGGCCGCGCCAACCGGACGCTGGTGGACGGCGTCTACTCGGCCATGTGCGGCGGCCACGGCGAGGACGCGGCCAGCGTGTGGGGCGGGGCCTTCGACCCGAGCCTGCACGGCCAGCCCGACCTGCCCGAGGAGCTCGCCGGCCCCTGGAGCGGCGGCCTGCGGGACGAGGCCCGGCTCCGCGTATTCCTGGCCGATCCGCCCGACGCCTTCTGCCGCCGGCCTGCCGCGGCGCGCAAGGACCGCTTCCGCTGGGAGCGGCGCTTCCCGCCGGCCGACCTCGACGCGCTGACGGCCTCCCTGGGCGTGGGGCCGGTGCGCTCGGTCACCGTGCTGGACCGCGGCGTCTCCGGACGGGCGCTGGCGCTCCGCGTGGAGGGGGCGCTCGGCGCGGCCGACGTGCGCGGCGAGCTCACCATCCGGCGGCTGCTGCGAAACCTGCCCTCCTCCATGTTCGTGGTGGGGCGGGAGGGGGAGGAGACGGTGCTGCGCGGCGGCGGCTGGGGGCACGGCGCCGGCATGTGCCAGTGGGGCGCCATCGGGCGGGCCGAGGCCGGGCAGGGGTACCGCGACATCCTGCGGGCCTCCTTCGCCGGGGCCGAGGTGGCGCGGATCTACTGAAGCGAAGCGGGGCGCCGGGCGGTACTGAGTGGAGTCGCTTCGCGCCAACGCCTACCGCGCCGGCCCCGTCTCCACCGGGCCCGTCCAGCTGGACAGGCCCTTGAGATCGTAGACCGCCGTGTGGCCGAGCTGGGCCAGCGTGGCGGCGGCCAGCGCGGTGCGGCGGCCGGTACGGCAGTACAGCAGCACCGGCCGAGCCTTGGGCGGCAGCTCCGCGGCGCGCGCCGCGATCTGGTCGAAGGGGATGAGCCGGGCGCCCGGGATGTGACCGGCCTCGAACTCGGCCGGCGTCCGCACGTCGAGGATCACCGCGCCCGCGGCGACGAGCCGCTGGGCGGCGGCGCCGTCCACCACGCCCGGGGGCGGCAGCGCGGGGGCGGCGAGGGCGAGTGCGGCGGCGAGCGTGGCGAGGGCGATCATGGCGGCTCCTTGTATGGCGTGGGAGCCGCGTCGCCGCCCGGGGATTCAGGCGGCGGCTCACCCGGGTCGGGAGCCCCGTCGAGGCGCGGCGGGCGCTGGCGCGACCCGGGTCGCAGGCGGAGCAGCGCGGCCCCGGCCACGACCAGGGCCAGGCCAGCCAGGACCCACTCGAGGAGCGCGATGCGGGAGAGGAGCAGGGCGGCTCCCGCCTCCAGCCCCGGCTGGGCGGAGGAGAGGCCGGTGTCGCGGGCGCGCCAGGCCATGAAGCCGGCCAGGAACACCAGCAGGGCGGCGCGCAGGAGGAGGCGGGGCCTGGAGAGTCGCACGGGCGCGTGATGCCACGGCCGGGCTATGCTGCGCAACCCATGAAGCGGATCTGCGTCTTCTGCGGCGCCTCGCCGGGCAACGACCCACGCCACTCCGAGGCGGCCCGGGCCCTGGGGCAGGCCATCGCCGCCCGGGGCCTGGAGCTGGTCTACGGCGGCGGCTCGGTGGGGCTGATGGGCATGCTGGCCGACGCGGCGCTGGCCGGCGGCGCCCGGGTGACCGGCGTCATCCCGCAGGTGCTCCAGATCCGGGAGCTGGCCCACCGCGGCCTCTCCGACCTGCGCGTGGTCGGCTCCATGCACGAGCGCAAGGCGCTCATGGCCGAGCTCTCCGACGGCTTCATCGCGCTGCCGGGCGGCATGGGGACGCTGGAGGAGCTCTCCGAGGTGCTCACCTGGGCGCAGCTCGGGCTGCACCAGCGCCCGGTGGGGTTGCTCGACGCGGGCGGCTACTACCGGCCGCTCATCGCCTTCTTCGACCAGGCGGTGGCGGCCGGCTTCCTCCGGCCGTCCCACCGGGCCCTCCTGCAGGTGGCCGACGCGCCCGCGCCGCTGCTCGACCGGCTGGCGGCCTGGGCCCCCGAGGGGCCGGTGGAGCGCGTCATCGACCGCGCCACCAGCTGACCCGAGGCCGCGCCGCCCGTGCCCGCCACCCGAGAGCAACGCGTCGCGCCGTGACCACCGCGCCCGCCACCGCCCGACCGCCCTGGCCGCTCCGCGCGCTCGACGCCATGGCGGCCCGCCCGCGCCTGGCGGTGGCGCTGGCCGCGCTGCTCCCCTTCCTCCTCACCATCGGCCATCCGCCCATCCTCGACGACGGCTGGGCCGCGCTCGACAACCCGCTCACCCACAGGCTCGGCAACGTGGGGCGGATCTTCCGGGAGCCCTACGGCTTCGCCGGCGAGGCCACGCTGGGCGGCCCGTACCGGCCGCTGACCACGCTCTCCTACGCCCTGAACTACGCGGTCCACGGCCGCTGGCCTCCCGGCTACCACCTGGTGAACGTGGCGCTCCACCTGGTGGCCAGCCTCCTCGTGCTCGCGCTGGCCCGGCGTCTCGCCGCCGCCGCGACGCCGCCGCTCGGGACGGCGCGGGTGGCGCTGCTCGCCGGCCTCCTCTTCGCCGTCCACCCGGCCCACGTCGAGGCGGTGGCCACCATCGCCGGGCGGAACGAGCTGCTCTGCGCCTGCTTCGCCCTGGGGGCGCTGCTCCTCGCGCTCTGCCGCCGCGACGCCGCCTGGAAGCTTCCGGCGGCGCTGGCCCTCCTGGTGGGCGGCCTCCTCTCCAAGGAGGTGGCCGTCGCCGCGCCGGGCCTGCTGGTGGTGGTGGCGGTGGCGCTGCCGGCCGCGGCCGGACTCCAGGCGCGGCCGGGCCTGGGCTCCGGCGCGCCGCGGCGGGCGCTCCTCGAGGTGGCCCTGGTGGCGGGGCTGCTCCTCACGGCGCTCGTCCCCTACCTGCTGGGGCGCGGGCCGGCGCTGGCGGCGCCGCCCGAGGCCCGCTGGTTTCCGGTGGAGACGCCCGGGTGGCAGGTGGCGCTCAGCATGAGCCGGGTGCTGGGAGAGTACCTGCGCATCCTGGCCTTCCCATCCTTCCTGGGCGGCGACTTCGCCTATGCGGCCCGGCTGCCCACCCTCACCGCGCCCACCCTCGGCTTCGCCGTGGCCACCGCGGCCTGGGTCGCCACGCTGGCGTCGGCGGCGCTCCTGCTTCGCCGTGCGCCGCTGGTCTCGGCCGGCCTGGCCTGGACCTTCGTGCCGCTCCTGCCGGTGATGCAGATCGTCCCGGTGGGCGTGCTGCTCGCGGAGCGGCTCCTCTACCTGCCGTCGGTGGGCTTCTGCCTGGCGGTCGCGGCGGCGGTGGGGGCGCTGCTGCCGGCGGAGAGGCCGGGGCCGGGGCCGGGGTCGGGGCCGGGGCCGGGGCCGGGGTCTCCCTCGACGCCGCGCCTTCGGCGCTCCGCTCGGGATGGGCGGCCGAGCGGCTCGCTCCGTTCGCGGATGCCGGGGTCCTGGTCCGCGGCACTCCCCGCCGCCCTGGCCCTCGCGCTGGTGGCCCTCCTCTCCATCCGCACCCTGGTCCGCGCGCTCGACTGGCGCAGCGACGTGGGCTACTGGGCCGCCGAGCTCGAGAAGGCGCCGCGCGACCCGGTGGTGAACAACAACCTGGCGGTGGCCTGGCTGGCCCGCGGAGCGTACGCCCGCGCCGTGGAGCGGCTCCGGGTGGTGCTCGAGGTCCACCCCGGCTACTGGCGCGCCCACGTCAACATGGGCATCGCGCTCGGCGCGCTGGGTGAGCGCGAGGGGGCGCGCCGCGCCTTCCGCCGGGCGCTGGCGCTGGCGCCCGGGTCGGCCGAACCGCGCTACCACTTCGCTCGCTGGCTCGGGTCGCAGGGCGAGCGGGACGAGGCGCTGGCCCTGGTCGCCGAGGCCCGCGCGCTCCGTCCCGACGAGGCGCGCCTGCCGCTCCTCCAGGGGGAGCTGCTCCTGGAGCAGGGGCGGGTGGGCGAGGCGCGCCCGGCGCTCGAGCGGGCCACGGCGCTCGACCCGAAGGACGGGCGGGCGCGCGCGCTGCTCCAGGAGCTCGGCGGCGCAGCGGCCAGGTAGGCGCGGATGGGCCGCCCGGACCGCCGCCCGGACCCGGCGGGCTGCTACAGCTTGACCCGCCGCAGCCGGAGCGCGTTGGAGATGACCGTCACGGAGCTGAAGCTCATGGCCGCGCTGGCGATCATGGGCGAGAGGAGGTGCCCGGTGAGCGGGTAGAGCGCGCCCGCCGCCAGCGGCACGCCGAGGGCGTTGTAGGCGAAGGCCCAGAAGAGGTTCTGCCGGATGTTGCGCATGGTGGCGCGCGAGAGCCGGCGCGCCCGCACCAGGCCGGCGAGGTCGCCCTTGACCAGCGTGATTCCGGCCGACGCCATGGCCACGTCGGTGCCGGTGCCCATGGCGATGCCCACGTCGGCCGCCGCCAGCGCCGGCGCGTCGTTGATGCCGTCGCCGGCCATGGCGACCTTGCGCCCCATGGCCCGGTACCTGGCCACCGCCTCGGCCTTCTGGGCCGGCAGCACCTCGGCCTCCACCTCGTCGATGCCGAGCCGCGCCGCCACGGCCAGGGCCGAGGTGCGGGCGTCGCCGGTCACCATCACCACCCGGAGGCCGTCGGCCTGGAGCGCCGCCACCGCCTCGGCGGCACCCGGCTTGATCGGGTCGGCCGCCACCAGCAGCCCGGCGGCTCGGCCGTCCACCGCCACCAGCACGGCGGTGGCCCCCTGGGCGCGCCGCGCCTCGGCCTCGGCCAGGAGCGGCGCCGGGTCGACGCCCAGCCCGGCCAGGAAGGCGGCCGTGCCCAGCGCCACGTCGCGCCCGTCCACCGTGCCGCGCACGCCTCCGCCCGGCGTGGCCTGGAAGGCGAGGGCCTCCGAGAGCGCCACGCCGCGCGCCGCCGCGCCCGCCACCACCGCGGCGGCCAGCGGGTGCTCCGAGCCGCGCTCCAGCGAGCCCGCCAGCCGGAGCAGCCCGGCCTCGTCGTGCGGGGCCAGCGCCACCACCCGCTCCAGGGCCGGCCGGCCAGCGGTGAGCGTGCCGGTCTTGTCCACCAGCAGCACGTCCACCTGCTCCAGCCGCTCCAGCGCCTCGGCGCTCTTCACCAGCACACCGGCCGTGGCGCCGCGCCCGGTGCCCACCATGATGGCCATGGGCGTGGCCAGGCCGAGCGCGCAGGGACAGGCGATGATGAGCACCGCCACCGCGGCCACCACGCCGTGCGCCAGCCGCGGCTCCGGCCCGAGCCAGCTCCAGAGCAGGAAGGCCACGGCGGCCGAGGCCACCACGGCCGGCACGAACCAGCCGGAGACCACGTCGGCCAGCCGCTGGATGGGGGCGCGGCTCCGCTGCGCGTCCATCACCATGCGGACGATCTGGGAGAGCAGCGTGTCCTGGCCCACCCGCTCGGCCCGCATGACGAAGGCGCCGGTGCCGTTCAGCGTGGCGCCGGTCACCGTGGCCCCCTCGCCCTTCTCCACCGGCACCGGCTCGCCGCTCACCATGCTCTCATCCACCGCGGAGGCGCCGGTGACCACCACGCCGTCAACCGGCACCTTCTCGCCGGGGCGCACCCGCAGGAGGTCGCCCACCCGCACCGCCCCCACCTCCACGTCGGCCTCGCTGCCGTCGTCGGCCAGCCGTCGCGCCACCTTGGGCGAGAGCTTGAGGAGCGCCCGGATGGCGCCGGAGACCCGGCCGCGCGCCCGCAGCTCCAGCAGCTGCCCCAGGCAGACCAGCTCGATGATCACGGCGGCCGACTCGAAGTAGAGCGGCGGCGCGCCGTGCTGCAGGTACTCGGCCGGGAAGGCGGAGGGCGGCAGCAGCACCGCGGCGGCGCTGAAGAGGAAGGCGGCGGCCGTGCCGATCCCGATCAGCGTGAACATGTTGAGCTTCCACGTCCGGAGCGACACCCAGGCCCGCTCGAAGAAGGGCCAGCCGCCGATGAGCACCACCGGCGCGGCCAGCGCCGCCTGCAGGAGCCCGAAGGGGCGCGCCCCCATGGCGTGCGAGAGCGTCATGCCGGCCGCCATGTCGCCCATGGCCACGCCGAGCAGCGCCAGCGTGGGCGCCAGGCCCCACCAGAAGCGGCGCGACATGCTGGTGTACTCGGGGTTGGGCGGCTCCTCGGCCGACGGCATCCCGCCCACCACCAGCGGCTCCAGCCCCATGCCGCAGGTGGGGCAGGGGCCCGGCGTCCGCTCCTTCACCTCCGGGCACATGGGGCAGACCCAGACCACCTCGGCCCCGGGCGGAGCGGCCAGCGGTGGCGGCGGCGGAGCGGGCTCGCCGGGCGCGCGCGCCAGGTAGGTGGCCGGGTCGGCGCTGAACCTGGCCAGGCACTTCGGGTTGCAGAAGTAGTAGGTCGTGCCCTGGAAGTCCCACTGGCCGCCCTTGGGCGCCAGGGTGTCCACCTCCATGTGGCAGACCGGGTCGCGGGCGGTTGGCGGCGCGGCAGCGGAGCCGGCGGTCGAGGCGGGGGCGTCCATGGCGAGGTGCGGCTCCTTCGAGGGAAGGTGGATCTCTACCGCTGGCGGCGGAGGGCCGCCACCGGGGAGAGCCAGCCCCTGGGCGTCAGGGTTCGATGGGGCGAGGCGGCGCCGGGCGCACCCGGGCTCAGGCCTGTCCCGCCGCCACCATCACCCAGCGGAGCGCCAGCCCGCCCACCAGCACCAGCGCCGGCGCGAGCACCGTGTGGCGCAGCCGGGTCCGCGCCTCGGCGGCCTCGACCAGCAGCGGCAGCCCCAGGCCGCAGCCCACCACGAGCCCCCAGAAGGCGAGGGCGTAGGGGCCTTGCACCAGGCTGGCCAGCGCCGCCTTGCCGGCCGCGCCGCCGGAGGCGAGGCCGAGGGCGAAGAGGAGCAGCAGGACCGCCTCGGCGGCCATCGCCTTGTAGTGAGCCCCGCCGAGCCAGCGCCGCTCCCGCGTCTCGAGCGGGAAGAGGGCCAGCAGGGCGGCGCCGGAGGAGACGCCGGACGCCAGGAAGAGCGGGCCCATCACCGGCGATGCCCAGAGGGAGCGGGCGCCCAGCGCCGAGAGCAGGATGCCGGTGTAGACGCCCAGCCCCAGCCCCACCACGAGGCTGGCCCAGCGGAGCGCCGTCAGCCGGGGCAGCGCCAGGGCCCGTCCGGCCGTGACCAGGCGCCCGAGCGGTCCGGCCCGCCGCGCCAGCGCCGCCGCCTCCTCCTCGTCGAGGGCCGCGAGCGCCCACAGGAGCGAGACCGGGTAGACCAGCAGCAGGATCCAGGCGCCCCAGGACATCGGGCTGGACCAGCGGAAGGCCAGGTAGAAGCGGTAGACGTGGAGCTTGTGCTCCAGGTCGAGCAGGAGCGCCCCCATCCCCACGGTCACCAGGAGCGGCACCGCGAAGCCGAGCCAGCGGGACCAGCGCGACGGTGGGCCGGCCCGCGCCGCCAGGAGCGGCAGCAGCATCATGGCGCCGGCGGCCAGGCCGCCCAGGAAGAGGTAGACGGGGATCTCCCAGCCCCATACGTGGAGCGAGGGGTCGAGGAGCGGGCTGTGGCGGGAGAGGTCGAGCTCGGTCATGGCGCGCTCCGCTTAGACCAGGAAGAAGACGTGAGGGCGGGTGCCGGCGCCCGGCTGCAGCACGTTGAAGCGGCGGCGCGCCAGCAGCATGGCCAGCGGCGAGGCCGGGTCGTTCAGGTCGCCGAAGGTGAGGGTGCGGGTGGGGCAGACCTCCACGCAGGCCGGCAGCTTCCCGGCCTTCACCCGGTGCAGGCAGAAGGTGCACTTGTCCACGTGGCCGTCGGGGTGGACCGAGCGGGCGTCGTACGGACAGGAGGCGATGCAGGCCTTGCAGCCGGTGCACTTGCGGGCCGTCACCAGCACCGTGCCTCCCTCGCCCACGTGGCTGGCGCCGGTCGGGCAGGCGGCCACGCAGGGCGTGTCGGCGCAGTGGTTGCACCGCTCCGAGCGGATCTGCATGGAGAGGTCGGGGAAGGTCCCGGTCACCTCCTCGGCGATCCAGTCGCGGAAGCAGCCGTCCGGCACCGCGTTCTCGGTC
>JANNKC010000253.1:0-2941 GCA_031396105.1 Anaeromyxobacter sp.
TCATCTACACCATCGACCAGTTGAGCAAGACCGTCGGGCACGCATTCGCCTGGTGCATCATGATCCTGACGTTCGGCACCTGCTACGAGGTGTTCGTACGCTATGTGCTCGACGACCCGACCAGTTGGGCGTTCGACATGAGTTACCTGATGTACGGCGCCATCTTCTACATGGCGGGCGCGTACACGCTGTCGCGCGGCGGCCATGTGCGCGCCGACATGTTTTACCGGCGGTGGCCCCAGCGCACCCAGGCGGGCGTCGAACTGTTTCTGTACGTCGTGTTTTTCTTTCCCGGCATCCTTGCCCTGGTCATTGCCGGCTGGGCTTACGGCTACGAGTCGCATCGCCTCTTCGAGGTCAGCGTCAACAGTCCGGCGGGCGTGCCGATCTGGCCGCTGAAGATGATGATTCCCATCGGCGCCGGGCTGATGGCGCTGCAGGGCCTGGCCGAGGTTCTGCGCTGCGTGTTGTGCCTGCGCGAGGGGGAGTGGCCGGCACGTCTGCACGACGTCGAGGAACTCGAGAACCAGATTCTCGCGGAAGCGGCGCGCAAACGGGCCGCTGAAGGGGAAGCGGCATGAGCGATCCGGGAGTCGCACTGGCAATGCTGGGGATCCTGGTCTTCGCGATCATGATCGGGTTCCCGGTCGCCTTTACCCTGATGGCGCTCGGCGTCGGGTTCGGTTACTACGCGTATTTCCAGGCGGGGACGGCGTTCTTCGACAACCGCGTATTCTATCTGCTCACCACGAACACCTTCACGGTGCTCAACAATGATGCATTGGTGTCGATCCCGCTGTTCCTGATGATGGGCTACCTGGTCGAGCGTGCAAACATTCTCGACGGCCTGTTCAAGAGCCTGCGCATCGCGCTCAAGGGTGTCCCCGCCTCGCTCGCAGTGGCGACGCTCGCCACCTGCGCGCTGTTCGCGACCGCAACGGGCATCGTCGGCGCGGTGGTGACGCTGATGGGGCTGCTGGCGCTGCCGGCCATGCTCCGCTCCGGGTACGACGTCCGGCTCTCCGCCGGCGTCATCACCGCGGGCGGCTGCCTCGGCATCCTCATCCCGCCGTCGGTGCTGCTCATCCTCTACGGGGCCACCGCCGGGGTCTCGGTGGTCCAGCTCTACGCGGGCGCCTTCTTCCCGGGGCTCATGCTGACGGCCCTCTACATCGGCTACGTGGTGATCCTGGCGAAGCTGCGGCCCGGCCTGGCGCCCATGCCCCCCGAGTCCGAGCGGCGCGTGGTGCTGTCCGACACCTCGAAGGTCCTGGCCGGCGGCCAGCACCGCCGGGCCATCCCGCGCCTCCTGGCCGCGCTGGCGCGGCCGCCGCCAGGCGTCTCCCGCCGCCAGGTCCTTGGCCAGGTGGGCATCGCGCTGCTGCCTGCGCTCCTGCTGGCCGCGGTCCTGGGAACCAGCTGGATGGGCCTCACGGCCTCCCGCCTCGTCGACACGGGCGGCTTGCAGGAGGTGGGCGAGACGGGCGGCGGCAGCGCCACCGAGTACCAGGGCGTGCAGGAGCCGCCCTCCGACGAGGCGGCGCCCGGCGTGGCGGAACCCCCGGGCGCCGAGCCCACCCCGCGGCCGGCCGAAGCGGCGGCCACCCCGGCCCCGGCCCCGCCGCCCGCGGTGGGCGAGCGAACGCCGGCTCCCCCCGCCTACTGGATCGCGGCGGCGGTGGCGCTGCTCCTCCTGGCGGTCCTGTACGCCTTCTTCACCTTCGAGCGGCTCGAGATCCTGAAGATGCTGCTCACCTCCTTCTTCCCGCTCACGATGCTCATCCTCTCGGTGCTCGGCTCCATCGTCTTCGGCTGGGCCACGCCCACGGAGGCCGCGGCGCTCGGCGCCGCCGGCGCCATGCTCCTCACCGCCGCCTACCGGCGCTTCACCTGGTCCGTGCTCAAGGACTCGGTCTTCCTGACCGCCAAGACCACGGCCATGGTGTGCTGGCTCTTCGTCGGCTCGAGCATCTTCTCCGCGGCCTTCGCGCTGCTGGGCGGCCAGGGGCTCATCGAGCGGTGGGTGCTCGGCCTGGACCTGACCCCGGTCCAGTTCATGCTGCTGGCCCAGAGCATCATCTTCCTGCTCGGCTGGCCGCTGGAGTGGACGGAGATCATCGTCATCTTCATGCCCATCTTCATCCCGCTGCTCGGGCACTTCGACATCGACCCCCTCTTCTTCGGCCTGCTGGTGGCGCTCAACCTGCAGACCGCCTTCCTCTCGCCGCCGGTGGCGATGGCGGCCTTCTACCTGAAGGGCGTGGCACCGCCGCACGTCACCTTGAACCAGATCTTCGCGGGCATGATGCCCTTCATGGCGATCCAGGTCCTGGCGGTCTTCCTGCTCTACCTCTTCCCGGCCATCGGCCTCTGGCTGCCGGGCGTGCTCTACCGGTAGGCGCGATCGAGCCGGTGCCTTCCCCCGGGCCGGTCCGTTGCATCAGGTCGGCGGGCGCACCCGTGGCGCACACCGAGCCCCTTGCGGAACGTCCGGGAGGGTGCAAACCTAGGGGGGCGTCGGCGGTCACCGACACGGCTGCGGCGGCAACGCCCAGGACACCGTGGCGGCCCCCGCGGTCGCATTCCGCGTCGACCGGGGGGTCGCACGATGAGACTGTTGTCGCTGCAGATCGCCGTCGCGGTGGCGTGCGGCTGCACGCAGCAGCGCGGCCCCGTGCCGCTGGAGCCGCTCACGCTCGCCACCGCCGCGCTGCCCAACTTCTGGTTGGTCCGGGTCGCCCATGCCAGGGGGTATTTCGCCACCGAAGGCCTGGAGGTCACGCTCCTGACCCACCAGATGGGGAAGCTGGCCCTCGACGCCCTGCTGGAGGGCCGGGCCGACCTCGCGGCGTGCGCCGAGACCCCGGTGGTGTTCGCCGAGCTTCGAGGGCAGCACGCCTCCGTCCTGGCGTCGATCGCGAGCGGGACCAGGAACCAGGCG
>JANNKC010000274.1:0-39145 GCA_031396105.1 Anaeromyxobacter sp.
GCTCGGGGCGTCCGGGGTGATCTCGATTCGTGCTCGGTCGTTTAGAGGGAGAAGCCCGCCCGGATCGCCGCGCCGTACTGCGAGCCGCCGAGCCGGTAGGTGGAGGGGTCGAGGCCGCCCAGGTCCACCTGGACGTCCTGGCTGGTGACGTCCCAGCGCGCGAAGGCCCACAGGCCGAGCAGCAGCGTGCCGTTCGGGCCCAGCCGCAGCGTGAGGCCCGGCCGGACTCCCACCGAGACGAGCCACGCCTCCTTCTGGCTCCGCGAGACCACCCCCGGGTCCTGCAGCACGTCCCCGTACCGGTGGGCCCCCAGCTCGCCGAGCGCCTCCAGCCGCAGCGGCCCCAGCTCGAAGCCCAGGCCGCCGAGCAGGCCGAGCAAGGTGGTGCTGCCGTCCTGGCGCGGGCGGCCGACCTCTCCGATGACGCCGAGCTCGCCCATGCCGCTCCAGTAGATGATGGTCGCGCCGAGGTGGGTGGAGGTGCCCCGGAGGAGGGCCGAGCCGCTCACGCCGCCCAGGCCGCTCTTCAGCCCGACGGCATCGTACTGGTCCGCTCCGTAGTGGAGCGTGACGTCGAGCCCGCTGTAGTCGCCGGCGCGCGCCGGCGCCGCGAGGAGCAGGAGTGAGAAGGCGAGGCAGCACTGCACCATCCTTGGCATGAGAGGTGGCAGGAGCACCCGGCGTGCCCGCCGCCTGGGGCCGCCAACCCACTGATTCGCTTGCGGCGCGCGCGAAGCGGCTCGAGGGGCAGAGCGTCCGGGAGCGTTCGCGAACGGACGCGCGAGCGGCCGCGGCCACCCGGCTGGACGGGAGCCGGACGAACACCAGGGGCAGCCGGCGCCCGCCGGCGTCCGAGCGGCAAGACCGGACCGGCCAGCCCGAGGCCAGGGCGGCCGCGCGTCCGGTGAACGCCCGAGGAGCGTTCGCCACCGGGCACGAGCAGGCGCCGGCTTCACGGCGAGTAGATGGGCGAGGCCTGAGCCCGCGGCCTGGAAGATGCAGTGGCTCCCATCACCACACCAGAGCATGGCGCGGGCGTTCCGCACCATCGGTGCCGCAGTCAGAACGGAGCCACTCGATGCCCGCTTTCAGCCAGCGACCCGCCACCGCCGTCCCTTCCCTCCAGGCGCCGAGTCCGGGCGTCGATCATCCGGACCCGTCGGGCAGGTCCAGCCGCCTCGCCCGCATCGCGCTGGCCTGCCTCTCGGTCGTGGCCCTGGCGGCCTGTGGCGCCCCGTCGCCCCAGGGCGAGCCGGGGTCGCGGCCAGGCCTCGCCACGCTGCCGATCCTCAGCTCGGCGAACGGCTTCGCGGTCCTGGCTGGTCAGACCGTCACCAACACGGGGCCGACCAACGTGACGGGCGACCTCGGGGTCTCGCCGGGGAGCGCGGTCACGGGCTTCCCGCCCGGTCTCGTCAGCGGCGGGACGACCCACGCCGCCGACGCGGTGGCGCTCCAGGCGCAGACCGACCTCACGGCGGCCTACACGGACCTGGCCTCCCGGGCCTGCGACTTCGACTCCTCCAACGTCGACCTCGCCGGCCGCACGCTGGTGGCGGGCGTCTACTGCTTCTCGAGCTCGGCGCTGCTGTCCGGAGAACTCGTCCTCGACGCCCAGGGCACCCCCGGGGCGGTGTTCATCTTCCAGATCGCCAGCACCCTGACCACCGCCTCGAGCGCCTCGATCCGGATGATCAACGGCGGCCAGCCCTGCAACGTGTTCTGGCAGGTCGGCAGCTCCGCCACCATCGGCACGGGCACCGCCTTCCTCGGGAGCATCCTGGCGCTGACCAGCATCGATCTCGCCACCGGCGCCACCGTCTCCGGCCGGGTGCTGGCACGCAACGGCGCCGTGACGCTCGACTCGAACAGCATCGCGCTCGGCAGCTGCACCGGCTGCAGCGGCACCGTGTGTGGAGGTGCCTGCGTGGACACCGGCGCCGACGAGGCCAACTGCGGGGCCTGCGGCAACGTGTGCGCGGCCGGCGCGACCTGCACGAGCGGGGTCTGCGCCGCCTCGCCGCCGCTGGTGTGCCGCGACCTCGGGCCGGCCAAGCCGTTCGACGTCTTCACGCTGGAGGGGTTCCTCGGCAACGGCTCCTCCGTGGAGGGCGCCGTCGGCGTCGGCGGCGACTTCGAGGCCTACTACTACTCCATCGGCCGGGGGCTGCCCCCGGGGTCGCTGGCGCTGCTCATCGGCAATGACCTGAAGTTCAAGCATGGCACCGTCAACGGTGACGTGATCTACGGCGATCAGCTCTGCTGGATCTGCGACGTGGTCGTGGCGGGCACCGTGACCTACGGCAGGCCCCTCGACTTCGCGGCGGCCTCGACCTACCTCCTCGCCTTCTCGGCCTCGCTCGCGCCGCTCCCGGCCAACGGCACGACCACGCTGCAGGGCGGCACCATCCTCCTGGAGGGCACCAGCGCCACGCTCAACGTCTTCACGGTGCCGTCTGAGCTGCTGACCGGCGCCCAGGGCGTGGAGGTGCGGGTCCCTGCCAGCTCCAGCGTCCTCGTCAACGTGACCGGCTCGGGCACCGCTCAGCTGAAGGACCTGGTCTGGAACCTGAACGGCCTGCCGAGCGGCCGCATGCTGCTCAACTTCCCCACCGCGACGGGCCTGGACATCCAGGGGACCACCATCGACGGCACCATCCTGGCGCCGCTGGCCGCCGTGCAGTTCACCAATGGCCTCGTCACCGGTCAGGTCATCAGCCGGAGCTTCGAGGGCGATGGCAGGGTGGACACGGCCCCGTTCGGTACCTGCATCAACGTCCCCTGAACCGGGGCGCCGGCGGCAGCCAGTTGAAGTGACGGGACCAGGGCTTCCGGCGACCGCCGGGAGCCCTTGGTCGTCTCGGGGCCGGCACCCCGGCCCCCTGCGGCCGAGCCAGCCGGCCACCAGCGCCGCCGCCGGCTGGTCAGCCCCGCGCCCCGGCCTACGGCCCGAACGCCAGCAGGATGAGCGGGCGGCCGCCAGCGGGGCCGAGGAGTCGCCGGGCATTCAGCCGCGTGCTCCGCTGGCCCCCGTCGGGCGCCGGGGCGCTCACCTCGAAGCCCTCGAACGCCTGGTCCCGCGGCAGGATGGTCTCGAGCAGCTCACGCAGGCGAGGGATGTCCCAGCGGTGGCCGGCCAGCTCGTAGACCGGCCGCCCGATGGTGCTGGCGTGCGAGGTCCCGAAGCTGGCGTGGAATGAGTGGCTGGCGGACACCACCCGCAGCTCGCCGTCCAGCACGAGGAGCGGCTCTCGCACCGTGTCCACGATGCTCTCCGACAAGGTGCGCTGCTCCTGCTCGGCGGCCTCGGCCTCGACCCGCTTGGTGACGTCCATGAAGGTGAGGACCACGCCCCGGATGGAGTTCTCCACGGTGCGGTAGGGCAGGAGGCGCGCCAGGTAGCAGGACCCGTCCACGCTGCGCACCTCCCGCTCGATCGGCGCCAGGGACTGGAGCACCGCCTCGGCGTCGGGGAGGAGGTCGCACTCCACCAGGCTGGACTTGATGTCGGCCAGGGGTCGGCCCACGTCGGTCGCGACCAGCCGGAAGACCCGGCACGCCTCCCGGCTGAAGCGCTTGACCCTCAGCCGCTCGTCCAGGAAGACCGTGCCCACGCTGATGGCGTCGAAGACGTTCTTCAGGTCGTCCTGCATGGCGGAGAGCTGATCCACCTTCGTCTGGAGCTCCGCGTTGACGGTGGTGAGCTCCTCGTTGACCGACTGCAGCTCCTCCTTGGCCGTCTCCAGCTCCTCGTTGCTGGCCTGAACCTCCTCGTTGGTGGATTGCAGCTCCTCGTTGGTCGACTGGAGCTCCTCCCGGGAGGTCTGCTGCTCCTCGATGGTGCCCTGGAGGCTCTCCCGGGTGGCGGCGAGCGCATGCCGGAGCTCCTGGACCTTGGCCGACTCGGTCGACCGAGCCGAGACCTTGCCGCCGCCCGGCTTGGCGGGTGGGAGGACCTTCTCCTCCTGGAAGCTCAGCAGGAGCAGCCGCTGCCCACCCTTCAGCGCCGGGACCGGCCGGACCATCACGCTGAACCCCAACCGCCGGCCGGCCGACCTGAGCCGGGGGACCGAGCAGCGGACCGCCTTCCCCTTGGTGGCCACCTGGTGGAGCGCGGCCTGCAGGTCGAGCTGCAGGCTCCCCCGCGCCATCGCCACCACGTTGAGGGTGGCCTGGCCCGGCGCGGGCCGGAGGAATGGGCCGGTGTCGCCATGCACGTAGAGGATGGTGCCCTCCAGGTCCGCCAGCACCGAGGCGGGCGCGTAGCACTGGAGCAGCGTGCGCCTGGTCAGCTCGGCGCCGTCGGTCTCGGGGTTCTTCGGCATGATGTCGCTCCCGGCGAAGGTCTTCAACCACGACAGGCCGGCCCTCGGCGCGGCCTGGGCCGCCGCGGTGGTGCGCCTGGCCCGGAAGAGCCGCCACTTCCGGTCGATGGGCTCGAACAGGTCGGCTCGGCTCCCGACGCCCTCGGCGGGCGAGAGGAGGAGCACGCCGCCCGGACCCAGGGCGTAGTGGAACAGCGAGAGGAGCCGGTCCTGCAGCTCCGCCTCCAGGTAGATGAAGACGTTCCGGCAGCTGATCAGGTCCAGGCGGGTGAAGGGCGGGTCCTTGACCAGGTCCTGGACGGCGAACACCACCAGCTCGCGGATCTCCTTCTTGATCCGGTAGCCGGCCTCCTCCTTCACGAAGAAGCGCTCCAGCCGATCCGGGGAGAGGTCCGCGGCGATGCCGGACGGGAACACGCCGGTGCGGGCCGCGGCGATGGCCTCGGCGTCGAGGTCCGTGCCGTAGATCTGGATCCGCAGGTCGCGGTGGACCTCCTCCATCGCCTCCCGCAGCAGGATGGCGATGGAGTAGGCCTCCTCGCCCGAGGCGCACCCCGCCACCCAGACCCGCAGGGTGTCCCCCGCCGCCTTGCCCTCGAGCAGCCGGGGCAGGACCTTCGCCTGCAGCGCGGCGAAGGCCGCCTGGTCCCGGAAGAAGCTGGTGACGTTGATGAGGAGGTCCCTGAAGAGGGCCTTCACCTCCGCCGCGTTCTCCTGCAGGTGGCGCGCGTAGGTCTGGAGGTCCTCGATGGCGTTGGCCGCCATGCGACGCTCGACGCGGCGGCGAATGGAGCTCCTCTTGTAGAGGGAGAAGTCGCAGCCCGTCTGGGCGCGCACCACCTTGAGGATGCGCGCCAGGCCGGCCGCCAGGGCGGGCGAGGTCGGCGGCGGAGTGCCCGCGTCGCCGAGGCCATCGAGCGCCCGGCCGATCAGCGCCGGGAGCTGCTCCGCGTGCGCGACCAGCGCCGGGACCCTCGTCCGGAGCGCGCTGTCCGGCATGCCCCCGAACTTGGCGCTGGCGGGATCCTGGACCATGCAGAGGCCCCCGGCGGCGTGGATGGCGCGCAGCCCCAGCGATCCGTCGCTGCCGCTGCCGGAGAGGACCACCCCCACGGCGCGGGCCCCCTGCTCGTCGGCCAGCGAGCGGAAGAAGGTGTCCACCGCCATGCGCTGCCCGCGCGGCTCGGTCGGCTGGCTGAGCAGCAGCCCCCCGTCGAAGACCTCCAGCTCGCCGTTCGGCGGGATGACGTAGACGGTGCCGGGCGCGAGGCGCATCCCGTCCGTGGCCTGGACCACCGGCAGGGAGCAGACCCGCTGCAGCAGCTCCTGCAGCAAGCTGGTGTGGTCGGGATCGAGGTGCTGGATCACCACGAAGGCGACCGGCATGTCGGCCGGCACGTTCTTGAAGAACTGCTCCAGCGCGAGCAGGCCCCCCGCGGACGCCCCGATCCCCACGATGGTCAGGGCGGGGCCTCCAGCCGAGACCGGCCGACGCTGGGCCGCGGTCTTCCCTGGGACTCGTGGTCTCGGCTTCCCGGGTGGCACTCGGCTCTCGCCAGGCCCGGTGGCCCGGCTCAAGGCGCCGCCGCCGCGGCGCCTGCCGAGTCCAGGGCGTAGTCGTGCGCCTCGAGCGCCGACCGGTCCATCGTTCCGGCCCCGACGCGGCGAGCGACCTCCTCCCGCGAAAGGTCGAAGATGGCCTCCAGGATCTGCCCGTGGAGGCCAGGCTTCGCCTGCCCGATGATGAAGAGCACGCGGGCGCTGTGCTGGACGTAGCGGGGTGACAGCAGCTGCCGCTTGAGCAGCTCCATGATCACCGGCGCCTTGGCGCGGTCGAAGCGGCCCGGCGCGCCGCTCCGGTCCTGCTCGGCGAAGAAGGCCGCCGTCCACTCGTCGTGATAGGCGAAGACCTTCTCGAAGAGGGCGCGGTCGAAGCCAGTCCCGGCCTTGACCGCCTCGGCCTTCTTCCCCAGCACCACGCCGTCCTCGGTGAGCACCTGGCGGAGCAGGTGGCCGTCCCTGGAGATGGGCGCCTGGTGGTGCGCCAGGGACCAGAGCCACGAGACGTAGATGCGGTAGGTGGCGAGGTCGTTCATGAAGCGCAGCTTCAGCTCGTAGTCGTCGATGGCCGCCGCGAAGTTGCCGTTCAGGATCTGGAAGCCGTAGTTGGCCGCCATGTAGAAGGAGTGCTGGACGTGCTCGATGGTGACGTCGCCGGTGGGCGGCTGGTAGATGGCGTCCCACCGCGCCTTCGTGAGCAGCTTCTCGGGAGCGTCGAGCGACTCGCGGGTGACCTGGCTCGGGGTGATCCGGCCCGAGGGGTCGAGGACCCCGCGCGACTGGAGCAGCTCCCGCTCGGCCGGCGAGAGCCCGCTCGCGGTGGTCGGGACCGGCTTCCCGTTCAGCTCCACGGTCTCGAGCGGCCGGTCGATGAGCGCCTGCAGGTCGCCCAGCTTGGCCTGCAATGGACCGTTGCCGGCGGCCACGTACTCGACCTCGGGGCTGGCCACCCAGCTCTGCCGGTAGCAGTCGTACAGCCTGCCCTTGACGCGGCCAGCGAGGATGTCGTCGAGCGTCGCCTTCGCCGCCGCGGCGCCCTCCGGCACGAACACCAGCCCCAGCAGCCGCTCGCGGAGCTTGTCCACGACCATGGCGCGCAGCGCCAGCGGGTTGTACCGGGAGCGGCCGTAGGGGTCGCCCTTCTGGTAGATCATCACCGCCGCCATGCCGCCGATGGGCGAGGCGTTGGTGAGCTCGCCCTCCTTCATGCCGCCCATGAGCATGAGCAGCGCGTTGTAGCGCTGATAGGCGATCATGTTCGGCGTGGCCATGCCGACCGACTGGGGATCCGGGAAGACGCCCTCCGGGTCGTCCTTCCACATCTCGATGAGGCTGCCCAGGTAGTCCCACCGGCCGACGTTGGTGCCCAGCAGCCGCCGCCGGAAGGTCCAGGCGATGGCGGCGAGGTACCGCCCGGCGTTGCCCTCCTCGTAGAGCATCTTCACCTTGATGGTGCCGGCGGGGACGCCGATGAGCTCCTCCAGCCGGGAGAGCAGCCGCTCGACGATGAGCGCCTCGCGGGGCGTCTGCATCTTGGGGACGTAGAAGTAGACCCCGCTGCCGGCGGCCCGCAGCGCGTCGAAGTTGTTGAGCGCCCAGAGCACGGTGATGACCACCAGGCCGGGGGCCGGCTTGCCGTCGACCGTCACGTGGTCGTACCGGAGGTGGATGCTGGGCGGCCGGGCCAGGCGGGTGGGCCACCCCGCCGGCGGCTTGTCGAGCTGGTAGGTGCGCGTCCTGCCCTTCTTCACCACCTGGTACGGCTGGCCGTTCCACCTCCCCGCCAGGATCTCCCTGGCGTTCTGCAGGGCCGCGAAGACCCCCACCGGCTCGCTCGCCGGCGCGCTCTCCGGATGGAAGTGGGGCGGCGAGGCGTCCTCGAAGTCCGGCATGTTCATGGGCGCGGGGCTGTTGAGCGCGTTGAAGGCCATGTCGAGGGGGGCCCACGGCCCGGTCAGCTCCAGGCCCGGGTTCCGTGACGGGTGCACGTGCTCCGGGATGGCCACCTCGTCGTTGAGCCTCCAGCGCCACGGGCTCTCGCGCCCCTGGAAGTTGTCGACGAGCCCCTGCACGATCTGCCGGAAGGTCCAGCTCGTCCCGGAGATCGGGTCCTCGAAGGACTCGTCCCACTTCGGCCAGGCGTACTTCTCGCCCACGGGCGAGGGCGACTGGAGGATGGCCCGCCGGGCGGAGAGCGCCTGGGCGATGGCCGGGTCGAGCTCGCGGGAGAGCCGGGTGATGGTGTCGTCCACGTCGAGGTCGCGCCCGTTGACGCGCTGGCGGCCGAAGAGGTCCGGGAACGCCTGGAGGATGTCTTGACGGATCATGGTGCTGGGTCCCTTCTCCGGGTCACGCCTCGAGGATCAGCTTCAGGAGCGCCGCCCGGTCGGGGGCCAGCAGCTCCTTGACCCGGTCCAGGTCCACGTCGGCGACGATGATCTCGCCGACTTCCTGGTTCACCAGCCTGAAGAGCCCCTTCGTCCTCATGCCCTCGGCCTGGCGCTGGTTGTCCTCGGTGGGCGACACGTAGTGCACCGAGTAGATCTTGTAGCGGTGCATGAGGAAGAGCTGCAGGAGCGTCATGAGCCGCTTCTTCCTGAGCTTCAGGTCGAAGTTGTTCTGATCGCGGATGGAGAGGATGTTTCGCCCCTTGCGGTCCTGGATCACGGCGAAGATCACGTTCGCCCTGGCCTGCCCGCCAGGTTCCAGCAGCGAGAGCTCGAGCAGGTCGGAGCCGGCGGTGCGGGGCTTCAGCGACACCTTGAGCTTCTCGGCGACGCCGTGCTGCTTCCGCCAGACGTCGATCCAGTCCTCCAGGAGCTTGGGCGGCACCTCGGTCTGGACGAGGTGCTGGTGCTGGGTCGAGCCCTGCCCCATGGCCTTGGTGGTCGAGGTGCGGCCGGAGATGGCCATCAGGCCGGCGTCGGCGCGCGGGCCGCCCACCAGCGTCTGCGGCGTGCGGTAGCCCGACTCGAGCAGGCGGAACTTCCGCTGCAGCCGGGCCAGCGCCAGCATGCCGTCCTGGCGCAGCGCCGAGGCGAACTCCTCCGAGGCCAGGCCGTCGATCTGGTGCCCTCCGTACGTGATGAAGTTGAAGACGAAGCCCATCCTCCCGAGCTCCTCCGGGAAGGCCCGCATCTGCTCGTCGCTCATCCCGGTGGTGTCCCAGTTGAAGGAGGGCGAGAGGTTGTAGGCCATCATCTTGCCAGGGTAGACGGCGTGGACGGCGCCGGCGAACTTCTTCGCGTCGTGCAGGTCGGCGGTCTTGGTCTCCATCCAGAGGATGTCGGCGAAGGGGGCCGCCGCGAGCGACTTGGCGATGGCGTAGTCGATGCCGCCGCGCACCTGGTAATAGCCGTCCGGGGTCTTGGCGTGCTCACAGTCCCAGGTGATGTCCACGCCGAGGGCATGCGCCTTCTCCCGCGCCTGGTAGAACGGCGCGCGCCCGGCCAAGGCCAGCCACTGCTCCTTGGTCATGGGGGGCGGGTCGCCCTCGTGGTGGCGGAAGGCGATGACGTTTCCGACCGCCTCGGCGTAGGTGGTGATCCCGGCCTCCAGCTGCCAGGTGTCGACGAACTTGTCGAAGACCAGGTCGAGCGCCGCGTCCACGCTCACGGTCCCCTTCCGGTACCCGGCGGCGGCCGCGGCGATGGCCTTCGGGACACCGGCCTTCGCGAGCCAGGCGTCGGCCGCGGCGTACTCGCCGTCGCCGAGCGCGTAGAACTCGTGTCCAGAGAGCTCCTCCACGCCGGCCCGCTGGAACTGGCGCAGGATGGCGAGGAAGGCCGCCCTGAAGCTGGGCAGGGACACGTTGATGGCGCCCAGGATGAACGGCTGGTCGCGGTCGTCGCTTCGCCCATCGAGGAGCGTGGCCGACTCGGCGTCGGTGCGGGCCACGATGATCCCCGGCACGCCCATGATGTCGAGCTGGAAGCGGGCCGCCGAGAGGCGCTTCACCTGCTCGTCCTCGGAGACCAGCACCTTGCCCCCCTGGTGGCCGCACTTCTTCACGCCCGGCTTCTGGTCCTCGATGTGGTAACCCGGCACGCCCACCTCGACGAAGCGGCGGATCAGGTTGCGGACGTGGGCGTCGCCGCCGTGGCCGGTGTCGGCGTCCGCGATGATGAACGGCCGGTAGTCCACCTCGGGCGTGGCCTTGCGCTGCTCCTCGGTCATGCGGGCGCGGGCGAAGAACTGGTTCTTGTCGGCGGTGAGGAGCGCGCGGACGATGGGCGCCGCCTCGTCCGGCACCTGGCTGAGCGGGTAGCTGGCGAGGTCGGGGCCCGGATCCTCGTGCGCGGAGCCCTTGGCCGAGGTGGCCCACCCGCCGAGGTAGATGCCCTCGATCCCCGACCGCTTCATCGCGACCGCCTGGCCGGGCGAGTAGGGCCCGAAGGTGGTGATGGACTTCCCCTGCGCGTGGAGCTCGCGGAGCCGGGCGTGGAACGCCTCGGCGGCGCCGCGCGCCACGGCGAAGTCCGGGCGGATGGTCCCCCGCTGTTCGGCCACTTCACGCGCCGTGTGGACCCGCTTGATTCCCTTGAACCGGGGGCTCTCGAACCACTGGCGAAGCTGGGCGACTTCCTTCTCGAAGTCCATCGAAGGTCTCCTGGGTTGAACGAGCACGCCTCGTCAGGGAGAGGCGCGGGGTCCCTCTCCTCGTTGAGATTCTCGCCGGTAGGACGCCCCGGGTGCTGTGCCCTCTTGGGCTCGTGCCTCGCCACGACCCCATACACCCCGCAACCGTTGACGATTCGCCGCGGGCGACGTCGAGCCGCCAGGGCCTTCTGGGCGAGATGCACGAGCGGAATCCCACTATGAAGGGCTGAGGTGATGCGATCGAGGTACCCCATGGCCAGATGGCACGACCTTGGTCCGGTGGAGCGGTTCAGCCGGCCCGTCACCCCGGCGGCCGTCGGCAAGGCGCGCTTTGCGGTCACCAACCTCGACGGCCGGTACGGCGTGATCTCCGGGGTGTGCAACCACGCCGGCGGGCCGCTCGCCGAGGGCCGGTGCGAGGGGGAGTACGTCACCTGCCCCTGGCACGGCTGGAAGTACCACGCGCTCACCGGGCTGGGGGAGCCCGGCTTCGAGGCCGACGCCGTGCCCAGCCACCAGGTGCGCCTGGAGGGAGGTCACCTCCTCGTCGACCTCGACTCGGCGACGCCGCGGACCAGGGGGAAGCACCCGCCCCACCCGCTGGCGCGCCGGCTGGAGCGGGCGCCCGGCGGCGTCCGCGTGGTCGGGATCTCCACCACCAACATGGACGCCAGGAACCCCCGCTACTCGACCTCCGAGGCGCTCCTCGGGGCGGCCATGGAGTTCGCGGGGAAGGAGCTGGGCGCCGAGACGCGCACCATCCGGCTCGCCGACCTCACCTTCCGGGCCTGCGAAGGCTACTACTCGAAGAGCGCGCGCGCCTGCACCTGGCCCTGCTCCATCACGCAGATGGACCCGGGCGACCAGCTCGACCGGGTCTACGAGGCCTTCGTCCACTGGGCCGACGTGTTCCTGGTGGCCACGCCCATCCGCTGGGGCGCCGCCAGCTCGCTCTACTTCAAGATGGTGGAGCGGATGAACTGCATCCAGAACCAGATCACCATCGCCAACCGCGTGCTCCTGCGCAACAAGGTGGCCGCCTTCATCATCACCGGCGGGCAGGACAACGTGCAGGCGGTGGCCGGCCAGATGTTGACCTTCTTCGGCGAGCTCGGCTGCCAGTTCCCACAGTTCCCCTTCGTGGCGCACAGCCTGGGGTGGTCGGCCGAGGACATGGAGCGGAACGTCGACCACGTGCGGAGGAGCACCGAGCTCCGTGACGGGGCGCGCATGCTGGTGGCCCGGGCCGTCCACACGGCCCAGGTGCTCCTGGCCCACGAGTCCGCGCCACACGACGTGGCGCGGGGGGGGCGGAAGGCGCACCGGCTGGTGCTGGACGGGCTCGGACCGGAGGACGCCCCGGAGTGAAGGAACGTCCCTTCAGTGCTGCGGAGCTCGAAGGTCTCGCAGATGCCAGGCCCTGGGCCGCGTGAAGGTCTGGATCCCGTAGGTCGACAGGGTCAGGCCCACGCCAGAGTCGCCCCGCCCCGACCAGGGCAGGCGCGGGCTGACCCGGTCGCAGCAGTTCCAGTACACCGTGCCGGCCTTGACCCTCGCCAGGATGGCCCGGGCGCGCGCCTCATCGGGCGTGTAGACGCCGGCGGTCAGGCCGTAGCGGGTGTCGTTCATCAGGGCCAGCGCCTCGGCGTCGCTGCCCACCTCCTGGATGCCGATGATGGGCCCGAAGCTCTCCTCCCGCATGAGGTCCATCGAGTGGCTCGCCCCGGTGAACACGGTGGGCTCGAACCAGTGTCCCGCCCGCTCGAGGCGCCGCCCGCCCAGGCGCAGCGCGCCGCCCTTGCTCCGGGCGTCGGCCACCTGGGCCGACAGCACGTCGAGCTGGGACCGACGCGTCAGCGGGCCGATGGAGGTGCTCTCCTCCATCGGATCGCCCATCCTGAGGTCGCGCACCTCGCCGAGGAAGGCCTCGACGAACGCGTCATGGAGACGCGCCTGGACGTAGATGCGCTCCACCGAGCAGCAGCTCTGCCCGGCGTTGTACATGGCGCCGTCGGCCAGCGACGCCGCCGCCACCTCGATGTCGGCGTCCTCGCAGACGTAGATCGGGTCCTTGCCCCCCAGCTCGAGCTGCAGCTTGACCAGGCGAGGGCCCATGGTCGCCGCGATCCTCACGCCGGTGGCGTGGGAGCCGGTGAAGAACACCCCATCCACCGGCTGCGCCAGGAGCGCCGCGCCCACCTCGCCCGCGCCGACCAGCGGCACGAACACGTCGCGCGGGACGCCGGCCTCGTGCAGCAGCCGCGCGATGTGCAGGCCGGTCAGGGTGGCGAGCTCCGAGGGCTTGTAGAGCACCGCGTTGCCCGTCAGCAGCGCCGGCACGAACACGTTGCCGCCGACGAAGTAGGGGTAGTTCCAGGCCGAGATGTTGGCCACCACGCCGAGCGGCTCGTGGCCGATGCGCTCGGTCATCCCCCCCTCGGCGAACACGGTCTCGGTGGCCGTGCAGCGCTCGACCTCGGCCAGGAAGAAGTCGAGGCGGGTCAGCAGGCCGTCGAGCTCGTTGCGCGACTGGCGGATCGGCTTGCCGACCTCGGAGGTCAGCGTGGTGGCCAGCGCCTCGGACTGGCTGGCGACGGCGGCCCGGAACCGCTGCAGGCAGGCCCTGCGCTCGGCCAGCGGCCTGGCGGCCCAGTCGGCCTGCGCGGTCCTGGCCCGCAGCGCCTTCTCGGCCACGCTGGCGGCGTCGTCGGCGGGGGTCTCGGCCAGCAGCTCGCCGGTGGCCGGGTTCTGGATCTTCAAGAGGTTCATGGGTCGGGCACGGCGCGGACCGCGTCGAGGAAGTCCTGCAGGATGGGGCTGTCGTCCAGCGTGCCGAGATCGGCGCGGTGGAACTCGGGGTGCCACTGCACGGCCGCGACGAAGCCGTCACCTGGCCGCCGCACCGCCTCGATCAGGCCATCGCGGGGGCTTCGCGCCTCGGCCACCAGGCCCGGGGCCAGGTCCTTGATGGCCTGGTGGTGGACGCTGTTGACCCGGGCGGTGACGAGCCCGGGAAAGAGCGCGGCGAGCCGTGAGCCCGGCAGGAGCTCGATGTCGTGGAGGTGGCGGTCGTACAGGGCGGCGTCCCGGTGCGGCAGCGCGTCGGGCCGCTGCGTCGCGATGTCCTGGTAGAGCGTGCCGCCATACGCGACGTTGAGGAGCTGCAGGCCGCGGCAGACGCCCAGCACCGGCTTGCCGGCCCCGGCGAAGGCCTGGAGCAGCGCCAGCTCGTACTCGTCGCGGACGCGGTCCCCGGCCCACCGCTCCTGGAGCGGGGTCTCGCCGTAGCTGCCCGGCCAGACGTCGGAGCCGCCCTCGAGCACCAGGCCGCCGAGCCACCCCGCATAGTCGTCCAGCGTCGCGTCGCCCCTTCGGGTCTCGCCCACCGGGCTGGGGATCATCACCGCCAGCGCGCCGGTCGACATGACCCAGTGCGCCAGCGACTGCTCGACGTACTGGAGCGTCTTGCCGGTGAAGATCGGGCGCGCCGCATCGGCGTGGAAGAAGCACGCCGAGAGGCCGATCTTGAGGCGGTGGCTCATGGCGGGCCCGAGCGGCTCAGAGCGCCTGCAGGAAGAGCCGCTCGAAGTCCGCCGCGGCGCACGGCCGCGGGTTGGTCTGGTGGCAGACGTCGGCGCTGGCCACCTCGACGAGGTGCGCCACCTGGTCGCGCCGCACGCCCACCGCCGCCAGGCTGGCGGGGATGCCGAGCTCACGCTTGAGCGTGCGCAGCCAGGGCACGAAGGCCGGGCCGCCGCCGGCCACACCGGCCGCGTGCGCCAGCTCGTCGAACCGGGCCGGCACGGCCTCCAGGTTCCACTCCAGGACCGTGTCGATCATGAGCGCGTTGGCCAGGCCGTGGTGGAGGTCGCACACCGTGCCCAGCGCGTGGGCGCACGAGTGCACCGCGCCCAGGTCCTTCTGGAACGCGATGGCGCCCATCATCGAGCTCATCATCATGTCGGCGCGCGCCGGCAGGTTCCCCGGCTGGCGCACGGCGGTGAGCAGCGCCCGCGAGGCGAGGCGCGTGCCCTCCAGCGCGATGCCATCGCAGAGCGGGTGGTAGGCCGGCGAGAGGTAGCTCTCGATGTTGTGCGTCAGCGCGTCCATGCCCGTGGCGGCGGTCACGGCGGGCGGGAGGCCCAGCGTCAGCTCGGGGTCGGCGAACACCACCCTGGCCAGGAGCCGCGGCGAGAAGATGACCCGCTTGACGTGCGTGGCCTCCTCGCTGATGACGCTGCTCCGGCCCACCTCGCTCCCGGTGCCCGCCGTGGTCGGCAGCGCGGCGAAGTACGGCAGGGTCCCCTTGATGGGGCGCACCTGGGGGTGGTCCCACGCGTAGCTCATGACGTCACCGGGGTGGTTGGCGACGAGGCCGACGACCTTGGCCACGTCGAGCGCGGCGCCGCCGCCGACGCCGACCACGCCGTCGGCGCCATGCGCCTGGAAGGCCGCCGCCCCGCCCATCACCTGGCCGCTGGTCGGGTTGCCCCAGATGCCGCTGAACACCGCCACGGCCAGGCCGGCGGCCTCGAGCTCGGCCCTCAGCTCGGCGACCAGCGGCAAGGCGGCCAGCCCCTTGTCGGTCACCAGCAGCACCCGCTTCAGCCCCTGTTCGCGCAGGTGCGGCCCGGCGAGCTTGCGGGCGCCGGGGCCGAAGTGGATGGTGGTGGGGAAGGAGAAGCGCGTGATGGTCATCAGATGATCTCGAAGTACCGCTTCAGCTCCCAGTCGGTGACGCCGTCCAGCCACTGCCGCCACTCCCACTCGCGGGTGGCGGCGAAGTGGTCGACGAAGGCGTCGCCGAGCCAGTCGCGCGCGATGGTCGACTGCTTGAAGGTGCGGGTGGTCTCGATCAAGGTGCGCGGCGCGCGCGGGACGTCCTCCGCGCCCTGGTTCGTCCCGGTGATGGGCGGGGTCGTCAGCTCGAGGCCCTTCTCGACGCCGTCCAGGCCCGCGGCGATCACCGCGGCCATGGCCAGGTACGGGTTCACGTCGGCGCCGGGGCAGCGCGTCTCCAGCCTGGCCGCCTTGGGGTTGGGCACGAGCACGCGGAAGCTCGCCGTCCGGTTGTCCACGCCCCAGGTCGGCTTGACCGGGGCCCAGAAGCCGTCGACCAGCCGCTTGTAGCTGTTGATGGTCGGCCAGAACATCGGCGCGAACTCCATCAGGCAGGCCACCTGTCCGGCCAGGTAGCTCTCGAAGAGCCTGCTCATCGAGCGCGGCGACGAGGCGTCCCAGAAGAGGTTCTTCCTGCCGTCGGACAGGCTCTGGTGGATGTGCCCGCTGCAGCCCGAGTACTGCTGGTGCCACTTGGCCATGAAGCTGGGCATCACGCCGAAGCGCGCCCCGATCTCCTTGGCTCCGGCCTTGAAGAGGATGGCGCGGTCGGCCGCCTCGAGCGCCTCGCTGAAGGCGATGGCGACCTCGTAGACGCCGGGGCCGGTCTCGGTGTGCAGACCCTCGATGGGGACGCCGAAGGCTGGCATCTCGTCCATGAGGGCGTTGAAGTATTCGCGCCGGTGGTTCATGCGAAGGAGCGAGTAGCCGAAGCTGCCGGGGGTGACCGGCTCCGGGCCCACGCCCCGCTTGGCCGCCCAGCTCTGCGGCGTCTCGGCGAAGTTGAACCACTCGAACTCCACGCCGCACATCGGCCGGACGCCGAGCTTCTCGGCCCGCCGGAGCACGCGCTTCAGGGTCTGGCGCGGGCAGATCGGCGATGGGCTGCCGTCGCCGGTGACGAACTCGCCCAGGAAGAACGGCACGCCGCCGTCCCAGGGGACGTTGCGGTGCGTCTCGAGGGCGATGCGCGCCGTGGCGTCGGGAAAGCCGTGCTGCCAGCCGGTCAGCGTGGCGTTGTCGTAGCAGACGTCGCTGCTGTCCCAGCCGAACACCACGTCGCAGAACCCGAAGCCGCCCTCGATGGAGCCGAAGAACTTGTCGCGGTGCAGGTACTTGCCGCGCAGGACGCCGTCGATGTCCGACACGGCGACCTTGACCTTGCCGGACCCGGACCGGCGCACGGCGGTGACGGCGGGGTGCTCCTTGCGCTTGGCGGCCATGCCCCGGGGAGTCTAGGGGGCGCGGGAAAGTGGCGTCAACGACCCCAGCGGATGGATCGGGCTGGGCAGCCGGCCTCCGGTGTCCTGCGGGGCGGGCCCGACCATCACGCCGAGGCGCGCCGAGGACCCCGGCCTGACGTCCCGGTTGTGCGCCGGGCTGGCCTCGGCTACTTCATGGCCCATGTCCTCCCCGGATCTCGAGCTCCTCGACGCCGCGCGCAAGGGTGACCGATGGGCGCTGGAGCGGCTCCTCTCGCGTCACCAGGCTCGCGTCTTCCGCTTCGGCAGGAAGATGTGCGGCGACGACGAGGATGCTCGGGACGTGCTCCAGGAGACGCTCATCGCGGCGGCTCGCGCGCTCCCCGACTTCCGCGGCGCCTCCTCGGTGTCGACCTGGCTCTACACCATCGCCCGGAGCTTCTGCATCAAGCAGCGCCGGACCAGCAAGTTCGCGCCGGCGCGCCTCGAGTCGATCGACCAGGAGCCCGATCGTGCCGCCCAGCTCGCCCATCCGGGCCGCTCACCCGAAGAGGACGTGGCCGGCCGGCAGCTCCAGGGCGTGCTCGACGAGGCCATCGCCTCCCTCGAGCCCATGTACCGGGAGGTGTTGATCCTGCGCGACGTGGAGGGGCTCTCGGCGCCCGAGGTGGCCGAGGCCCTCGAGCTCTCGGTGGAGGCCGTCAAGAGCAGGCTCCACCGGGCCCGGATGGCGGTGCGTGAGCGGGTGGCGCCCGCCCTCGGCCGGGCGGACCCGGCCGCAGCCCCGGGCCCGGGCTGTCGCGACGTCGTGGAGGCCTTCTCCCGGCGAATGGAAGGGGAGATCGACGGCACCGCCTGCGCCGAGCTCGAGCTGCACCTCGTGCAGTGCCCGACCTGCCGCGGCCGCTGCGACTCGCTTCGCACCACCCTCTCGATGTGCCAGCGGGCCGGCGAAGGGTCGGTGCCGCCCGGCGTCGAGCGCTCGGTGCGCGAGGCGCTGCGACGGTTCCTCGACAGCCGCCCTTGAGCGCCGCCTCGGCGTGTCCATCGCCACGAGCCGGCGCGCGCCGGCTGCCGCAGGCTGCCGGTGGCTGGTCCCCCGTCAGCGCTCGCCCGTCCTGCCTCCCGCAAGGCTCGCACGCAGCGAGTAGAGGCGCCGCCTCGTCACACCGAGGAGCTTGGCCGCCTCGGTCTTGTTGCCGCCGGCGCGCTCCAGCGCCGCCTGGATCAGCTCCGCCTCGAAGCCGTCGAGGCTGAACCCTTCGCCGACGAGCTCGGCGGCCCGCCGCCCTCGGGGGGTGGCCGTGCCGCCGGCGAGGTGGTCGGGGGCGATCTCGGCCTCTCCAGCCAGGATGAGGGCTCGCTCCAGCGCGTTCTCGAGCTCGCGCACGTTCCCAGGCCACGACTGGGCGAGCAGGCGCTCGCGCGCGCCGGCGCCGAGCTTGGCCGAGGGCAGGCCCTTCCCGGCCAGGAACCGGTCCGCCAGGGGCAGCACGTCGTCTCGCCGCTCCCGGAGGGGCGGCACGTGGATGGCGAAGACGTTGAGCCGGTAGAAGAAGTCCTCCCTGAACTCCCCGGCCCGGACCGCCTCGTCCAGGTCCCGGTTGGTGGCCGAGACGACGCGCACGTCCACGCGGCTGGCTTCGGTGGCGCCGAGGGGCACGAACGTCCGCTCCTGCAGGAAGCGCAGGAGCTTCACCTGCGTCGCCTGCGTGAGCTCCCCGATCTCGTCGAGGAACAGGGTCCCGCCAGCGGCCGCCGCGAGGTGGCCGACCTTCCGCTGCGTGGCGCCCGTGAAGGCGCCCCGCTCGTACCCGAACAGCTCCGCCTCGAGCAGCGTCTCCGGGAGCGCAGCGCAATGGACCTCGACCAGCGGACCACCGGCGCGCCTCCCCTGGTAGTGGATGTACCGCGCCAGCTGGCTCTTGCCGGTTCCGCTCTCGCCCAGGAGGAGCACGGTCGCGTCCGTGGCCGACACCTGGCGCGCCGCCGAGAGCGCGGCCCTCATCGCCGCACTCTCCGCCACCAGGTCCGGCGTCAGCCGGGCCAGCAGCCGCTCGCTCCTCGCCTCGGCGGACCGCTGGGTCGCCAGCCGCTGCACCCGCAGCCGCAGCTCCTCCATCGAGAATGGCTTGATGACGTAGTCGGCGGCCCCGGCCTTCATCGCCGCGACCGCGCTCTCGGCGGTGGCGTAGGCCGTCATGAGGACGACCTCGGGCGGACTGGCGAGTGCCCGGGCGGCCGCCAGCACCGCGAGGCCGTCCACCTCCGGCATGCGGAGGTCGGTGATGACCACGTCGAACGGCCGGGCCGCCAGCGCCGTCAGCGCCTGCCGGCCACCGCCGGCGCGCGCGACCTCGTGGCCGTCCAGCTCGAGCATCTCGGCGGTGATCCTGCCGAGCTTCGGCTCGTCGTCGACCACCAGGACTCTCGACATTGGCGCGATCCTAGCCCGTGGCCAGCGGCAGCGTGAGCTCGAAGGTCGCGCCGGGAGGATCCCCGTCCACGAGGCGGAGCGCGCCGCCGTGGCGCTCCACGATCCGCCGCGAGATGGCGAGGCCGAGCCCGGTTCCCTCCACCCGGCCGGTGGCGAACGGATCGAAGAGGCGCTGCCGCATCCCCGGAGCCACCCCGGCGCCGTCGTCCTCGATCTCGAGGTGGGCGTGCCTCCCCGCGACGGTTCCCCGCACCTCCACCACATGGGCCCCGGACTGGGCCGCGTTCACCAGCAGGTTGGCCAGGACCTGGCGCAGCCGCCCGGGGTCGGCGGCGACCACCAGGGACGGGACGGCCACCCGCACCTCCACCGCGGCATGGGAGCTGGAGAGGGCTCGCGCCGCCTCCACGGCGAGCTCCGCGAGGTCCGTCGGCGTGAGCGAGAGCGCCGGCTCCCGCGCGAGGTCCAGGAAGTCCTCGGTCAACCGCCTCAGCCGGTCCACCTCGCCGAGGACGTCCGCCAGGGCCTCGCGGTCCCTGGCTGGCAGTCCTCCGCCGCCTCGCGCCTGGACGAGCTCGACGGCACCCCTGATCACGGCGACGGGGTTGCGGATCTCGTGGGCCACCATCGCCGCCATCCGTGAGAGCGCGTCACCCCGGGCGGCGCTGGCGGCCGCCACCTGCCTGCGGCCCTCGCTGCGCGCCCACTGGAGCGCCGCGGCCGCCAGGGCCGCAGCTGCCAGCGCAGAGAGGACGACCCCGACCCACAGGGCTCGCTGCAGGTCGCGCCGAGACGCAGAGAAGGTCTGCCCGGCCTCGAGCGCCAGCACGGCCTGCACCGCACCCGCGGACCCGGTCACCGGGAAGTAGCCGGTCGCGACCGGCTGGTCCCCGACCGCGTAGGAGAAGGCGACCGACGGCTGGCCGGCGAAGGCGGCGGCGGCGCGGCGCTCGTCGACCCGCAGCAAGTCAGCCTTCACTCCCGAGGCTCCGGTGGCATCGACCAGGACCTCCAGCGAGGGCGAGAGGAGGAAGGCACCCTCCAGCCCATTCGAGCGCATCACGGCCGCCAGGGTGACGGGGGACGGTGGCGCGGCCGCCATGAGGGCGACCGCGGTCTCGCCGGCCCCCCGCAGCCGCTCCTCGAGCACCAGTTCGAGCGCCCTCGAAGCCTGGCGGTGCAGGTAGAGCGTCGCGCCGAGCGAGCCCGAGAGGCCGATCAGGCCAGCCAGGAGCGGCGCCAGGGCGCGGCGCAAGGTCACAACCCCATCTGCCAGGCGATCCCGATCATCGGCACGAGCTTGTCATACTCGAGGGCCGGCGCGTTGGAGAGCGCCTTCCGACCCTCCAGGGAGAGCCGCGCCGTCCAGCCCGAAGCGAGGTCGTACTCGGTCAGCGCCGCGGCGTCGAGATAGCGGTCCGTCCGGGTCGCGCCGATCACCGTGTCGAAGGCGTCATAGGCGCGGAACGAGAGCCCGGCGACCGCGCCGAGCCGGAGGCGCGGGCTCAAGAGCGCACGCAGCTCCACCCTCGGCCCGTGCTCGGTGAACGACGTGATCCCGAGCTTGGCGGCGTCCCGGCTCGCGCCATAGACGACGGCCACCCAGTTCCCCATGGCGAACGGCAGGGCGGCCCGCACCTCGGCGCGGTGGAGGAGGCCGGAGAACCCGGCCAGGGTCGGCGAGCGGTAGTCCTCGAGCTGGGCTGCGTAGCGCGCGCTCCAGGTCAGTCCGCCACCCGGCATCCAGCCAGCGGCGGCGAGGCGGTGGGACGACAGGAACGGGGACCCGCCGAAGGTGCGGAAGGAGTACGCGTATTCGGCGATCGCGCCACGGCCTTCGCGGCTCACTTGCCAGCCCGCCGCCGCCTCCGCACCGCCGAGGTCGTAGGTCCCGAGTCGCAGCTGCTGCCGGAGAGATCCTCCACCTCGCAGGTACGGCCCGTTGAGGCCGGATGGACGGAAGAGGACGGTGGCTCCGAGTCCGTAAAGCCCGTCGCCGTTCATCGTCCCGCCCGGGCCGCCGCCCGTCATCCCGCCCGTGGCGCCGCCCGTCGTCGAGGCGCCCCTGGGCGCCAGCGGCACGTTGGTGTCGAAGCCGGACTCGGCGAGGAAGGACACCACCAGGCGCCCATCCAGCCGGGCCAGCCGTGAGAGGTCGGCTGCGAGCGTTCCGAGCGTGGGATTCACCGCCGCCGCCGCGAAGAGGGATGAAGCCCGAGCGGCCTCCCCCCCTCGGAGCGCGACGAGGCCGAGGTAGAAGCGAGCCAGGTCGCGATGCTCCGGTCGCGCCTCCGCCGAGCGGAGCAGCGGCTCGGCCGCCGCGTCGTGGCCCATCTGGTAGTTGCAGATGCCTTCGAGCAGCGCTGCCGAGAGGTCGCCGTCCGCTCGCCGGACCTGGCCGAAGGAGGCGGCCGCGGACCGCCACTCGTGAGCCTCCATCTGGCCGAGGCCGACCTGGAACGGATCCGACGGAGCGCGGGCCTCCACGCACAGGGACTGCAGGGCCCGGCGGGACGCCGCATCGCCGGAGTCGAGCGCTGCCGCGTTACGGTAAGCCACCGTGGCCGTGTCGGCACCTCCCGCCGCTCGCTCGTCGTCTCCGGTCTTCCGGTAGACGGCGGCTGTTTCGGGGTCCGGCGCCGTGGCCAACGTCACGGGTGCGCACGGATCCGCGGCCACGAGCAGGAGGCCCAGGAGCGCGCCCATCATGGCTTGACCCCCGAGCCCTGCTGGCCCGAGGCCGGCCCGCCGCCATGGAGCGCCTCCGCGTGGCGGTATCCATCCGGGCGGCGCCCGGAGAGGAACGCGGCCTCACGGCAGTATGCGGCGGCGAGCACCGGGCGCCCGCTGCCGCGCCCTGCGCTGCACTGCTCCAGATACCAGTCGATCGTCGCTGCAGCCGGTTCCGCGTGCAGCGCGCGCTCGACGTCGGCGCGCATCCTGGCAGCCTGCTCCCCGATGCGCGGTCCCGCGCGATCGGCGACGGTCGCCAGGATGCGATGCGCGGCCACATAGAGGCGGGCCTCGAAGGCCGCGACGGCTCTGTAGTAGTCGACGAGCGCGTCGGGCCCCTGCCCATCCAGGCCGCCGAAGGCCTCGACGGCCTCCTCGGGCCGACCGAGCTTCACGAGCGAGACCGCGGCGTACCGCGTGGCCTCCGGCGCGCCGAGCCGCTGCGCGACCCGGAACTCCACGAGGGCCGCGGCGTAGCGTGCCTCACGAAAGTGCCGGGCACCGGCGAGCAGGTGCTCGTCGGCGCCGGCGCCACCGGCCGAGAGTGTGAGACCGAGGAGGACGAGCAGCCCGGAGGTGGTCACCGCGGTCTCCGCTACTTGCCCGTGTCGCGGGAGGGCATCGGCGTACCAGGCATGGGGGTGACCGGTCCGGTGGTGCCACCCGAGCCGCCCATCATCCCGCCGTCGGTGCCGCTCCCCATCATCCCGCCGTGCATGCCCTTCATCTTCGCCTTGTCGGCCGCGTCGTGCATGTCGCCGTGGCCCTGACCGCCCATCATGCTGCCGCCCATCGCAGCGCCCATGCCGGCCCGGTTGGCGGCCTCGGTGTGCGCCGCGGCGCCCGCGTCCTTGGTGCCCTGGTGCATCGCCTGGTGGCGCGCCGCCTGGGCGGCCGCGTCCGCCGTCCCGTGCATCGGCCTGTGGACCGCGGTCGCGGCCGTGGCGTGGTCGGGCATGGCCGCCGGACCCGCCGGCATCGCCGCCTGATCGTGCATCGCATCGCGCATCGCCTTGTGGGCGGCGTCGCCCGTCTCCTGGGCGCCTGCGCGCCCGGCGACGATGAGTCCTGCCGCCGCGACCCCGCACATCCAGTTCGTCTTCATGCTCTGCTCCTTGGTGGGCCGCGTCGTGCGGCTCGTCGTGGCTTCCACGCAACCCCCGTGCCGTACGTGATTCCGGGGTGTTGCGACCCCTCCGTCCACGACGATGTACCGACGGGTTCGCCCACGCGTACCGATCCGTACGGGCTCAGCTCTCCTGGAGCCAGGGAACGGGGTCGCGCCGAGCCATGGCGACAGCCGTCGGGCCGGCCGCCACGGCGCCGAGCAGCGCGCAGAGCGCGGTCACGATGATGGTCACGGACCAGTCCGCCGCGAGCCGCGGCGCCACCGACGGATCATGGACGGCGGCGAGCGCGGCCCCGGCCATGGCGCCAGTTGCGCCACCCGCGAGACCCAGGGCGATCGACCTCGCCACGAGCGCCCACCAGACCGTGACGGAGCCGGCACCGACGGCCCGGAGGGTGGCGACCTCGGTGCGGCGCTCGGCGGCGTCGAGGTGCGCCATCACCGCCAGGCCAAGCCCCACCAGGAGCGCCAGCACGCCCTGTGCGAGCCGGCGACCCTTCGCCAGCGCCCCCTGGACCTCCTCGTCGGCGGGCGCGCCCCGCCCACCTGGAACGACCCTCGCCTGGAGGCCCGAGGCCTCCAGCGTGGCGACCGCCTGGCGCGGGGTCGACCCTGCTCGCAGGAAGACCTGGATCTCGTTGACGCCTCCGAGGCCCGCCAGCGCCTGGGCTGCCTGGAGCGGGAGGAAGACCGCGGCGTCCTCGGCCGATCCCGTCGCGTCGCGGACACGCAGCACGGGCCAGACCCTCCCGCCCAGGTCGAGTGTCGAGGGATGGCCGAGCGCCCCGGCGAGCGCCGAGCCGAGCTCGACGCCTCCTGACGATCCCGCGTCGACCCCGACGACCGCCACGCTGCGTCCGGAGACCCGGTGCTGAAGCACCAGTCGCTGGCGCGCTTCACGAAGGTCGAGGCCGAGCGCCGTGGCCACCTGGCTCCCCGTTCCGGCCGGCAGCAGCGTCGTGCCCAGCTCGAGCCGCGCGAGTTCGCTGCCCCCAACCCCGGTGGGCACGAGGCGCAGCGCAGGCCCCACGCCGTCGACGCGGATGTTGGCCGCCTCCTCGCGCCCGCGCGCCACGAGCTCCAGGCCGGTGCCCAGCGCCGCGGCCACCGCGACCAGCGCAGCGGCCTGGATGGCACGCCCGGGACGGGCCCCGAGCTCCCGCAGGGCCAGCCAGCTCCCCGTCCTCACGAGGCGAGCCTCCGTCCAAGGCTCGGACGGTCCTCCTCGACCACGCCGGCGCGCAGGCGCACCACCCGGCGCGCCTGCTCCGCCAGCTGGAGGTCATGCGTCACGATGACGATGGTCTGCCCCTCGTCGTTGAACTGCCGGAGGAGGGCAAGCACCTGCGAGGCCGCTTCCGGATCGAGGTTGCCGGTGGGCTCGTCGGCCAGGATCACGCCAGGGGCGTTCACCAGGCTGCGGGCGATGCCGGCGCGCTGCCGCTCGCCCACCGAGAGCTGGGCCGGCCGGTGGTGGCGGCGGGCGCCGAGCCCGAGCCGTTCGAGCAGCCGTGCCGCCGCCGCCTCGGCCTCCGCCCGGCTGCGTCCCGCCAGCAGCGACGGCAGGAGGACGTTCTCGAGCGTGGTGAGGTAGGGGACCAGGTTGAAGGTCTGGAAGACGAACCCGACCGAGGTGCGCCGGAGCGCGGCGCGCGCCCCCTGATCCATCTCGTAGACGGCGCGGCCGTCGATGGCGACCCTCCCGCCCGTCGGCGCCGACAGCCCGCCGATCGTGAAGAGCAGCGTCGACTTGCCGCTGCCGCTCGCGCCGACCACCGCGACGAACTCGCCCTGGCCGATCTTCAGGCTGACACCGTCGAGGGCCTTGACCACACCCCCTCCCGGTGCCGGGAAGGTCCTGCTCACCTCGTGGACTTCGATCATGCGGCGGTCTCCCGGAGCGCGATGGCTGGATCGAGCGCGGCGGCCCGCAGCGCGGGGACGGCGGCGGCCGCCGCGCTCAGCGCGGCCGCTCCGAGGACGAGGGCGAACGACGGGGCCGGTGCGGCGTCCGCTGCAGCGCCGACGAGCCAGCGAACGACCGGGCCGGCCCCCAGCCAGCCGAGGAGCCCCCCAGCGAAGCCGACCAGCGCGGATTCGAGGACGAGGAGGCCGCCCAGGCGGCCCGGCGGGACGCCGATGGCCGCGAGGAGGCCGAGCTCGCGGGCCCGCCGGCGGGCGCCGGCGACGGCCAGGCTGGCCACCAGCGCCACCACGAGGGCGGCGGCCAGGAGGTGGAGCGCCGTGCCGTATCGGCGCACGACCTCGACCGTTCCCTGCTGCGCCTTGAGCACGCTGGCCACGGTGATGGCCCGGCTCCCGGGGAGGGCGGCCTCGATCTGGGTCCCGAGCGTCTGGACGTCGACGCGGCACCAGCAGCCTGCCAGCCGGATGGCCGAGAGCTCGCCGGGGCGGCCCAGGACGTCCTGGGAGGCTGCGACCGGCATGAAGATCGCGGTGTCGAGGCCGTCCGGTGGATCCTCGGCCACCTCCATGATGGCGAGGCGGCGTCCGCCCAGCTCCAGCGTCGAGCCAGGCTGGAGCTCGAGCGCCCTGGCCGCGGCGGCGCCGGCGATCGCCGGCACCCGGCCGTCGGGCATCGACGGCCAGCCGAGGTCCTGGCCCACCACGATGACCGGGCGGCCGCGGACTTCCAAGTTTCCGTAGAGTCGCGCCTCCATCATCTGGACGTGCGGCCCGGCCGGCGAGGCCTTGATCCGCTCGGGCGCCGAGTCCTGCAGGCCGCCCCGGTAGCGCTGCGCGTAGAAGTCGGCCGGCTCGACGTCGGCGGGGAGCAGCAGCATGTTCCGCCCGAGCCGGTGAGCGACCTCGTGCACCTCCGCTTCGGCCGCAGCCGACGTGGCGCGCAACGCACCGAGGCCGGCCACCACCGCCGCGATCACGACAGCCGCGAGCAGGTGCTCCGGCCACCGGCGGCGGAGGCCGCCTCTCAAGATCATCCACATGCCGAGGCTCCGGGTCAGGAGGTGGCCCGGACCGCTCGCGACGATTCCAACCGAGGGGTCGGTGGTGCCTTCGAGGCGAGCGGGCCGGGCCGCGACCTCGAAGAGCAACCGCCGTGCCGGCGCCGGGGAGCGCTGTCCGCGCCCATTGGAGCCGCCAGCCTCCCGGATTTGCTGCGAATGCCTTCCGCCCGAGGCGCCTCGCCGCGGCCAGGCTGGAGACAGCGTGACCGGCTTGGTCACGCCCGAGGCGGCCTCACCAACCTCGCGGCGTCAGTGATCGTGCTTCGGGTCGGCGCCCACGTTGACGGTGGTCGCCTCCAGCTGGCCGCTGGTGTCCTTCCCCTTCACCACGACCCGCTCGCCCACCATGACCTTCTCCCTCGAGGTGGGCTTCTGGTCGCGGAGGAACTGGGTCCCGACGGTCAGCGCGAAGGCCGTGTCCTTGCCGTGCTCGTCGGTGACGACGAGTCGGACGGCCGTGACCTCCTTCACCACGCCGTACGCGCGATGGCCTCCCTCGTGGGCGAGCGCGGGGAGCGCGATGGTGATCGAGAGCAGCACTGCAGCGATGAGCCTCCTCATGACGTCCTCCAGTCAAGGCCGGTCAATGCCCGGCGTGCCCGCGCGGAACGGGGGCAGGCCCCTTCCCATGCAGGAACTCGGCCTCCTCCTGCAACTCGCGCCATTCATCCGCGCTCCGGGGGTTGAGCGTCTCCATCCTGGCTCGTTCGTCCGGAGTCAGCGCCGGCAGGTGCCGGATGAAGTGGACCAGCTTCCAGCTCTCCTCGGGCTTCCCCGCGCCACCCCAGGCCGGCATTCCGGTGAGCCGGACGCCGTTCTCGATGATGTAGAAGAGCTCCCCGTCGCTGAGCGCCTGGGTGGCCGGTCCGCGCATGTCCGGCGCCCGGGGGTAGAGGCCGCGGCCGAGCGCGGTCTCGCCGCTCCCGTCGTTCGCGTGGCAGCTGGCGCAGTGGTCCGCGAAGTGGGCTCGTCCCTCCGCCACGAGCCGGGGCTCCAGGGGCAGCGGATTGCGGGCCTCGCGAGCCACGGCCGGGATGAGGAAGCTCCGCAGCCAGCGCGCCACCGTCGCCTCCGAGGCGCTGGGAACAGGCCTGGCCGAGATCCCGCCACGCAGCAGCACGGCAGCCGGCAGGGCCACCACCGCCACGACCAGCAGCGCCGCCCCGATGCACCACCCTCGCTTCATGCACGCCTCCCGGCCCGTTCGTCCTCACGCTCCGTAGCGCCCGCCACGCGCGACCGCAAGGCGATTGGCGGGGCCGAGGCGTGACGGAAGGGGTCACAGTGTGGCGGCGGTCAGCGTGCGGACCGCTGGCAAACAGGCGAATCCGGGAGCCGCCGACGCATCCGGCTCGGCACGCCCCATGCTTCTCGAGGCTGACGATGGACGCCTCACCGACGGGGCGCCTCATACCCTGGAGATGAAGCACATGCGCTTGAAGACCCTCGCCGCCGCCTCGATCGTCGCCTTCTCTGCCCTCCCCTCGGCCGCGGTCGCCCAGCACGCCGACCACAAGGGTCACCAGATGCCTGGCGACCACGCCGCGCCCCACGCCGCCGCGCCGACGGTCCAGAAGGCCGGCCAGGCCATCGAGATCGCGGTGACGAGCGACGGCTTCGTCCCGGCCAACATCAAGGTCCAGCGGGGCCAGAAGGTCCGGCTCGTCGTCACCCGCAAGACCGACCGGACCTGCGCCACCGAGATCGTCATCAAGGACCAGGGCATCAACCAGCCGCTGCCGCTCAACAAGCCGGTCACGGTCGAGTTCACGCCCAGGAAGAGCGGCCAGCTCCGCTATGCCTGCGGCATGGACATGATCTCCGGGGTCATCGCCGTCGAGTAGGGCACCTGGCAGCGGCGCGCCGACGGTCGCGGATGGCCACCTCGCCGGGCCGGTCGGCGTGATCGACCCGGTGAAGCCGTGAACCCAACGCACCGTCAACGAGGAGTTGCATGAAGATCATCATGTCTTCTGCCGCGGCCGTCATGGTCCTGGCCTGGGCCGAACCCTCGCTCGCTCAACATGCGGGCCACGGTGGAGGCGACCCGATGCGGGAGGCCCGTCCCGCGCGGCATCGCGACACGCCCAGGGCGCCTGGGCCGCCACCTGGGCTGCCCTCCGGTCCAAGGCAGGTGCAGGTCACGATCACGGAGACCGGGTTCGAGCCGAGTGAGGTACGAGCCGAGGCTGGCGACTCGGTGACCCTCTTCATCACGCGCCTCACCGAGGCGACCTGTGCCAAGGAGGTCAACTTCTTCGGACGCGGCGTGCAGGTGGCGCTGCCCATGGGGCAGGAGGTCAAGGTCACCATCGACGTGAACGAACCCGGGACCGTCCGCTTTGGTTGCTTGAGCGGGGCGGACGGCGCCGTGATCAAGGTGGCCGAGAACCGGCGGCCATGAAGAGGCCCGCCTTGCCGGCTCCGCCACCTTCCGACGCCTGGAGGCCTGAACTGGCGTGGCCGGGACCGTCACGGCGTGACCGGCGTGGGCGTCCCATCCCGGGAGCGTGGCGCCAACCCCTGGAGATTCCATGGCCCGCCAGCCATCGATGACGGCACGGTCGATGCTCTCCTGGGTCCTCGGGAGGCATGACGGCCTCCCGACAACCACTGGAGATGCCATGTTCACGGTTCGAGAAGCACTGAGAGTCCTCATGGTCGCAGGAGCGCTGTTGGGGGCTGGCGTGACTCCGGCCAGCGACGTCGCCTCCGATCGGCAGCAGGCGTCCTTGCAGGAGAGGAGGCGGGGCACCGAGCAGAGGGGGATCGCGGACGGGCAGGAAGGCGTCAGCTCCAGGACGGACGCTGCCCATCCGTGCACCTGCAGCCAGGCTGCTCCGGCAGGCCGGACGGACGCCCCTTCATCGGCACCCCACTGACCACTCCGCCGAGGCCGACATGAGCGACATGGACGCGTTCGAGGAGCTCCGGGCCAGCGCGAAGCGCCACCACGTCCACTTCGAGGTGCGGCCCGAGGTGGTCATGGAGGGCGACGCCAGGGTCAAGGTCGGGTTCGAGGTGCGGGTGTGGACCGTCCACGACAAGGGCGCCCACGCCCTGCCCGGCTGCACGAAGTGCCACGACCTGCTGGCGGAGCTCGATCGCATCGTCCAGTGGGCCATCCCGACCGGGGAGCGACCCACGCGGATCGAGATCGAGCACTCCGGACCGGTCCTCTACGACTCGAGCGAGCTGCCCGGCGCCGACGAGGTGGCCATCACGATCCGGCTGATGCATCGGGAGGCCTACGCAGCGCCGATCGACGCCTGCGAGGAGCGGTGCCTCCGGCAGGTCAGGGAGCGGCTGCGCTGCCTGGGGATCCCCGAGCGCTGAGCCTGGCTCGAGCGTCACGCTGACCGAAGTCCTGGCCGAGGTGCCCACGTACCTGGAAGGTCGGAGCGACCTCATGTGGGCGAGGAGGAGCCCTGACGGTGCGCCGGATCGCGGCGCTCGCCGCGGCCGATCATCCCGCCGCCGAGATCCATGACCCCGCTCGGGGCTTCCGCTTCCCGCGATGGTTCAACCCAGGCGGAGGGTCCGGGGAGCGTCGGCCGGCGCCACACTGTGATTCCAGTCGTCACGCCCCGATCGCCCCGGCGGCATCGCGTGGTCCCGCATTAGGGTTTTCTTCTTCGGCTCACTCCAACGGAGGTACGGATCATGAGAATCGTCACGGGCATGGTGGCTGGAGTTGCAGCGGTCTTGATCTCGGCGAGCGCCGGCCTGGCGGCGGACCCCACCCGCGAGGAGAGGGGACGTGTCGCAAAGCTGCCGCAGACGGCGGACGATCACGCCGCGCTCGCCAAGACGTATGACGACAGGGCTGCCGAGTGGCAGCGTGAAGCCACGTATCACCGGGAGATGGCGGCGGCCTACAAGAAGGCTCACCCGGACACCAAGGACGCCGTTGCGATGGAGAAGCACTGCGCCAAGGTTGCGAAGGAGGCGGGCGCCCTGGCCGAGGAAGCCATGATCATGGCCGATTACCATCGGATCCGCGCCAAGGCCCACCCGTAGGCCCGGGGCCGGACGGGGCCGCCCTACCGCGCCTTGAAGTCGTCCGACCGGACGCCGTAGCGCTTGAGCAGCCGGTGCAGGCTCTCGCGGGCCATGCCGGCCCGCTCGGCCGCCCTGGTGACGTTGCCGTCGAGCTCGCGGAGGAGCGCCACCAGGTAATCGCGGGTGACGCGATCCCGCGCCAGGTCGACCGCCTCGCGGTAGGGCATCTTGGCCAGTTGCTCGGCCGGGATGGCCCCCTCCTGGCTCCCCTTCACGTCGGCCGGCAGGTCCCGGAGCTGGATGGTCTGGCCCTGCGCCACCGCCACGGCGCGCTCGATGGCGTTCTCGAGCTCGCGGACGTTGCCGGGCCAGGGGTAGCCGGTGAGCGCCCGGAGCGCGTCGGGATCGAAGGCGGTGAGCGGGCGCCCCAGGACCTGCGCGTGCTTCTCCAGGAAGTGGCTCGCCAGCAGCGGGATGTCCTCGCGCCGCTCCCGGAGCGGAGGCAAGACCACCGGAAAGACGTGGAGCCGGTAGTAGAGGTCCTCCCGGAAGCGCCCGGCCTGCACCTCGGCCTTGAGATCGCGGTGCGTCGCCGCGATGACGCGGACGTTGACCTTGATCCCGGCCGTGTCGCCGACGCGCCGGAGCTCCTTCTCCTGGAGGACGCGGTTCAGCTTGACCTGGACCGGCAACGGCAGCTCACCGATCTCGTCGAGGAAGATGGTCCCGCCCTCGGCCTCCTCGAAGAGGCCGCGCTTCATGCCGGTGGCGCCGGTGAAGGAGCCCTTGGCGTGGCCGAAGAGCTCGCTCTCGACCAGCTCCGCCGGCAGGGCGCCGCAGTTCACCGGCACGAAGCGGCGCTCCTTGCGGGCGCTGTGGTAGTGGACGGCCCGGGCCGCCAGCTCCTTGCCGGTGCCGGTCTCGCCGTTGAGCAGCACGGTGATGTCGAGCTTGCTGGCCTGCTCGAGCAGCGTGTACACGTCGCGCATCCTGGCGCTCTTGCCGACCAGGTTGTGGAACGAGTAGACGCCCTCCACCTCACGCCGCAGCGAGGCGGCCTGCTCCTTGAGGCGCTTGCGCTCCAGGGCCCGCGCCACCACCAGGCTGGCGTCGTCCGGGTCGAAGGGCTTCTGCAGGTAGTCGTAGGCGCCCAGCTTCATCGCCTCCACCGCGTCGGCGACCGTGGCGTAGGCGGTCATCATGATGACCTCGGTCTCCGGCGCACGGGCCTTCACGGCGCGCAGCACCTCGAAGCCGTCGGCGCCGGGCATGCGGAGGTCGGTGACCACCACGTCGAAGGATTGGGCGGCGACGAGGGAGATGGCCCGGCCCCCGTCGGCGGCGGTGGTGAGCTCGTAGCCGTCGCCCAGGATGCGGGCGAAGAGCTTGAGGATGTTCTCCTTGTCGTCGACCACGAGGATGCGCGCACGTTCCATGGCTAGACCTTCCCAGGCGGCGAGGCCGGCAGGCGGATGGTGAAGCGGGCACCGCCGCCGGCCGGGGAGTCGGCCTGCAGCGTGCCCCCGTGGGCCTGCACGATGCCGAGCGAGACGGCGAGCCCCAGCCCGGTGCCGGTCGGCTTGGTGGTGAAGAACGGCTCGAAGAGCTTGTGACTGGCCTCGGTGGGGAGGCCCGGTCCCGAGTCGGAGACGACGAGCTCCGCCCCGCCGCCGGGGACCTGCGTGATGCCGACCTCGACCATCCCGCCCTCACCGGCCGCCTCCGCGCCGTTCTTGATGAGGTTGAGGAGGACCTGCCGCAGCTTCTGGGGATGGCCATCCACGCGGGCCGTGCCCTGGACCTCCACGGCGGCGCCGGCGAGCCGGTCCGTGCCGGCCAGCCGCGCCACCGCCTCGTCGCACAGCTCCTTCAGGTCCACCGGCTCCGGCGCGGTCGCCAGCGGGCGCGAGAGGTCGAGGAGCCCCTCCACGATCTCCTGCGCTCGAAGGGCCTCGTCCTGGATGATCCCCAGGTCCTCGGCCAGCTCGCCCTCCGCCCTTCGCCGCAGCAGCTTCACGTAGCCCAGGATGACGGCCAGCGGGTTGTTGATCTCGTGCGCCACGCCGGCCGCCAGCCGCCCGATCCCCGCCAGCTTCTCGCTCTGCACCAGCCGCTCCTGCTGGTCCTTGATCGACCTGGTCATGACGTTGAACTGCCGCGCCAGGGCGCCGAACTCGTCCGGGCTGTCGACCTCGATCCTGGCGTCGAGGTCGCCGGCCGCCAGCCGGGCGGCGCCCTCGCTCAACCGGGCCACCGGCCGCGCCACCGAGCGGTAGATGGAGAGCCCGATCCCGCCGGCCAGCAGCGGCGCGCCGGCCAGGAAGAACAGCGTCCACCGGAAGGCGGCCTGCTGCACCGCCCGGACCTGGTTCTGGATGTCGCCGATGGTGGTCTCGAAGCGGTCCACCAGCCGGTCGGCCCGCTCCTGGATCAGCGTCACCACCAGCTGGGCGCGTCCGTGCTCCTCCATCACGTCCTCGGCCTGCTTGCGCAGCACGGCCGGGACGATGCGCTGCCGGAAGATCCGGTCGAGCTCGACGGTGGCGCGCTCGATCTCCGCCACCCAGGCCCGCTCATCCCGCTCGCGGACGCGGGCCTTCACGGCCGCCGTGAGCTCGACGACCCGCCGCTCGGCCTCCGTGTAGAACGAGAGGTGCGTGTCGTCGCCGAGGATGATGGTGTGTGCCTGGTGGGCGTACTGGTCACGCACCGCGCTCGCCAGGGTGAGCGCCAGCCGGACCCCCTCCTCCCGCTCCTTGATGTCCGTGAGGCCGCCCTGGATGTCGTGCAGGTTGGCGAGGGCGAAGTAGGACGACACCGCGAACACGGAGAGGAGCCCCGCGAAGGCGAGGATGAGGCGGCGGGCCGTACCGGATGGGGTGCGCATGGAGCGATCTCGTCTCAGGAGCAACGGGCGAGCCACTTCGCGGCTGACCGCTTTCCTGGGCGTTGGCCGGGCAGCAGGCCTGGAGAGCGTGACCGAGGCGGTTACAGCGTGATGGATGCTGGCCTGCCCGAGGTGCGCCGCCAGCCATCACACTGAGTGTACCACCGCCCCGGAGCGCTCAAATCCGGTGATTTGCGGGCCTCCCGAGGCCGGGGGCCCCCTCCGGGTCCACGGGCCGGATGGCACGCGCGGTGCTTTGGTGGGAGCGTGCCTCGCCCAACGCGACCATCGTCGTCCCCATGCCCGCCCCGAAGGCCAAGATGACCAGACTGCTCCTCGCCGCTCCGGCGCTCCTCCTCGCCGCCTCGGCCCTGGCCCAGCCAGCCGCGCCCGTCGCCCCCGCCGCATCGGCCGATCCCGTCCTGGCGGAGCTGATCCGCGAGAGCCTGGCCCGCCGCCCGGAGCTCCGCCAGGCCGACGCGCTGGTCCGGGCCGAGCGGGAGCGCGTGCCCCAGGCCGGCGCCCTCCAGGACCCGGTGCTGTCCCTCGGCATCCAGAACGACGGGTTCGCCGGCATCCAGGTCGGAAAGATGGAGACCAGCTTCTACCAGGTGATGGTCACCCAGCCGCTCCCCTGGCCCGGCAAGCTCGGCCTTCGGTCCGAGGTGGCCTCCACCGGCGTGCGCCTCGCCGAGGCCTCCGTCGCCCGAGCCCGGCTCACCGCCGAGGCGGACGTGAGACGGGCCTACCTCGACCTCCTGCTGGTGCGGGACCGGATGGCGTTGCTCGCCAAGCTCGAGGCGCTCTGGGCCAAGGCCGAGGGGCTGGCGCGCACCCGCTACGAGACCAGCGAGGGGTCCCAGTCGGACATCCTGCGGGCGCAGCTCGAGCGGAATCGGCTCCGGCAGCGTCGCTGGGCCATCGAGGCCGAGGAGCGGACCAGGCTGCAGGCCATCAACAGGCTGCGCGCCCATCCCCTCGACGAGCCGCTCCCGACCACCGCCTCCGTGGCCGGCCTCGGCCTGCCGGTCCTCCCCAGCGCCGAGGCCGCGCTGGCCGACGCCGAGCGCCGTAGCCCGGAGCTGCTGCTGGCCCGCCTCCAGGTCGAGCGCGCCGCCTCGCAGGTGGCGTTGGCGCGCCGCGAGCGCTACCCCGACCTCGCCGTGACCGCCGCCATCATGCCGCGCGGGAGTCTCGAGCCCATGTGGGCGGCTGGATTGTCGCTGAACTTGCCGATCTTCTCGGGCTCGAAGCAGTCCCGGGCGGTGGCCGAGAGCGAGGCCCGCGCCGCCGCGAGCGATGGCGGCGCCGAGACCGTCCTGCAGGTGCTCCGCCTCCGGGTCCAGGATCGCCTGGCCCTGCTGAGGAGCCTCGTCGAGTCGGCCGGCCTCTACAGGGACGGCCTCATCATCCAGTCGCAGGCCACCGTCGACAGCACCATGAGCCAGTACCGTGTCGGCCGCGTCACCTTCGCCTCCGTGCTCGAGGCCATCGCCGGCGTCATCGGCGACGAGGACGGCTTCCTGCAGGCCGTCGCGGCGGCCCAGCGGGTCGCCATCGCGGCCGACGAGGTGAGCCTGGACGCCGCCGGTGGCGCCTCCAGCGGCATGTCGGGCGGCTCGGTGCCTGGTGCCGGTGCGGCGGGCGGCGGCTCGGGGTCAGCCGGTGGCGCGGCCGCCAGCTCGGCCGCCGGCGACGCCGGTTCCGCCTCCTCTTCCATGAACAAGATGTGACCTGGAGCATCCATGACGACCGAGAACACGACCCCACAGACCTCCACGACGCACCGTCCTCGGCGCCTCTACGGCTACGCCCTGGTGGCCCTCGCCAGCGTCGCGCTGGGCAGCGGCGGCACCTTCCTCCTCTCCCGGCGCGGCGGGGACGGGCACGACCACGCCGCGGACAAGGCCGGGGCCGCTGAGCAGAAGGTCATGTACCAGTGCCCCATGCACCCGACCATCATCCAGGATCACCCGGGTGACTGCCCCATCTGCGGCATGAAGCTCGTCAAGATGGCCGGCGCCTCGGAGGGCGCCGGCGGCACGGCCCCGCGAGAGCGCAAGATCGTTCTGTACCGCTCGCCGATGGATCCCAAGCAGACCTCGCCCGGGCCGCGCAAGGACGAGATGGGGATGGACTACGTCCCCGTCTACCAGGACGATCTCGAGGGGAAGGGAGCCATCGAGGGCCTGGCGACCATCAAGATCGACCCCGAGCGGCAGCAGCTCATCGGCCTCCGGACCGCCGCGGCCACCTCGGGCCCCATCGGCGGCGCCTGGCGCACCACGGGACGAGTCGCGGTCGACGAGACCCGGGTCCACCACCTCAACGTGAAGTTCGGCGGCTTCGTGGAGCACGTCCACGCCGACTTCGTCGGCCGCCCCGTCCGGCGCGGCGAGCCGCTCTTCGCCATCTACAGCCCCGAGCTGCTGGCCGCCGAGGAGGACTTCCTCCTGGCGCTGCGCACCAGGGAGACGCTGGCGGGCACCAAGGGGCTGGCCGGCAACGGCGACGACCTGGTGGCCTCCTCCCGGCGCAAGCTCGAGCTCTGGGACGTGCCGCGCGCCGACCTGGAGCGGCTGGAGCAGACGCGCCAGGCCGAGCGGACGCTCACGGTGCGCTCCCCGGCCGCCGGGGTGGTGGTGAAGAAGGACGTGGTCCCCGGCATGAAGCTCGCGGCCGGCGACATGCCCTACGAGATCGTCGACCTCTCCGGGATCTGGGTGCTGGCCGACGTCTACGAGACGGAGCTCTCCCATGTGAAGGTGGGCGCCCCGGCCACGCTGACGCTGAAGGCCGTGCCTGGGAAGGAGTACCAGGGGCGGGTCGCCTTCATCGACCCCTTCCTCGACGCCAAGACCCGCACCGCCAAGGTGCGCATCGCCTTCGCCAACCCGCGCGGCGACCTGAAGCCGGAGATGTTCGGCGAGGTCGTCCTGAGGACGGCGCCGCGTCAGGCGCTGCGGGTCCCGGCCGACGCGGTCATCGACTCCGGCACGAAGCAGGTGGTCTTCGTGGACCTCGGCGACGGCAAGTTCCTGCCGCGCGAGGTCCGGCTGGGGGTGAACGACGGGACCCAGGTCGAGGTGCTGGAGGGGCTCGTCGAGGGCGAGAAGGTGGTCACCCGCGCCAACTTCCTCGTCGACTCCGAGTCGCGGCTGAAGGCCTCGCTGCAGGCGCTCGGCGGGGGAAAGTAGGCCATGATCAAGGCGATCATCCGCTTCAGCGCCGAGAACAAGTACCTGGTCGTCGCCGCCACCCTGGTCGCCCTCGCCGGCGCCTGGTGGTCGATGAAGAACATCCCGCTCGACGCGCTCCCGGACCTCTCCGACACGCAGGTGATCGTCTACTCCAGGTGGGACCGGAGCCCGGACATCATCGAGGACCAGGTCACCTACCCCATCACCACGGCGCTGCTCGGGGCGCCCCGGGTCAAGGCCATCCGCGGGTTCTCGGACTTCGGCTTCAGCTACGTCTACGTCATCTTCGAGGACAACACCGACATGTACTGGGCGCGCTCGCGCGTCCTCGAGTACCTGTCGAAGATCCAGCAGCAGCTGCCGGCCGGGGTGACGACCGAGCTCGGCCCCGACGCCACCAGCGTCGGCTGGGTCTTCCAGTACGCCCTGGTGGACAGGACCGGCACCCACTCGTCGGACGAGCTCCGGTCCTACCAGGACTGGAACCTGCGCTACGCCGTCCAGAGCGTCCCCGGCGTCTCCGAGGTGGCCACCGTGGGCGGGCAGGTGCGCCAGTACCAGATCACGGTCAACCCGAACTCGCTGGCCGCCTACAAGCTGCCGCTCGACGCCGTCATCAGCGCCGTGCGGCGCGGCAACAACGACGTGGGCGGTCGGCTCGTCGAGCTCTCCGGCCGCGAGTACATGGTGCGCGGCCGCGGCTACGTGAAGACCATCCAGGACCTGGAGAGCCTGGTCCTCAAGACCGAGGGTGGCACGCCCGTCACCGTGAAGGACGTGGCCACCGTGGCGCTCGGCCCCGAGATGCGCCGCGGCATCGCCGACTACAACGGGGAAGGCGACGTGGTGGGCGGCATCGTGGTGATGCGCTCGGGCGAGAACGCGCTCAACGTCATCAACCGGGTCAAGCAGAAGCTCGAGGACATCAAGCCGTCGCTGCCGAAGGGGGTCGAGGTGGTGACCACCTACGACCGCTCCGTGCTCATCGACCAGGCCATCGAGACGGTGAAGTGGAAGCTCATCGAGGAGATGATCGTCGTCTCGGTCATCATCCTCATCTTCCTCTGGCACATCCCCAGCGCCATCATCCCCATCGTCACCATCCCGGTGAGCGTCGCGCTGGCCTTCATCCCCATGTACTTCATGGGGCTGAACGCCAACCTCATGTCGCTGGCCGGCATCGCCATCTCCATCGGCGTGCTGGTGGACGGGGCCATCGTGGAGGTGGAGAACGCCTACAACAAGATCCACCACTGGGACGCCGGGGGGCGCAAGGAGGACTTCCACAAGGTCCGGCTCGAGGCGCTCCTGGAGGTGGGCCCGGGCGTCTTCTTCTCGCTGCTGGTCATCGCCGTGGCCTTCATGCCGGTCTTCACGCTGGTGGACCAGGAGGGCCGCCTCTTCCGGCCGCTCGCCTACTCCAAGAACCTGGCCATGGCCATCGCCGCCTTCCTGGCCATCACGCTCGACCCGGCCATGCGGATGATGTTCGCCCGCATCGACCCCTTCACGTTCCGCCCGCGCTGGCTCGCCTGGGGGGCCAACCAGGTCCTGGTCGGCAAGTACCAGTCGGAGGAGAAGCACCCCATCAGCGCCTTCCTCCACAAGATCTACGAGCCCCCCTGCCGCTTCGTGCTGCGACACCCGCGCGCGACGATCCTCGCGAGCCTCCTGCTGGTGGCCACCACCATCCCCGTCTACATGACGCTCGGCTCCGAGTTCATGCCGCCGCTCCGCGAGGGGACCATCCTCTACATGCCCTCGGCGGTGCAGCCCGGCATGTCGGTGGCCGAGGCGCAGAAGGCGCTCCAGGTCCAGGACAAGATCCTCATGACCTTCCCCGAGGTGGAGCGGGTCTTCGGGAAGGCCGGCCGCGCCGCCACCTCCACCGATCCGGCTCCCTTCACCATGATGGAGACCACCATCATCCTGAAGCCGGAGAGCGCCTGGCGGGTGAAGGAGCGCTGGTACTCGTCGTGGGCGCCGGGGTGGACCAAGGCCATGCTGCGCCCGTTCTGGCGCGACCACATCACCGAGGACGACCTCCGGAACGAGATGGACGCGGCGCTCCAGCTCCCCGGCATCTCCAATGCCTGGACCATGCCCATCCGGGGCCGCCTCGACATGCTCTCCACCGGCATCCGCACCCCCGTCGGCATCAAGGTGAGCGGGGCGGATCTCAAGACCATCGAGCAGACCGCCAAGGAGATCGAGGCGGTGGTGCAGAAGGTCCCGGGCACCCGCAGCGTCTACGCCGAGCGGGTCGCCGGCGGCTACTTCCTCGACTTCGTCCTGAAGCGCGACCAGCTGGCCCGCTACGGCCTCTCCATCGACGACGCCAACATGATGGTCATGACCGCGGTGGGCGGCGACAACCAGACCACCACGGTCATGGGGCGCGAGCGCTACGGCGTCAGCGTCCGCTACGCCCGCGACTACCGCGAGGACCTCTCGGCCCTCAAGCGGGTGCTGCTCCCCCTGCCGGGCGGCCAGGGGCAGATCCCCATGGAGGAGATCGCCACCGTGGAGCTGGTGCAAGGGCCGTCGATGATCCGCGACGAGAACGGTCTCCTGGCCGGCTACGTCTACGTGGACTTCGACACCTCGAAGATCGACGTGGGCAGCTACGTCGACGAGGCCAAGAAGGCCGTGGCCACCGGCATCACGCTCCCGACCGGCTACAACCTGGTCTGGAGCGGCCAGTACGAGAACATGCTGCGCGTCAAGGAGCGGCTCAAGCTCATCCTGCCGCTCACGCTCGTGCTCATCTTCGCCCTCCTCTACATGAACACCAAGAGCGCGGTGAAGGCCTCCATCGTCATGCTGGCGGTCCCCTTCTCGGCCATCGGCGCCATCTGGCTCATCTGGGCGCTCGGCTACAACGTCTCCATCGCCGTCTGGGTCGGCATGATCGCGCTCATGGGACTCGACGCCGAGACGGGCGTCTTCATGCTGCTCTTCCTCGACCTCTCCCACGACGAGGCCAAGGCGGCCGGCCGCCTGACGAACGAGAAGGAGCTCGTCGAGGCCATCGTCCACGGCGCCGTCAAGCGCGTCCGGCCCAAGGCCATGACCGTCTTCGCCGCCATGATCGGCCTGCTGCCCATCATGTGGTCCACCGGCACCGGGGCCGACCTGATGAAGCGCATCGCCGCGCCCATGGTGGGCGGCCTGGTGACCAGCTTCCTCCTGGAGCTCCTCGTCTACCCAGCCGTCTACTTCCTCTGGAAGCGGCGGGAGTTCTC
>JANNKC010000291.1:0-2686 GCA_031396105.1 Anaeromyxobacter sp.
TGAGCCTGGCCGCGTTCCTCGCGCTCGCCATCGTCTCCGCGCCGGCCGCCCCGGCAGCGAAAGTCTTGCCGGCCGGGCAGGCTGCGCCGGCCGGGCGCGCTGCGGGCGCGGGCGCGATCCGCGTGGAGGCGGACGATGCGGTGTACGCCCTCGGCAAGCGTCAGGTGACGTTCACCGGCACGCCCGTCACGCTCACGCAGGATGACGCGAAGCTCACCTGCCGGCGGGCGGTCGCGCAGACCGATGCCGGTGGGAAGATCGTGAGCGCCCTCTGCCAGGGAGAGGTGAGCTTCCTCCGCGGCGAGCGGCGAATCACCTGCGACCGGGCGACGTTCGACGCTCCGTCGGAGCGGTTGGTCTGCGAGGGACATCCGGTGCTGTACGACGGCGGCAGCGTCGCTCGCGGCGCGCGCCTCGTCTACGAACTCCAGGCGAACGAGGTCCGGCTCGAGGGCGAGAAGGGCGCGCCGGCCGTCGTCACGCTCCCCGGCGCCGAGATCGAGGCTCGCCGCCGCGCCGTCGTGGCGGAGCGCGTGCGCCGGAAGGCTGGCCAGCCGGAGCGCGCCGGGGAGCCCGGGGAGCCCAGCCGATGAGCCTCGTCCTCCGCGCCGAAGGGCTCGTGAAGGGGTACCGCGGCCGCCGCGTGGTGGACGGCGTCTCCTTCCACGTGGCGCCGGGCGAGGTGGTGGGCCTCCTCGGCCCGAACGGCGCCGGCAAGACCACCACCTTCAACCTCATCACCGGCAACTACCGGGTCGACCGGGGCACCATCGAGCTCGAGGGCCGGCCGCTCACGGCGCTGCGCACCCACCGGATCGTGCGGCTGGGGATCGCGCGCACCTTCCAGAACATCCGCCTCTTCCAGCACCTCTCGGCGCTGGAGAACGTCCTGGCCGGCCGCCACTGCCGGACGCGCGCCGGCCTGTTCGCGTCGCTCCTGCGCCCGCCCGGACAGGGGAAGGAGGAGCGGGCGGCGGTGGCGCGGGCCCTCTCGGAGCTCGAGTTCGTGGGGCTGCGCCCGCGGGCCCTCGACCTGGCCAGGAACCTGGCCTACGGCGACCAGCGGCGCCTCGAGATCGCGCGCGCGCTGGCCACCGAGCCGAAGCTGCTGGTGCTCGACGAGCCGGCCGGCGGGATGAACGAGCACGAGACCGACCAGCTCGTCGAGCTGATCGGGCAGATCCGGCAGCGCGGCGTCACGGTGCTCCTCATCGAGCACGACATGAGCCTGGTGATGCGGGCCTGCCACCGCATCGTGGTGCTGGAGTACGGGGAGAAGATCGCCGACGGCACCCCGCAGGCCATCCAGCAGGACCGCCGGGTCATCGAGGCCTACCTCGGAATGGAAGAGGGCTAGCCCCGTGACCGCTCCCTTCCTCGAGATCCGCGGCCTGCGCGTCAAGTACGGCAACGTGGAGGCGCTGCACGGGATCGACCTCGACGTGCGCCAGGGCGAGATCGTCACCATCCTCGGCGCCAACGGCGCGGGGAAGTCCACCACGCTGCAGGCCATCAGCGGCCTGCTGCGCCCGGCGGCGGGCCAGATCCTCCTCGAGGGCCAGCCCACCCACCTCGTCCCCGCCCACAAGCTGGTGCGGCTGGGCATCTCGCAGGCGCCGGAGGGGCGCCGCATCTTCGGCACCCTGACGGTGAACGAGAACCTGGGCCTGGGCGCCTTCACCCGCTCCGACCAGGCCGGCATCGCCGAGACCCGGCGCTGGATCCTGAAGCTCTTCCCCATCCTGGAGAAGCGGCAGGGCCAGCTGGCGGGGACGCTCTCCGGCGGGGAGCAGCAGATGCTCTCCATCGGGCGGGCGCTCATGGCCAGGCCCCGCCTGCTGCTGCTGGACGAGCCGTCGCTGGGGCTGGCGCCGATCCTGGTGAAGGCCATCTTCCAGACCATCCGCGAGATCAACGCCTCGACCGGCGTGACCGTCCTCCTGGTCGAGCAGAACGCCCGCGCCGCGCTCAAGCTGGCCCACCGCGGCTACGTCATGGAGGTCGGCCGCATCACCCTGGGCGGACCGGCCGCCGACCTGGCCGCCGACCCGAAGGTGGTCAACGCCTACCTGGGCGGCCGGAAGGCCTGAGGGGCCGGGCGGCGGGGCCCCTCGACGCCGGCTCGCTGCGCTCACCTGCGCTCGGGGTGACCGGTGAACCTCCGGACGTGCCGAGCGTAGCGACTGCGCAGCAGGCGCGAAGTCGAGGCACCGCCCGCGCTCACGGGACTGGCCTCAGCATCCGGCGCCGGCCCTGGCCGGCTGGCCCAGGCGGCCGGCACCGACCGCGGGCTGCCCGTCGCGGACCTGGATGCGGCTGGCCGCCAGGGCCCACCCGACCGAGCGGCCGCTGGCAGGCAGCCTGAGCTCCATGCCGGGCTGGAGCACGTGGTCCTCCGGATCGCCTTCCCGCGTCACCACCAGGAGGCCGCACTCCACGCGCACCACGGTCCCGCCCCGCCCGTGCGGGATGCGCAGGGTCTCGTCCGTCGTCAGATCCAGCGTCCGCCGCATCGCCTCGCCTCGCCTCGCCATCGTCCAGTTGGAGAACATGTCGTCTTCCTCTCTCTCCGGTCCCACCCTGCGGTCCCGGTTGCCACAGTTATGCTGCCGGGGAGGCCCCAGCGGAACTGGGCGAGGCTGCACGCCGGGCGTGCATGGATGCACGGGGGTGTGGCACCCTGCGG
>JANNKC010000304.1:0-6542 GCA_031396105.1 Anaeromyxobacter sp.
GCGGCGGGCGCCCTCACCCTGGCCACGGCGGCGCTGCTGCCGCTGGCCCCGCGCTGGTGGTGGGCGGTTGGGGCGGTGGCCCTGGTCGCCTCGCAGGCGGTCATCGCCTCCAGCTGGAGCGACGCCAGGTTCGGCTCCCTCGTCAACCTCCTCCTGCTCCTCGGGGTGGCCTGGGGGTTCGCGCACCAGGGCCCGTGGAGCCTCCCGGCGGAGTACCGGCGCCAGCTCGCCCTCGCCTCGCCGGCCCGCCCGGGCGAGGTGCTGACGGAGGCCGATCTCGCCGCGCTCCCCGACCCGGTGCGGCGCTACGTGCGCGCCGCCGGGGTGGTGGGCCAGCCCCGGGTACACAGCCTCCGCGCCACCTGGACGGGCCGGATCCGCGCCGGCCCGGACCAGCCCTGGATGGACTTCACCAGCGACGCCGCCGACCTGGTGGACTTCGCCTCCGACGACCGCAACCCCTCGCCCGACGGCAGCACCGGGGCGCCGACGCGCTGGACCACGCCGGCGCGCGACCACGCGCGGGTCGGTCCGGCCCGGGTTCCCCGCAGGGCCGAGACCTGGTGGCACCCCGCCAGCGGCGCCTGGAGCTACGGCGAGTTCGAGCTTCAGTCGCTCGAGTACGGCGTGAGGCGCTGAGGCAGGCCAGGCGGCGAGCACCCGGCTCGCCGCGGTGCGCCGCGCCCGCAGGATTGAACCCGCCGCCGCGGGAGAATACGCTCGGTGCTACAGGAGGGCGGCCATCCTGTTCGAGCTCGAACGCGGCGTCCTCGAAGCTCCATCCGGGAGAGACGAGACATGCAGACGTCGGGAAACACCGTGCTGATCACGGGTGGGAGCTCCGGGATCGGCCTGGCCCTGGCCAAGGCGCTGGCCGAGGCGGGTAACGAGGTGCTCGTCTGTGGCCGGCGCGAGGCCAACCTGCGGGACGCCAAGGAGAAGGTGCCGCAGCTCCACACGTTCGTCTGCGACGTGTCCAGGAGGGCGGAGCGCGAGGCCCTCTTCCGCTGGGCGACCGCGGCGTTCCCCGACGTGAACGTGCTCGTCAACAACGCGGGCGTCCAGCGTGAGACCGATTTCCGCAAGGGCGCCCCGGAGCTGACGGACGGCGAGAGCGAAATCGAGATCAACTTCACCGCGAGCGTGCACCTCGCGGCGCTCTTCGTCCCCCACTTCCTGCGGCTCGACCGGAGCAGCGCCGTCGCGAACGTGTCGTCGGGGCTCGCCTTCATCCCGCTGCAGATCGTGCCCGTCTACTGCGCCACCAAGGCGGCGCTCCACTCCTTCTCCATGTCGCTGCGCTCACAGCTGGCCGATACCCGGGTGCGCGTGTTCGAGATCATCCCGCCCATCGTGCAGACGGGGCTCCATCGCGGCGAGGGCGCACGGAGGCAGGCGCTGCGCGGCATCCCGCCGGAGCGCGTGGCAGCCGCGGTGATCGAGGGGTTCGCCAGGGACCGCACCGAGATCACGATCGGGCAGGCGCGAGACCTGAAGGTCGCCTCCCGCCTGGCGCCGCACTTCTTTCACCGCCTGCTGAACAAGCTCGTCGCGAGATAGCCGCGCGCATCGGCCGCCTGCCGCCGCGGCCGCGCGGCAGGCCCTACCCCGAGGGCCAGGTCATCTGGCGCCCGCCGAGCACGTGCAGGTGCAGGTGCCAGAGGCGGGGCGGTCCCCTTCCCGCGGCGCGGCGCGCGGATCGCCGTTAGGGCCCGCGGGTAGATTGTCGATCCGAAACGAGGCTCATTGTTGGTTCCCCGGTGCAATGAGATAGCTCCACTCTCCGCGCACGCGAGCGGGCTGGAGATTGACCGAGGCCATCTCCTCAGGGGTGACCGCGATCCCCTTCTCGTAGGTTCGCCAACACTGGGAACGCGACGGGCGCCGGTTTCCACCCAGTGGCACCGTTTCCACCGGATGCGACGCCGTTTGGTGCATTGGTGGTGCACGGCACGCCCGGATCGTTGCTCACGCCAGGCGAGGTCGCGGTGCGGCTCCGGGTATCCCGAGCGACCATCTACCGCCTCGTCCAGGCCGGCGCGTTGCCGGCCCTTCGGATCTCCAACTCCTTCCGCGTCCCACTTGAGACGCAGGGACTCTAGCGTTCACGCGAGCAGGGCTTCGGGATGCCTCTTGGCGACGGCCAGAAGCTTCAGCGCCGCGTCCGAAGGCCGCCGGGCGCTGGTCTCCCAGGCCTGGACGGTCCTCGGGCTCACGTTGAGGATGCGGGCAAACGCAGCCTGGGACACCCGGAGACTGACGCGGACGGCGAGCACCTCCTTGGCGCCCATGGGCGGCGGCGGCATCAACTCGACATCGCGAACGGTCAACTGCCGGGCGCCCCGGTGGTAGGCGATGGCGTCCTCGAGGCCCGCCTTCAGCTTCAGGAACGCCGAGGTATTCGTAGCCTTGCGCTTCATGGCGCTACACTACCATGTCGCTATACTACTGGGTAGATGCCGATCGCCTATCGCTCGCCTGTGCCTCGTCACGAAGTTTGGTGGCTCGCATGACCCTGGGCCACGTATCGCTGCCGCGCCCGAAGGTGCTCGAGCACGGACGGCTGGGAGGCCGCCGCCCTGCCCGATCACGCCGGATGGAAGGGACCTCGCCTCGGCTACTGGGTCCAGTCGCCGGTGGCGGTGTCGAGGTCGTCGACGAACTGCAGCCCGGCCGGGAGCGCCAGCGAGTTGTTCACGAAGGCGAGGATGGTCATCCGGGAATAGGCGGCCGCCTGGGGTCCGGCCATGGAGACGAAGATGGCGGTGCTGGTGCGGTTGGCGGGGATGGCGAGCGCGACGCTCACCGGCCCCGAGTTGGGCGTGTACGTGCCACCGGCGCTCGTCCAGGCCGAGGCCCCGTTGAGCGCGACGCTGGCCTGCTCGCCCAAGCCTCCCCAGGCGGCGACGCGGATCACGGGCGTCCAGGTGATGGCGGCGGCGGTGTTGTTGCGGATGCGGAAGAGCGCGGTGACCACCTTGGTGTTGGAGCCGCTGGCGAAGGCGAAGGTCTCGGCGTGGACCAGGGCGTTGGCGCCCGCGTAGCCCTTGAGGACGAAGAGGCTTCGCAGCACGGCCTTGTCGGGGCTCATCTGGGAGGCGATCGCGCTGTTCTTCCAGCTGCTCGGGGCGACGCCGCCGAAGAGCGACGCGTCGTTGCCCGCCGTCCAGCCAGACGCCTCGTCGTAGGGGTTGAACATGTTGTACCGGTAGGTGGCCACCTGCGGGATCACCGGCAGCGTCTTGGGAGCCCAGCCGCCGTCCGCCGAGGAGAACGCCAGCACCTGGCCGTCGGCCGGGGTTGTGGCGGCGACCGCGGTCCCCTGCAGCGCGGTGACGGTGGTGGTGAGCGGGGAGCCGCTCACGTCACCGGCCAGGTCGGCCGCGCCGATCGACACCGTCCCGCCCAGCGTGACCGGGCCACCGCCGGTCAGGCCGCTGCCGGCCGTGACGGTGATGCCGCTGCTCGACAGCATGGCGTTGGAGACGCCGCCGGGGGCGATGGAGATGGTCCCGCTGGTGGAGATGGGGCCGCCGGCGAGGCCGGCGCCGGTCTCCAGCAGGACCACCGCGCCGACGCCGGGGAGGCCCTGGTCGCCCTGGTCGCCCTTGAGCCCCTGCGGCCCCTGCTCGCCGGTGTCGCCCTTCGACGCGACCAGCTGCCAGTCGGTGTTGGGGGGCGCCAGCCCGAGCACCGGCGCGACCACGGCCACGTAGGAGGAGCCGAGGTGATCGACCGCGTCGTCGGCCTGGTAGCGGGTCAAGGCGCTCCAGCCGCCCACCCAGTTGGTGCCGCGCGGGCCGGCCGGGCCCTGCGGTCCGGTGGTCCCGGGCAGGCCCTGGGCGCCGGCGACCCCCTGGGGGCCCTGGGTTCCGGCGGCGCCCGAGCTCCCCTCCTGCCCGGCGCAGGCGGTGACCACGGCGAAGAGCACGATCGGAGCGAAGCGTCTCATGGAGGTCCCCTTTGACCCGAAGTGGAGTGAGGCGATCCTCCACGGTTAGCAGGACGAGCCGAGCAGCGGAACCCCAAGAGCAGGGGACGAGCGCGCGACTACATCCACATACAGTGAACGCCAGGTTCCCGGTAGGCCGAAGACCAGCACCGCCACGGGGGTGCTTCGTGAAGACGAAGATCGCAGCCCCGAGCGGTTCCTCCTCGCCGGGTCAGCCAACGTCCTGCTCTCGCGGGCGGTCCCCTTCCCGCGGCGCGGCGCGCGGCGCCCCGTTAGGCTCCGGGGATGGCACTCACCGTCACCCTCTGGTCCGACTTCGTCTGACCCTTCTGCTTCGTCGCCGAAGCGAGCAGCCTGGTCAGGCTGCAACGGGAGTACGACGTCACCCTCGACTGGCGCGGATTCGAGCTCCACCCGGACACGCCGCTCGGCGGCCGGGCGCTGGCCGACAAGTTCGGCGCCGATCGGTACGCCGCCATGCGGGCCCACCTCGCCCGCTTCGCGGCCACGTTCGGCATCAGCGACATGCACAGCCCCGACCGCTCGCCCAACACCCGGGCCGCGCTGGCGCTCGCCGAGCACGCCCGCGACCAGGGGCGGCTCCACGAGGCGCGCCGCGCGCTCATGGAGGCCTTCTGGCGGCGCGGCGAGGACCTGGAGGACCGCGAGGTGCTGGCCCGCTGCGCCCGGGCGGCCGGTCTTGACCCGGCCGCCGCGCTGGCGGCCATCGCGGACCCGGCGGTGACGGCCCGGGTGGACGCCATGGGGCGCGACGCCGCCCGGGCCGGCGTGACCGGTATCCCCACCTTCCTCCTCGGCGATCGCCGGGTGGTCGGCTGCCAGCCGTACGAGGTGCTGGCCGCCGAGGCGGAGCGGGCAGGGGCGCGGCGGAAGTAGGTCCTTCCGCGCTTCGGCGCCGCGACCCAGGCGGTCGCCTGGGGCTGCGGCCGCTCCTCACCGCTGCGCCCAACCCATGCAGACCAGCGCCCCGTTGTGGAAGAGCGGGGAGGGCCCCAGCGCCGATCCGATCTCGCCCAGCGTGATCGCGCCGGCCGCCTTGGCGCGGGTGACCCCGAGGAGGGCGCGCAGGTCGGCCTCGGACTCGCTGCCCAGCCGTAGCCTCCGCCCGGCGCAGTAGAAGAGGACCATGGGGCTGGCCACCTGGGCCTGGCGAAGCCGCTCCGCCAGGGCGCGCCCGGCCTCTCCGAACCTGGGAGGCGGGGCCCGGCAGACCACCAGGATGGCGTGCTCCGGGACCGGTCCGCCGCAGCGAATGGAGCCGTCGTCCTCCAGCGCCACCGGCATGCGCACCAGGAGCTGCCCGTCCTCGAGCTCGATGCCGAGGGGGAACTCGACCGCATGCCGGTAGAAGTTCTCCCGGGTCAGCTCGACGCCGTGCTGCTCGAGGAGCCGGTCCCGGTAGAACTCGAAGGCCGGCCGGCCGTCGACGCTGGCGATCTGGTTGCCCGACGCCGAGGTGGCCACGCCGACCCCCTCCGGCGCCGTATAGTCGTGCACCAGCAGGGTGCGCTGCCGCGCCGGGAGGAGGAGCCAGAGCGCGCCGCCCCCCACCAGCCGCTGCCCGTCGAAGAGGCACGGCATCGGCCGGAAGGACTCGCTCCCAGCAAGGACGCCGAGGTAGCGCACCGAGGTGCCGAGCTCTTGGTGGAGCTGTTCGAGGATGCCGTCCAGGTCGGGCGTGGTCGCATCGCACAGCAGGAACAGCGTGTCGGGCGCGTCCCGAGCCGGGGGCCGAAGCGAGATGGAGGCCACCAGCCGCCTGGCCGCTGCGACGGCGGCGCCGTCCTGAAAACCGTCCACCAGCCCGTGGCGCGGCGCCTCGTCGAGCCGGAGCAGCCAGGCGCCGCTGTTCCGGAAGCTGCCGTCATGGATCAGCCTCGGGAACAGCCCGCCGAGGAGCGGCACGCCGGCGGCCCGGCAGGCCGCCTGCAGCGTGGCGACGTCGGCCGCCGCCGTCTCGGGCAGCAGGGCCAGCACGGCGCAGCGCGGGTAGGTGGCCCGCCAGGACTCCAGCACCGACCGCAGCGCGCCGGGCTCGACGGCGTCGAGGTAGCGCCAGCCGAGGTCCTCGCTCATGTTCCGGCCCTCCTTCCGGCGTCACCGCGCGGCGCCGGGCGGGTGCGCGGGGCTGGCGGTGGGGCCACTCTAGCCGACGCCGCCCTCGCGGGGGGCGCCCCGCCCGGGCAGGGCGCCGGTCCCCGGCGCAGGGCAGCCATGCAGGGCTCCCTCCCACCCCTCGAAAGGACTCGCCATGACCACGCCCGCCCGCTTCGCGCTCGCCCTCGCAGTCTCCATCGCCGTCGCCTCGCCGGGGCGCGCGGAGGACAAGCCCGCCGCCAGCGCCGATCCGATGGCCGGCTGGTCGCCGCCGGTCGTGAAGCACGAGAAGAAGGATCGCAAGGAGATCGAGGCGCTCCTGAAGGGGATGGAGGCCTGCTCGACCAAGGGCGACCTCGACGCGGCCGCGGCGCTCATCGACTTCCCGGTGCTGATGGCGACGGACAACGCCAAGGGCGAGGGCAGCGGAGAGCCCTGGAGCCGCGAGCAGTGGGTGCAGGTGATGAAGCCG
>JANNKC010000326.1:0-8471 GCA_031396105.1 Anaeromyxobacter sp.
CGGAGGTACTCACGTCACCCCCGCTTTGCCCTCAACCGGAGTTGGCACTCCCCCCTCGAAACGAATGGGGTCGCGCGGGGGTGACGTGGGTATCTCCGAGCTGGGTCGGGCCTTCGATCTCCGTATCTCCGAGCTGGGTCGGGCCTACGGCCTCGAACTTCGGGTGCGCCTCGGGTAACGTGCGCCAATTCCAGTTGCGACACTCTGAAGGATAAAAGCCACATGAAACGCAGACGGCTGCTGACCGGGATACTTCTGTTCGTCATTTCGACGGTCTGGGAGACGAGGCTGTGGGCCGAAGACTGGCGGGGTTTTCGGGGAGCGAACGGCGACTCCACCAGCGACGGCCGCGGGATCTTCGCAAAAGCGGGAGCCGTTTCCCTGGGTGTGACCTGGAAACACAACATCGGATCGGGTTATTCCAGCGTGTCCGTGGCGGATGGAGTGGCGATCAATCTCTTCTCCGATCCAGGCTCGGACTTCGCCGGCGCCTTTGACGCGAAGAGCGGAAAGGAGCTTTGGCGCTTTCGACTGGGTGATCGCTATCCGGGCCGCTGGGGCTCGAAGGATGGGCCGATCTCGACGCCTTTGATTGATCGGGGCCGGGTCTTCGTGCTCGATCCGGCTGGCCATTTCTACTGTCTCGACTTCAAGACCGGCAGGAAGATCTGGGATGCCCACCTGCCAAAGACGCACGGGGCCATTGAGCCTTTCTACGGTTTCGCCAGCTCTCCGCTGCTCGTTGAGGACACCGTCGTGCTTCAGATCGGCGGCCCGAAGGGCTCCACGGTGGCTGCTTTCGACGTCACCAGCGGAAAGGTGATGTGGAAGTCCGGGCCGGAAGATGCGGTGAACTATCAGTCCGCCTCCCTGATGACCGTCGCCGGCAAGCCCGTGCTCATCGCTCTGGGCGACAAGATCATGTCGGGGCACGATCCCAGGACCGGCCGGGCCTACTGGATCCTCGACTACGGAGATGGGCAGGAGATCGGAAGCAAGACTGCCCACGTGGTCAAGACCTCCGGGACCCGGTTCTTCGTCAAGGGAAGGGTCTCCGATTCAACGCTCTTCGAACTGTCGTCGACCGATCCCAATGCACCCCCGAAAGAGGTATGGAAGACCAAACACATCAAGAACACTTACGTCATCCCGATCTACCACGATGGGCTCATCTTCGGATACAACGGCCGCATCCTGGCGTGCGTCGACGCGGGCACCGGGGAACTGGTGTGGCGTTCGCGCGAACCGGGTGACGGTTTTCCGATCCTGGTGGATGGACATCTGGTGATCGCCACCAAGGAGGGCCATCTCTCGATCGCGCCCGCTTCGCGCAAGGGCTACGAGGAAATCGCGAACATTCCTGTGGTTGATGATCTTGTCTGGTCGCCCGCCACCTTTGTGAACAAGAGCCTGTACGTGCGCAGCATCGAGAGCTGGGCCCGAGTCGACATCCGGCCGGCCACAAGCGCCGCGAGCCTCGAGGAGGAGGCGAGAGGGGTCATCCCGAATTCGGAGTTTGGTCGTTTCGTGGCCAGGGTCTCCGCGGCCGGGCAGAAGCAGCTTTTGATCGACGCGTTCCTAGCCGCCCACGCCACCCTGCCCGTGATCGAAGGAAAGGACATGGTGCACTTCGTCTACCACGGTCCCGGGAAGGACATTTCGATGTCCAGCGATCTCTTCGGCGAACGTTACGACCGTCCCCTGAATCGGATCGAAGGCACTCAGTTCTTCTACTACTCGACCAAACTCGAACCGGATGCCCGGATTCCGTACGGCTTCATCCGCGACTTCGACGAGTACCTGGGTGACCCAGGCAATCCCAGCAAGCAGGAAGGCAAAGTGGCGCTCGTATCCATGCCCGACTGGAAGAATCCCGAGTTCCTCCGGGATCCACCGGCGGGTTCGCGCGGCCGAATCGAAGAAGTGACGCTCGCCAGCAGTCAGTTCGGCGAATCGCTTGCGATCAAGGTCTATCTCCCGAACGGATACGACTCGGCGCGAAGCTACCCCGTGGTTTATGTCCTGAGTGGCAACGCCGCGATCAAAGAGGGCACGATCGTTGATGCCTTGGACAATTTGCTGGGCAAGAGTGTCGAGCCCTTGATCGCGGTCTTCATCCCCGACCCGGGGGAACGTCCAGAAGGCCGTTTCAACAGCCGCAAGTCTTACCTGGACCTGGCCGGTGACAACAAGGACAAGAGCCGACGGATGCTTGTGGAGGAGCTTATCCCTCTGATCGAGAGTCGCCACAGGATCGAAAGGAAAGCCGAAAGGAGAGCGCTGATGGGCCTGGAAGACGCGGCATACGCGAGTCTCTACGCGGCCCTCAAGCATCCCGACCTCTTCACCGGCCTGGGATTGCTATCCCTCAATTGGGAACCTGGCTACCGCGACATCAACACGGCTCTGCTCAAGACTCCTTCGCAACAGCCGCTTCGAATCTTTCTGGAGTGGGGGAAATACGATTCGAGGAGCCCCCGTGAAGGCTGGGATGCCGTCGAGGGCGGACGCGCCTTCTCGACGACGCTTCGATCGAAAGGGTACACCTTCGTCGGTGGTGAAACCCACGAGGGAGCCGGATGGTTCGCCCGGCGCAACCGACTGGACAGGTTGCTGCAGACTCTCTTTCCTTTGAAATAATTCGAACCTAATGTCGCGGGTGAGAACGGACCGCCGCGCTGGGCCGTCGCCGTGAAATTCCCGCCGCGTTCGGCGCGCACCACGTTGCGGGCCGTCGAATTCTCGGTGGGGCGCACCGGGGTCGTGACGCCGGTTGCGATCATGGCCCCGGTCCGCATCGGCGGCGTCGAGGTCGAGCGGCTTCTGCGCCTCGGGCGAGCGGTCGCCGCCCACCACCCGGCGGGCGTCGCCGCGCAGCTTCTCCAGCGCCACGTCGAAGGCGTTGCCGGTGGCCACCAGGGCCTGGTCGATGCCCATGGGGATGACGGTCTTCACGCCGGGGACCTTCGAGAGGACCTCCTTCACCCTGGCGAAGTCCTCGATGGGGTCCAGCAGCGACTCGCCGCGCAGGCCGCCGTAGAGCTCGAGCTGCCCCTCCGAGCCGGAGTTGTAGGCCTGCAGCTGGCCGCCCAGGCTGCCCTGGATGGAGGTGCGCATGCCCCGGTCGATGGAGTCCATCACCGAGGCGCCCACCACCACGATGAGCGCGCCCACCAGCACGATGAGGCCGATGATGAGGGTGCGCACCCGGCTGGCCGCCAGGTTGCGGAAGGCGATGCGCAGCAGGACGCGCACCGCGTCGAGCCGGTGGCCCATGGCGCCGCGGGCGTCGGCGGGGGCGGGCGGGCGGGACGGGGAGGTCATGGCGTCCTCCTCACGCCGGCACGCCGGCCAGGATCTCCCGCCCCGCCACCTGGCCGTCGGCGATGCGGACGATGGCGCTGGCGTGGGCCATCACCTTCGGGTCATGGGTGGAGAAGACGAAGGTGGTGCCGTCCTTCAGGTTCATCTCCCGCATCAGGTCGATGATGTTCTGGCCGGTCTGGGAGTCGAGGTTGGCGGTCGGCTCGTCGGCCAGCACCAGCGCCGGGCGCGTCACCAGCGCCCGCGCCACCGCCACGCGCTGGCGCTGGCCGCCGGAGAGCTCGCTGGGCCGGTGGCGCCCGTAGCCGCCGATGCCCACCGCCTCGAGGAGCCCCTGCACCCTCGCCTGGCGCTCCGCCTTGGCGAGCCCGCCCTGCAGGAGGAGCGGGAACTCCACGTTCTGGAAGACCGAGAGCACCTGCACCAGGTTGAAGCTCTGGAAGATGAAGCCGATCTTGTGGAGCCTGAGGTCGGTGAGGGCGCGCTCCGAGAGGCGCGAGGTGTCCTGCCCGTCCACGGTGACCGAGCCGGCGGTGGGCGTGTCGACGCAGCCGATGAGGTTGAGGAGCGTGGTCTTGCCGGAGCCGGACGGGCCGGCGATGGAGAGGAACTCCCCCCTCTCGACCTCCAGCGACACGCCGCGCAGCGCGTGCACCTTGGTCTTGCCGAGCAGGTAGTCCTTGGAGACGTCGCTCACCGAGATGATCGCCATGTCGTGCCCTTCCTGGTGCCCCAGCCCGGCCTCCGCCACGGGCCCGCCGGCCGGAGCGCGGCCCCGGCGGCGGCCGAAGCCTAACCCCGGGGCGGCCCGGCTGGCCCGGCCCGGTCGGGTCCGGGCCGGTGACGGGCTGGTGTCGGGCAGCCCGGCCTTCTATACTTCTCTCCGACCGATTAGCTTAGTTACTAAGACAATGACGATCTAAGTCTCCACCCGGCCCATGTCAAGAGCCCCCCCCTTCCCCCCGCCCGGCCCGGACCACCTGCTGCTCGTGCTGCAGCAGCTCGGCGAGGCGGCCGGGCTCTACGAGCAGGTCATCGCCGATCGGCTGGGGCTCAATCGCACCGACGTCATCGTCCTCTCGCTCCTCGGGCTGCGCGGCGCCCAGACGGCCGGGCAGCTCGCCGAGGCCACCGGCCTCACCACCGGCGCGGTGACCGGCGTCATCGACCGGCTGGAGCGGGCCGGCTACGCGCGCCGCACGCCCGACCCGGACGACCGGCGCCGCGTCAACGTCACGCTGCTGCGGGAGCGGTTGGCCCCCGCGGTGCGGCTCAACGAGCCGCTCCACCGGGCCATCCACGGGCTCGACGGGAACTTCACCACGGCGCAGCGGGCCGCCGTGGCCGACTACGTCCAGCGGGCCGCCGGGCTCTTCCGCGCCGAGGCCCTGCGGCTGCGCCGCGAGACGACCGCCGGCGCGCCGGCCGCCGGCCATGGGCCCGCCGACGAGGCGTCCGCGCCGGCCGCCGGCGTGAAGCGCGGCCACCTCGAGTTCACCGCTGGCGCGGCGCGGCTCACCCTCGACGCCGCGACTCCGGCCGGCGTGCTCTTCCACGCCCGCTTCGAGGGGCGGCCGCCGCGGGTGACCGCCCGCGACGGCACGGTCACCATCGCCTACCCGCGCTTCGGGCCGTTCGGATGGAAGAAGTCCGGGGCCGCTGTCTCGCTGAGCCCGGACGTCCCCTGGGACCTGGAGGTGCGCGGCGGCGTGGCCCGGCTCGACGGCGACCTCACCGGCCTCCGGCTGACCCGCCTCGAGGTTCGCGGCGGCAGCCACGCGGTGGAGCTCTGGCTGCCGCGCCCGACCGGTGCGGTGCAGGTCCGCTTCACCGGCGGCGCCAGCGACATCGCGCTGCGCCGGCCCGCGGGCACCGAGGCCCGCCTGCGCATCACCGGCGGCGCCGCCGCCCTGCAGTTCGACGCGCAGCGGCTCGGCGCGGTGGGCGGCACGGTGGTGCTGGAATCGCCGGGCTTCGCCGCGGCCGCCGACCGCTACGACTTCGAGCTGACCGGCGGCGCCGCCGGCATCTCGGTCACGGCGGGCTGAAGCTCCCCGGGGTGCCTCGACTCCGGGGCCGCCGCCCGGCCCCTCCGCCCGGCACGACCGGAGTCCTAGTCGTCCTGCCGCGCCACGCCCACCGCGAAGCCGCCCGGCTCCTCCTCCACCGCGTGGACCAGCCAGGGTCGGCAGCAGACCGGGCAGTCCTCCACGTAGGTCTGCGCCTCACCGCCCGAGGGGTCGATGAAGATGGTGACCAGCTCCCCGCAGTAGGGGCACTCGACGTCGAAGTCCACGCGGCGAGCATAGCCGCGCCGCGCCGCGCGCGCTCCGGCCCATGCCCCGACGCACCCCCGCGCGGCGCTATAGTCCGGGCGTGACGAGGAAGCCCTTCCACGCCCCCTTCGAGAAGCTGGCCGGCCTGCAGAAGGCGCTGACCGCACCGCCCCCGCCCAAGGCCAAGGCCGCGCCGCCCCCGCCGGCCGCGCCGCCGCGGGAGCGGAGCGAGGCCGAGCTCTGGGCCGACGCCACCCGGGGCGCGCGCCAGGTGGCGCCGGGCCCGGCCCGCGTCGGCCCGCCACCGCCGCGCGGCCCTCCGGATCGGGTCTGGTACGCCGACCTCGACGCCCTCGACGAGTTGAAGGCGCTGGTCAACGGCGAGCGCCCCTTCGACATCTCGGACGGCGACGAGTTCATCGAAGGCAAGGTCACCGGCCTCGACGCCGGCATCGTGCGCAAGCTGCGGCGCGGCGACTACGCCGTGCAGGGCCACCTCGACCTGCACGGCCAGACGCGCCAGGAGGCCAAGGGGGCGGTGGAGATCTTCCTGCGCGACGCGCGGCGCGCCGGCAAGCGCTGCGTCGTGGTGGTCCACGGGCGCGGGCTCCACTCCCGGGACCAGCTCCCGGTGCTGAAGGACGCGCTCAAGACCTGGCTCGGTCAGGCCCGCTTCGCCCGCCACGTGCTGGCCTTCGCCACGGCCCGCCCGGTCGACGGCGGCGCCGGCGCGGTCTACGTGCTGCTGCGCCGGCCCGGCCGCTAGGGCGGCCTCCCCCTTTCGGGTCGTGACGCCTCCATGGGAGCGATTCGAGCGTCACGACTCGACCCATCGCCAGTCCACCAGTGGTGGGCCTTGAGCCACTGCGACTGGAGGACGCCTGCATGGCAGGCCGGAAGCTCCATCTCTGCTGCGTCGTGGCCAGGCCAGACGGCGGCGGCACGCCGGAAGGCCAGGGCTGAGCCGTGCCCACCCCGACCCCCGTGGCCCAGCCGCTACCGCCGGACCTCACCCCGGCGCCCGCCGTGCTGCGAGCGCTCGCCGCGGTCGGCGAGGTGGACCTCGCCACCGGCCTGGGGCGAAAGCGTCTCGCCCAGGTGATCCGCGACGGCGGGCCCGCCGGCCGCCCCACGCGCCGCCTGGCTCGCGTACTCTCCGTGCTGTTGCTGCTCGCGGCGGCGGCCGCCGCGCTCCTGCTGGCGGGCGCCGCCGGGTCCTGAAGGGCGAGGCGCCGGGACCTCTCGCGCCTACCAGCCGTCCTGCGAGTCGGCGTGGAGCGAGAGCCGGTCCACGAAGGTGGCGTCGCGCGGCGTGGCCAGGCGGCCCTGCACCCTGGGGTGGCGCGGCAGCACCGACAGCACCGTGAAGACCACGTAGGCCAGCGGCAGCCCCCAGAGCGCGATGGGTGCCAGCCCGCCGAGCAGGAGCCAGTCCGCGAAGGCGTCGGGCGGCCCCTCGCCGCCGCGGACGAGGACGCCGGTGGCGGCGGCGGTGAGCGGGCTGGCGAGAATGGCGGCGGTGAAGGCGGCACGAAGGCCGTAGGTCGTCATGTGAGGGTCCCCCCCGGGAAGTCCTGTGGTGGCGCTGCGCTCTGGGCGCTCGCCGCTGCGTCGCGCCCTTCGCCGAGGAGACAGGCGGGCGCCGCCGATGTGACCGCGTCCACCAGACCGGGTGCCGCCGCCCGTGTCCCGCGGTCGTGGTGCCCACTGGCGCCGTCACATCCGGCCCCGGCTCCGGTCTACCTCTCAGAGCCCGGGGGGGCTCGGCTCACCCGATTGCGTGGCGGGGGGCCGCCAGGAGCGCCGGAGGTCCGGATCCTTCCAGGGACTCCGGGCCCCCGGCCCTTCTCTTCCTGGGCCCCCTCGCCCCGCGTCCGTCGGGGCGGTAGCATCTCCCTTCATGACCACCGAGGCCCGGGTCCAGCGTCTCCTCGCCGCCGGCGATCACAAGGCCGCGGCGTCGGAGGCCATCCGCGGCCTCGGCCCCAAGGTGCTCGGCTACCTGCGCTCCATCCTGCGCGACGACGAGGACGCGGCCGACGCCTTCAGCCACTTCGCCGAGGACCTGTGGCGCGGCATCGGCGGCTTCCGGGGCGAGGCCTCCTTCAAGACCTGGGCGTACAAGCTGGCCTGGTGCGCCGCCATGCACGTCCGCTCCGACGCCTGGAAGCGGCTGGGGCGGCGGTTCGAGACCGGCGAGGCCTCGCGGCTGGCCGATGAGGTGCGCACCAAGTCCGTGGTGCGCGACGAGACGCAGCGGCTCTCGCTGGAGCGGCTGCGCGGGACGCTCACGGCCGAGGAGCAGACCCTCCTCTTCCTCCGGCTCGACCAGCAGCTCGAGTGGAGCGAGGTGGCCGAGGTGCTCTCGGGCGGCGGGCCGGTGGTGGAGCCGACCGCGCTCCGGAAGCGCTACGAGCGGTTGAAGGAGCGGCTCGCCAAGCTGGTTCGCGCGCAGGGGCTGACCGACTAGCTCGCTCGCGCAGCACCTTGCTCGAAGGGCTCTCACTCCACCAGGCCGCGCTCCTTGGCCAGCCTGGTCAGCTTCTCCTTCAACCGCTCGAACCGCTTGCGCAGCGCCGGCGCGTCGAGCGTCGCCGCCGCGTCCCCCATGACCTCGGCGATCTCCTCCCAGGAGAGCTGCTGGTCGATGCGCAGCACCAGCAGCGTCTGCTCCTCCTCGGTGAGCTCGGCCCGCAGCGCGTCGAGGGCCTGCTTCTGCCGCTCCACCCGCACGCCGGTGCGGGTGCGGATCTCCTCGGCCAGGCGGGAGGCCTCGCCGGTGTGGAAGCGGCGGCCGCGGCGGCGCCAGGCCTCGTCCTTCAGGTTGAGCGCGGCGTTCCAGGCCAGCTTGAAGGCCCAGGTCTTGAGCGA
>JANNKC010000345.1:0-6487 GCA_031396105.1 Anaeromyxobacter sp.
CCGGCGCGCAGGTGATCCAGGCGCTGGGGACGCGGCCGGGTCGCCGCCCGGGCCTGCTCGTCTACTCGGCCACGCCGAAGGAGGAGCTGGACCGCGCGCTCCTGGGCACCGGGCTCGGCTACGACGCCTTCCTGGAGAAGCCGGCCACGCTGCTGGAGCTCAAGGCCGCCTTGAAGGCGGTGCTGGAGCTGAGCGGCACGCGCTGAGGGAGGGCGCGGGTGCTGCCGGGCCGCTACCTGGCCGTGATCCAGCCGTCCTTGCTGAGCAGCTCGGCCGTCAGCACCGCGCCGCCGGCGGCGCCGCGCACCGTGTTGTGCGAGAGCGCCACGAAGCGGTAGTCGAAGAGCGTGTCGGTGCGGAGCCGGCCGATGGTGACCGCCATGCCCTTGCCGGCGTCGCGGTCGAGCCGGGTCTGCGGCCGGGAGTCGTCCTCGAAGTACTGCAGGAACGGGGTGGGCGCGCTCGGCAGGGCGAGCTGCTGGGGCCGGCCGGCGAAGTCCCTCCAGAGCCCCAGGATCTCCTCCCGCGACGGCTTCTTCTCGAAGGCGACGAAGACCGCGGCCATGTGGCCGTCGGAGGCCGGCACCCGGATGCACTGCGCGCTGATGACCGGCTCCTTGGCCGCCACGATGCCGCCGCCCTCGATGCGCCCCCAGATCTTCATGGGCTCCTTCTCGGACTTCTCCTCCTCGCCCTTGATGAAGGGGATGAGGTTGTCCACCATCTCCGGCCAGGTCTCGAAGGTCTTCCCGGCGCCGCTGATGGCCTGGTAGGTGCACACCGCGACCCGCTTCGGTCCGAACTTCATGAGCGGGTGGATGGCCGGCACGTAGCTCTGCAGCGAGCAGTTGGGCTTCACCGCGATGAAGCCGCGGGTGGTGCCGAGCCGCTTGCGCTGCAGCGCGATGACCTCGGCGTGCTCCGGGTTGATCTCCGGCACCATCATGGGGACGTCGGCGGTGGCCCGGTGGGCCGAGTTGTTGGAGACCACCGGGGTCTCGGCGCGGGCGTAGTCCTCCTCGAGCCTGGCCGTCTCCTCCTTCGGCATGTCGACGGCGCAGAAGACGAAGTCCACCTCGGCGGCGATGGCCTTCACGTCGGAGGCGTTCTTCACGACGAGGCCGGCGGCGGCCCTGGGGATGCCGGTCTTGAGCGCCCAGCGCCCCTTGACCGCGTCCTCGTAGCGGTGGCCGGCCGAGTTGGCGCTGGCCGCGAGGAGGGTGACGTCGAACCAGGGGTGGTTCTCGAGCAGGGCGAGGAACCGCTGGCCGACCATGCCGGTCGCGCCGAGGACGCCGACGCGGAGCTTCTTCTGGCTCATGAGGACTGCCTCCGTGGGGGGAGTGATGAGGGCCGAGAAAGATAGCAGACCGGCCGCCTTCGAGGCGAGCCGCCCGGCCCCGCGCCGCTTGACGGGCGGACGCCCGGCCCGTAGGGGATGCGCATGGTCCGCCTGCTCGAGCCCGCCCCCGACTTCACCGCCTCCGCCGTCCGGGGCGCCGGGGAGCTGGTCGAGGTGCGGCTGTCCGCGCTGCGCGACCGATGGGTGGTGCTCTTCTTCTACCCGCGCGACTTCACGACCGTCTGCCCCACGGAGGTGGTGGAGCTCTCGAAGCGGATGCCGGAGCTCCGCGCCCTGGGCGCCGAGGCGCTGGCCCTCTCGGTGGACGACCTCCCGACGCACCGACGCTGGATCGCCGAGGTGCTGGGGCCGGTGGCGGTGCCGCTGGTGGCCGACCCGGACAAGGCCATCGCCCGCGCCTACGGTGCGCTCCTCGAGCCGGACGGGGTGGCGTCGCGCGCCACCTTCCTCGTCGACCCGGCCGGCGTGGTCCAGTACGCCGCCTTCCAGAACCGCAAGGTGGGCCGGTCCATCTCCGAGCTCCTCAGGGTGCTGGAGGCGCTGCGCACCGGGGAGCGCTCACCGGCCGAGTGGCGGCCGGGGCAGCCCACGCTGGGGACCTGAGCCGCTCAGCGGCCGCCCAGGAGCGAGGCGGGCGGCACGGCCAGCGCCTTGGCCACCTTCTCGACGGTCTCCAGCGGAGGCGAGCGCTGCCCACGCTCGAGCATCGACACGTACGAGACCGAGATCCCGACCTTGTCGGCCAGCGCCTTCTGGGAGAGGTGCTTCTTGGAGCGGAGGCGGCGCACGTTGGAGGCGAAGCGAGTCAGGAGGTCCATGGGGCGTGATTAGCCATGTTTCGGGGCCGGGGCACGGGCCCTTTCGGGTCCGTCCCCGCGGTAGCATCGACTCAAGGTGACACGTCCGGTTGGTGAATCGGGCCGGGTGGCGCATAAACGGCAGTTGGCGATCCGGCACCACCGGTCGTGCCGAGCCCGGGGTGATCTCGATCCGTCCCCGGTCGTTCAGATCCCGTCGGCCTTCAGCCTGGCCGCGATGAGCACGTGGAGCGCGAAGAGGGCGTCGGCCTCCGAGCCCATCCCCTCCGGCAGGCGGGCCAGGCGCAGGAGCCGCAGGTAGTCCCGCCCGTCCATCCCCACCAGCGCGGCGCGCGCCGAGTCGGAGCGCTCCTCGATCTCCAGGCCGCCCAGCGCGTCGGCGACGCCCCGGGCCGCGGCCTTCACCGCCGCCGAGTGTCGGCCGTCGCGGATGGCCTGCTCCACCTCGGCCACCGCGGTGGCGCCGGCCGGGAAGAGGCGGGTGAAGCTGAGCGTGTCCCGGGCGGGCGGCGGCGCGGCGGCCGGCCTGGCGCCCGGCCGGGCCGGCACGAACGGGGAGAAGGCGCCGCCGGTGGGATCCGGCGTGAGGGTCGGGCGCCCCTCGGCCATCGCCGAGATGCGCCGCTCCAGCACCGAGCCAAAGCCCCCCACCGCGCCGGCGCCCGGCTCGGTCCGGGCCGGCGATCGGCCGCGCAGCGCCAGCATGACCTGGCGCATCACGTCCTTGAGCGCCTCCATGGTCCCCTCGCCGCGGCTCGCCACCGTCTCGAACTCGGGGGCGCCCCGCGGGTTGAGGGCGGCGCGCAGCGTCTCCAGCGGCAGCACGCCCGGGATGTCCCGCTTGTTCCACTGGATGGCGAGCGGGAAGGTGGCCGGGTCGTGCCCCAGGTCCTCGAGGTTGCGTCTGAGGCTGGCCAGCGACTCCTGGTTGGCGTCCATGGCGGCCGCCTGCGAGTCGGCCACGAAGACCACCCCGTCGGCGCCGTGGAGCACCAGCTTGCGGGTGGCCTCGTAGAAGATCTGCCCCGGCACCGTGTAGAGCTGCAGCCGGAGCGACAGCCCGTTCACCTGCTCCACCTTGAGCGGCAGGAAGTCGAAGAAGAGGGTGCGGTCCCCCTCGGTGGCCAGGCTCACCAGCTGCCCGCGCGTCTCGGGGCGGACCCCGGCGTGGATGGCCCGGAGCGAGGTGGTCTTCCCGGAGAGGCCGGGGCCGTAATAGACGATCTTGGCGTGGATCTCTCGCGCGGCCTGGTTGACGGTGGACACGGGCCGGCATGCTAGCCCATCCGGCGCCCCGCGTTGACGCCCCCTCGGAGCGCGCGGTATTCCGCCGAGCATGCCGAGCACCTCGTTCACCTTCGCCTCCCGCGACGCCCACCGCAGCTGGCTGGCCGGGCAGGCCCCCCTGCCGCGCGGCTTCCGGGCCGGCGCCGCGGCCTTCGAGTTCACGCCCTTCGAGGTGGAGAGGCCGGCGCGCATGACGCTCACGCTGCTCGCGCTGGACCGGCCCACCGAGGCCTTCGGCCTGCTCTTCACCAGGAACGCCTTCGCCGGCGCGCCGGTGGTGGTGGGGCGGCGGCTCCTCGACGGGCCGCGGCTCGGCGCCGTGCTCGTCAACAACAAGATCTCCAACGTGTGCGCCCCGGGCGGCCTGGAGGCGTCCGAGCGGCTCTGCGCCGCGGCGGCCGGCGCGCTCGGGCTCGGGCCCGGCGAGGTGCTGCCCAGCTCCACCGGCGTCATCGGCTGGCGCCTCCCGGTGGACGCCATGGCGGCGGCGCTGCCGGCGGCGGTGGCGGCGCTGCAGCCCGGGAGCATCCTGCCGGCCGCCGAGGGCATCATGACCACCGACCTCTACCCCAAGGTGCGGCGCGCCGCGCTGCCAGGGGGCGCCTCCATCGTGGGCATCGCCAAGGGGGCCGGCATGATCGAGCCCAACCTGGCCACCATGCTGGTCTACCTGCTCACCGACGCGGCCGTGCCGCGCGCCGAGCTCAGGGCCGCGCTCGCGGCGGCGGTGGACCAGAGCTTCAACGCCATCTCCATCGACTCCGACACCTCCACCTCCGACACGGTGGCGCTGCTGGCCTCCGGCGTGGCGGGGCCGGTGGACGCGGCCGCCTTCCGCGCGGCGCTCACCCAGGTCTGCCGCGACCTCGCCGAGGACGTGGTGCGCAACGGGGAGGGGGTGCGCCACGTCCTGCGGGTGCGCCTCTCCGGCGCGCCGGACCGGGCGGCGGCGCTGGCGCTGGGCAAGGCCGTCGTCAACTCGCCGCTCCTCAAGACCGCGGTGGCCGGCAACGACCCCAACGTCGGGCGGCTGGTGATGGCCCTCGGCAAGGAGGCCGGCGCGCGCGCCATCCCGCTCGACGCTGCCCGGGCGCGGCTCACGCTGGGCGGCGAGGTCATCCTGGAGGGCGGCCTCTTCCGGCTCGACCGCGAGAAGGAGCGGCGGCTCACCGCCCACCTGGTGGCCGCGGAGCTCTACCCGCAGGCTCCCGCCGCCGACGGCATCACCTTCAGGCCGCCGGTCGACTACCCGCGCCACGAGCGGTGCGTCGAGATCGAGGCGGTGGTGGGCACCGGGCCTGGCGCCGCCGAGGTGCTCGGGGCGGATCTCACGCACGAGTACGTCACCGAGAACGCCGACTACCGGAGCTGAACGGCGGTGGCCCCTCCACCACCCGGTGAAGGGGCCGTCGGTGCGACCGGGTGGCCGGCGCCCGGACTACCAGCCGCGCACCGCCCGCACGGCCTTGGCCGCGGCGCTGAAGACCCCGGGGATCTGCGCCTCGGCGAGGCAGGAGAAGGCGACGCGCAGGTCGGTCTTTCCGAGCGCGATGGTCCCCACGCCGTGGTCGTCGAGGAGCCGCACCCGCACCGTGTCGGCGTCGGCCCCCTTGAGCCGCAGGCACATGAAGTAGCCCGAGTTGAACGGGTAGACGTCCCAGCAGTCGGCGTACTCGGGCCGCCGGCACTCCACCCCGGTCACCTTGGCCCGGCCGCGCAGCGTGGCCACCTTCTCGGCCTGCTGGCCACGGAAGTCCGGGTCGTTGAGCGCCTTCAGCACCACCGACTGGCCCGGGTTGGAGACGTTGGAGATGTAGGCGCGGATCAGCCCCGCGGTCTTGTCCTCCAGCGCCTTGTAGGCCGCGGCCGTGCCGTTCTTCACGCCGAAGGTGAGGAACCCGACGCGCAGCCCCCAGACGAACTCCTCCTTGGTGGCGCCGTCCACCTTGATGGCCAGGAGGTTGGTCGAGGCCCTGGCGAGCTGGCCGAAGAGCGACTCGGTGGCCGAGGCGTCGTCGTAGAACATGCCGTAGTAGGCGTCGTCGACGCAGACCACCATGGTGGTGCCGGCCTCGGCCTCGGCCGTGAGCGCGGCCACGATGGCGGCGGCCTCGGCGCGGGTGGGCGTGTAGCCCGACGGGTTGTTGGGGAAGTTGAGCGAGACCACCAGCTTGCGGCCGCGGTGCTTGGCCAGCCCGGCCTTGAAGCCCGGCAGGTTGAAGCCGGTCAGCGTCTCGTCGAAGAAGGGGAAGTAGCCGAAGACGGCGCCGAGCCGGGTCTCCCAGTTCAGGTTGTAGTTCTCCCAGAGGAGGTCGGCGGTGAGCACCGCGTCGCCCGGATCCAGGAAGAGGTCGCCCACCAGGCCGAGGCCGTGGGTCAGCGCGTTGGTGACCACCGGGTTGGAGAGCGGGTGGTCGCCGAGCGACGGCGTCTCGGCCCGCTGCTTCTTGGCCCAGGCGGCGCGCACCTCCGGCTTGCCGTAGGAGGGGGCGTAGTCGAAGACCTCCGACGGCGTGAGGCCGGAGAAGTACTTCGAGACGCAGGCCAGGTTCATGGGGGCGCCGTTCTCGGTGGCGATGCCCACGGTGGCGTTGGCGGTCTTGGCCTTCTGCTTGGCCTCCGCGCCCTGGGCCAGGATGCCCTTGGCCGGGAAGAAGAAGCGCTTGCCGCGCTCGGCGAGCAGCGCCAGCAGGACCGGGCAGTCCTTGGCCAGCGCGTCGTTGGCGGCCTGGGCGAGCGGATGGAGGGGGGCGGGGCTCATGGGCGGGCTCCTGGAGAGGCGTGCTGTGGGCGTGGCGTGGAGACGGCCGGCGATGGTGGCACGCCCGAGGAACGGGGTTCAAGGGGAACCGGCGGCGGCCCGCGGTCGCTGCTGCTCAGGCCCCCACCTTCACCTGGCTGACCTCGTGGCCGTCCGCGTCGTGGGTGTGGATGGCGCAGGCCAGGCAGGGGTCGAACGAGTGGATGGTCCGGAGGGCCTCGAGCGGGAGCTTGGGGTCGGCGATGGGGTTGCCGACGA
>JANNKC010000349.1:0-37918 GCA_031396105.1 Anaeromyxobacter sp.
CCCCTGCGATGAACTGCGCCGTCTGCGAGCAACCGAACCTCGAAAGCGCGACCAGCTGCTCGCGCTGCTCCTCGATCATGCCGCCGCCGAAGGCCAGGGCGCCCGGCGCGGCGGGCGGCCCGCGGGACCAGACGCAGGCCCCGCGCGCCACGATGGACGACCTGCTCGAGGACCTGGCGCGCATCCCGGAGACCCGGGCACCGGCGCCGGACGGCGGGAAGAAGCCCGCCACCTTCGCCTCGGCGATGGTCGCCGAGGGCACCCACCTCGGGCCGCGCTACGAGATCGTGCGGCTCCTCGGCAAGGGGGGCATGGGGGCCGTCTACCTGGCCTACGACCGCGAGCTGTCGCGGCTGGTGGCGGTGAAGCTGGTGGCGCTCCACCTGGCCGGTGAGGACTGGGTCCTGGACCGCTTCAAGCGGGAGATCCACCTCTCGTCGCTGGTCACCCACCCCAACGTGCTGCGGGTCTTCGATCTCGGCGAGCACGAGGGGCTGAAATTCCTGACCATGCAGTACATCGAGGGGGACACCCTCGACGGACTGATGCGGCGGGAGAAGCGGCTCCCGGTCGACTGGTCGATCGCGCTCTTCCGCCAGCTCTGCGGCGCCCTGGGCGCGGCCCACGACAAGGGCATCCTGCACCGGGACCTGAAGCCGCAGAACGTGATGGTGGACAAGGACCGCAACGCCTACCTCACCGACTTCGGCCTGGCCACCTCGCAGGCCCTCTCGCCCATGACGCAGACCGGCGCGGTCATGGGCACGCCGCACTACATGTCGCCGGAGCAGGTGAAGGGGCTGCCGCTCGACCCGCGCTCCGACCTCTTCAGCCTGGGCGTGATGGTCTACGAGCTGCTGGCCGGCGTCCGCCCCTACGGCGGCGCCTCGGTCTACGACATCATGATGGCGCGGGTCCGCGACCCCGCCCGGCCGCTGCGCGAGCAGAACGCGGACGTGCCCGCCTGGCTGCAGCAGGTGGTGGAGAGGTGCCTGGCGGTGGAGCCGGCCGACCGCTACCAGAGCGCCGCCGAGGTGCTGGCCGACCTGGACGCCAGGGCCGTGAGGACGCCGCAGGCCCGCCGCGCCACCACGCCGGCACGGTCGCGGCTCGCTGGCCGCCGCGCCGGCCTGGCGGCGGCGGTGCTCCTGCTGGCCGCCCTCCCCTTCGCGGCCTCGCGGCTCTGGTCGAAGCCGGCCCCGGTGCCGCAGCCCCGCACCGTCCTCATCGCCGACTTCGACAACCGCACCGGCGAGGACGTCTTCAACGGCACGCTGGAGCCGGCGCTGGGGCTCACCCTGGAGGACGCCTCCTTCGTCAGCGCCTACAGCCGCGCCTCGGCGCAGAAGCTGGCCGACCGGCTCGAGCTGGAGGGCTCGGGCCTGACGGAGCGGCGCGCCCGGCTGGTGGCCCAGCGCGAGGGGATCTCCACCGTGGTGGCCGGGTTCGTGGAGAAGGACGGGACCGGCTACCGGGTCGGGGCCCGCGCGGTGGACGGCTTCACCGGCCAGAAGATCGTGGAGGTGAGCGAGCTGGCCGCCGAGAGGGGCGGCGTGCTGACGGCCGCCTCCAGGCTGGCCGCGCTGGTGCGCCTCGGGCTCGGCGACGTCACGCCGCTCGCCCTGCAGCTCAAGGCGGCCGAGACCTACAGCGCGAGCTCGCTGGAGGCGGCCCACGAGTACGCCGTGGCCAACGGCCTGGCGCTCATGCAGGGCAAGTACGACGAGGCGCGGACCCACTACCTCGAGGCCGTCCGGCTCGACCCGGGCATGGGGCGCGCCTACGCCGGCCTGGCCGTCATGGAGGGGAACAGGAGCCATCACGCCGAGGCCACCCGCTGGTTCCAGGCGGCGCAGTCCCACGTGGACCGGATGACCGAGCGCGAGAAGCACCGCACCCGCGGCGCGTACCACCTCACCGTGAGCCGCGACGCCGACAAGGCCATCGAGGCCTACCAGGCGCTGGTGCAGCAGTTCCCGGCCGACAACGCCGGCCTCGCCAACCTCGGCCTCGCCTACGTCTTCAAGGGCGACTTCGCCCGGGCCCTGGAGCACACCCGCAAGGCGCTGGCGCTCTACCCGCAGAACGTACCGCAGCGGAACAACGCCGGCTTCTTCGCCATGTACGCCGGCGACTTCGAGGGCGCCTTGAAGGAGCAGGAGCAGGTGCTCGGCATCAACCCCGGCTTCGTCAACGGCCACATCGGCCTGGCCCTGGCCCTGGCCGCGGCCGGCCGGCGCGAGGAGGCCGCCGCCGCCTGGAGGAGGCTGGCCGCGCTGGGCCCGTCGCAGGCCTCGGCGGCGGCCGAGGGGCTGGCCGACCTCATGGCGCTCGAGGGGCGGCTCGGCGAGGCGCGCGCCGCGCTCGAGCCGGCGCTCGCCGCGGACCTGGCGGGCAAGGACGGCGACGGGGCGGCCCGCAAGCTCATCATGCTCGCCGAGCTCGCGCTGGCCCGTGGTGAGAAGGCGCGCGCCGCGGAGGCCGCCGACCGGGCGGTGGCCTTCGGGCCGCCGGACCACGTCCTGTACCTGGCCGGGCGCGTGCTCTCGGCGGCCGGCCAGGAGAAGCGCGCCCTGGCCCTCGCCGCGACGCTCGGCCGGCGGGTCGAAGCGGCGCCGCGCCACTACGCCGAGCTGCTCCTCGGCGAGGAGGCGCTGCGGCGGCAGCGTGGCCAGGAGGCGCTGGACCGCTTCAAGGCGGCGCAGCGGCTGCTCGACTCCTGGCTGGTGCGCGAGGCCCTGGGCCGCGCCTACCTGGCCTCGGGCGCGGCGCCGCAAGCGACCGACGAGCTCGAGACCAGCCTGAAGCGGCGCGGCGAGGCGACCGACGTCTTCGTGGACAACGTGCCGACCTTGCGGCTCCTTGGACCCGTGGAGTACTGGCGCGGCCGGGCCCTCGAGGCGCAGCAGCTCCCGGGCGCCGCCGCCGCCTACCGCGCCTTCCTGGCAGTGAAGGCCACCGCCGAGGATCCGCTGGTGCCCGACGCGCGCCGCCGGCTCGCCGCGAGGTGACCGGGCCTCCAGGCCGGAGAGGACGTCAATCGGCCGTCAGCGTCAGCTTCGGCGTGGGGTCGATGCCGCTGAGGTCGGTCCAGCCGACCTCCGAGATGCGCCGGAGCGGCACCACCCGGTAGCTGCGGCTCCGCTCCAGGATGACGTGGTCGGTGCCCACCTGGCGCAGGAGCCACGGCTCGGGCTGGCCGGCCCCGCTGGCCACCTGGATGGTCCGGCCCACGTAGGCCTCGAGCGGCCGCGTCATCACCATGGGCCGGTAGCCGGAGTAGAGGGCGCCCGCCTCCTGGGTGCGCAGGACGAGCTTGGCGCCGGCCGGGATCTGCAGCGGCGTCATGAGCGGCCCGGTCACCGTGCCGATGGGGGTGGCCTTCCCGTCGGCCGGGAGGATCTCGACCTCGTCGCCGGCGCCCAGGTAGGTGAGGACGAAGGGGCCGGCGATGACCGGGCGATCCCTGGAGAGCCGCCCGGTCTCGAGCGCGCCGGCCGGGCTGGCCGAGGCGTTGCCCTGGAAGACCAGGGCCTCGCCGGCGGTGCCGTGCGGCCGGCTGGCGGCGGGCGCGGCGCAGGCGGTCAGGGCGGCGACCGCGAGGGCGAGGACGAGCAGGGTGACGCGAGGCATGGGGTTCTCCAGGTCGGCCGGCGGCGAGGCCCGCGGGCGTGCCCGGGACCAGAGCCCAGGCCGCCTCGAGCGTCAAGGCTTCGCGGCGGTGGTAGAGAGGGCCGTGCGCCTCGTCACGCTCGCCCCCGCCAAGGTGAACCTCGTCCTCCGCGTCGGCCGCTCACGCCCCGACGGCTACCACGACCTCGCCAGCTTGATGGTGCCGCTCGATCTCGGCGACCTCGTCGAGGTCCGCATCTCGCCGCGCGCCGGGCCGGTCACCTGCCGCGTGCCCGGCCACCCGGACCTCGACGGCGCCGGCAACCTGGCGGCCCGCGCGGCGGAGGCCTTCCGCGCCCGCTTCGGCGTCGATCGCGGCGTGGCCATCCGCATCGAGAAGCGCACGCCCATCACGGCCGGACTGGGCGGTGGCTCCTCCGACGCGGCGGCGGCCCTGCGCTGCCTGGCCCGCGCGTGCGGCGTGCGCGACGGCGCGGCGCTCGCCGCGGTCGGGCTCGGCATCGGCTCCGACGTCCCCTTCTTCCTCGGCCCCGGGCCGGCCTGGGCCGGCGGGCGCGGCGAGCGGCTCGAGCCGGCCACCGTGCCGCCGCAGGACCTGGTGCTCCTCTACCCACGGGATCCCGCCCTGGCCATCCGGGCGGGCCAGGCCTACGGCTGGCTCGACGAGGCGCGCGGCCTGAGCGCCCGTGAAGGAGGCCCCTCCCGTCGCCCGCTCGGCCGAGCGGCGGCGCGGCGCGGCGGCGCCTTCAGGCCGACCCAGACGGGGAACGACCTCGAGGCCCCCTGCATGGCCCATCGGCCGGCGCTAGGAGCGCTGCGTGGGATGCTGGTCGGCGCCGGCGCGGAGGCCGCGCTGATGTCGGGCAGCGGGCCCACCGTCTTCGGCCTCTTCGCCGGGCGGGCCGAGGCCCGGCGCGCAGCCAGGGCGATTCAGGCGGCGGTCGAGGATCGGGAGGTCGAGGTCCTCGTCGCCAGGACGACGCAGCGGCCGCCGAGGGTTGCACCATGGAGATCACCGAGGTCCGCGTCTTCCCGGTGAACGAAGACAAGCTGCGGGCCTACGTCACCGTCACGCTGGATCACTGCTTCGTGGTGCGCGATCTCAAGGTCATCCACGGCACGGGCGGCCTCTTCGTGGCCATGCCGGCCAAGCGGCGCAAGGACGGCACCTTCAAGGACATCGCCCACCCGCTCAACGCCGAGACCCGCGAGCGGTTCGAGCGGGCCATCCTGGCCGAATACGAGCAGGAACTGCGGCGGGGGGCGGCGCCGCTCGCCGCCGGCACCGACGCCCACGCCGGGTAGACGGGCCGCCCGTCGACGGAGGTCGCGGCCATCTGCTATGAGCCCCCTCGCACCCCATCCGGAGGTTCGATGGCCACCAACGGCAGCCGGTCCGACTTCAAGCTCTTCGCTGGCAACTCGAACCGGAAGCTCGCCGAGGCCATCGCCCAGGCGCTGGGGTGCCCGCTCTCCCAGGCCATGGTGGGCCGCTTCTCCGACGGCGAGATCCAGGTGGAGATCGGCGAGAACGTCCGCGGCATCGACGCCTACATCATCCAGTCCACCTGCCAGGACGCCAACGCCAACCTGATGGAGCTGCTCATCATGATCGACGCGCTGAAGCGCGCGTCGGCCGGCACCATCAACGCCGTCATCCCCTACTACGGCTACGCCCGCCAGGATCGCAAGGTGGCCTCGCGCAGCCCCATCACCGCCAAGCTGGTGGCCGACCTGCTGGTGGCCGCCGGCGCCACCCGGGTGGTGTCGATGGACATGCACGCCGGCCAGATCCAGGGCTTCTTCAACATCCCCTTCGACCACCTCTACGCGGCGCCGGTGCTGCTCGATCACATGCGCAAGCGCTTCGAGGGCAAGACCGACGACGTGGTCATCGTCTCGCCCGACGCCGGGGGCGTGGAGCGCGCCCGCGCCTACTCGAAGCGCCTCGGCGCCAGCCTCGGCATCGTGGACAAGAGGCGGGTCAAGGCCAACGTGGCCGAGGTGCTCAACGTCATCGGCGACGTCAACGGCAAGGTGACGGTGCTGCTCGACGACATGATCGACACCGCCGGCACCCTCACCCAGGCGGCCAACGCGCTGGTCGACAAGGGCGCGGCCAAGGTCTACGCCTACGCCACCCACGCCGTCCTCTCCGGCCCCGCCGTGGACCGCATCACCAAGAGCCCCATCGTGGAGGTCGTGGTGACCGACTCCATCCCGCTCTCGGCGGCGGCCGCCGCCTGCCCCAAGATCCGGGCGCTCTCCTGCGCCAGCCTCTTCGCCGAGGCGGTGCGCCGCATCCACCACGGCGACTCGCTGTCGAGCCTGTTCGTGTAGCCGTCCGGCCCGGCCCTTGACCGCCCCCGCCCGATCGGATAATCACCCGCCTTCCCTGGGGTTCCAGCCGCACCGGACCCCGCTCACCACAACCCAGGGCTGACGCCGCGTGACGTGGCGCTCGCCCCTCGTCCGAGCCGAACCATCGGCCGGCCCGAGTCCATTGGGAGGCCGACACATGTCGCAGAACGTTCTCACCGCCGAGAAGCGCGAGGGCAAGGGCAAGGGCCCGGCCCGCCGCCTTCGCCAGAAGGGGCTCATCCCCGCCGTCGCCTACGGCCGGAAGGGCACCCCGTCGCACCTGGCCGTCGATCCGGGCCTGCTGATGGAGGCCATCGACACGCCCCGCAGGTTCAACACCCTGCTCACCCTCAAGGTCGAGGGGGCGGAGAAGTTCGTCCTCTTCAAGGACTACCAGGTCGACCCGGTCACCCGCCGGCTCCTCCACGCCGACTTCCTCGAGGTGAGCCTCGACGTGCCGGTCAAGGTCGACGTCCCGGTCTCCATCGTGGGCAAGGCCGTCGGCACCCTGGAGGGCGGCATCCTCTCGGTCTCGGCCCACACCATCGCGGTGCAGGCGCTCCCCACCAAGATCCCCGTGAAGATCGAGGTGGACGTCACGCCCCTCAAGGTCGGCGGCGTCATCCACATCTCGGAGGTCAAGGCCCCCGAGGGCTGCACCTTCAAGTTCTCCACCGACTACGTGGTGGCCTTCGTGGCCATCCCGGAGAAGGAGGAGGTCGTCGCGGTGGTGGCGGCGGTGCCGGGCGCCGAGGGCGCTGCGGCCCCGGTCGCCGGCGCTGCGGCTCCGGCCGCGGGTGCCGCTCCGGCGGCCGGTGCGGCTCCGGGTGCCAAGGGCGCCGCTCCGGCGGCGGCTGCGGCTCCGGCCAAGGATGACAAGAAGAAGAAGTAACGCCCGTGAAGCTCGTCGTCGGACTGGGCAACCCGGGGGACGCGTACGCGCGGACCCGCCACAACGTCGGCTGGCACGTGGCCGACCGCCTGGCGGGTCTCCTCGGGGCCAGCTTCACCGCGAAGAAGTTCGCGGCGGAGCTGGCCGAGGCCAGGAGCGGCGGCGAACGGATCTGGATCATGAAGCCACAGACCTTCATGAACCACTCCGGCGAGGCGGTCGGGCCGGCCCTGAAGTTCTGGAAGCTGGGGCCGGACGACCTCATCGTGGTCCACGACGACCTCGAGCTCGACCCGCTGCGGGTCCAGCTCAAGGTGGGCGGTGGCCACGGCGGCCACAACGGGCTGAAGAGCGTGAACGCCCATGTGGGCACCCCCGACTACGCGCGCGTGCGCGTGGGCGTGGGGCGCCCGCCGGCGCAGGTGGACCCGGCCGACTATGTGCTCGGCCGCTTCCCCCGCGCCGACGACGCCCGCCTGGAGGGGTGCGTCGGATGGGCGGCCGAGGCGGCCCGGCTCTGCTGCGAGCTGGGGGCGCCGAAGGCGATGAACCAGGTGAACCGCCGGCGGGAGCCGGCGGAGTAGAGAGCAGGACGCGCCGCGGGGCATGGTGCCCCGGGGCGTGCCGTGAACGCAGCTCCTCGCGGCGGGTGACCCGCCGCTGTGAATCCAAGGGGAGTACCGATGACCCAAGCGACGAAGCGTCTCGCACGCGAGTACGAGACCATCTACCTGCTCAAGGCGGAGACGCCCGACGACCAGGTGGAGGAGATCAAGGAGCGGCTCCGCGCGGTGGTGACGCGAGAGACCGGCAAGGTGATCCGGTTCACCAACCAGGGGAAGCGCAAGACCGCCTTCCCCATCGGCAAGAACCCGAAGGCGCTCTACATGCACTGCCTCTACGTCGGCGCACCCGGCCTGGTGGCGGAGTTCGAGCGCAACCTCAAGATGATCGACTCGGTGGTGAAGTTCCAGTCGGTCAAGCTGGCCGTCGACGTGGACTTCGAGGCCCGCCAGGTCGAGGCCGACGTGAAGGTCCAGCCGGTCGAGGAAGAGGTCAAGCCCCGCGAGGAGCGCGGCGAGTTCGGTGAGCGCGAGGGCGGGTTCGAGCCCGAGGCGCCTGGTTTCGAACGAGGGGAGGAGTAAGCCATGGCCCGTCCTGACGTGGGTGGTAAGTCGTTCGGCGGTGGTGGCGGTGGTGGCGGCTACGGCGGCGGGGGCAAGTCCTTCGGCGGCGGCGGCGGCGGCCGCGGCGGCGACCGCGAGGAGCGTGGCGAGCGCGGTGACCAGGGCGGCGAGGACGGCGGCCGTGGCCGCGGCTTCGGCCGGCGCAAGGTCTGCCGGTTCTGCGCCGACAAGGCCCTCAAGGTCGACTACAAGGATCAGCAGGCGCTCAAGTACTTCCTCACCGAGCGCGGCAAGATCATCCCCCGGCGCATCAGCGGCAACTGCGCCAAGCACCAGCGCGAGGTCGCCACCGGCGTCAAGCGGGCGCGGATGCTGGCCATCCTGCCCTACACCTCGGGCACGGCGTAGGAGCCACCATGAAGCTCATCCTTCGTGAAGACGTGCAGAACCTGGGCAAGGGCGGCGAGCTGGTCGACGTCAAGCCCGGCTATGGCCGCAACTACCTGCTCCCTCTCGGGCTGGCCGTCATGGCCAACACCAAGAACGTGCGGGAGCTGGGGCACCAGAAGGCCGTGGCGGAGGCCAAGGCGGCCAAGCTGAAGGCCTCGGCCCAGGCCGTGGCCAAGCGGCTGGCCGACACCGCCATCACCCTGAAGCGCAAGGTCGGAGAGCAGGACAAGCTGTACGGCTCCGTCACCGCCATCGACCTGGTGGAGGCCCTGGCCGCCCGCGGCCTGCAGCTCGACCGCCGGTCCATCGACCTCGCCGAGCCGCTCAAGGCCCTGGGCGACTTCGAGGTGCCGGTGAAGCTGCACGCCGAGGTGGTCGGCAAGGTGAAGGTGAAGATCGAGGCCGAGGCGTAAGCCTCCGCTCCGTCTCCCGTCCCTCTCGGGGCCGGTCCTTCCGAGGACCGGCCCCGCTTCCTTTTCCCGCTCCTTCCCCGGGCTCCTCTCGGTCGGACCCACGGAGGCGTATGCTCCTGCGCGCGGCCGGTGTCCCGCCGCCGAGGTGAAGCATGCAGCCCCTCCAGCGCGGCCTCGCCATGGTCCTCATGGTCTTCAGCGCCCCCGCGGGGCGCGCCGCGGCTCCCGACCGGATGGCCGAGGCCCGCGCCAGGATGGTGGCGACGCAGATCGCCGCTCGCGGCGTGGTCGACCTGCGGGTGCTCGAGGCCATGGGGCGCGTGGAGCGCCACCGCTTCGTGCCCGACCCGCTGCGCCACCTGGCCTACGCCGACCGGCCCCTCCCGATTGGCCAGGACCAGACCATCAGCCAGCCCTACATCGTGGCGCTCATGACCGGGCTGGCCGCGGTGAAGCCGGGGGCGCGCGTGCTGGAGGTGGGCACCGGCTCCGGCTACCAGGCGGCGGTGCTCTCGGTGCTGGCGGCGCGGGTCCACTCCATCGAGATCCTGGAGCCACTGGCCAGCCAGGCGCGGGAGCGGCTGCGGCGGCTCGGGTACCTCAACGTGGAGGTGCGGGCCGGCGACGGCTACCGCGGCTGGCCGGAGCGGGCCCCCTTCGACGCCATCCTGATCACGGCCGCGCCGCCGGAGGTGCCCGAGCCGCTCCTGCAGCAGCTCGCCCCGGGCGGCAGGCTGGTGGCGCCGGTGGGGCGGGGCACGCAGCAGCTGGTGGTGATCGAGCGGACCGCCACCGGCTTCTCCCGGCGGGAGGTCCTGCCGGTCCTCTTCGTGCCCATGACCGGCGAGGCGCAGCGGCCGCGGTGACGCGCACCGTGCTATCTGGAGTGGAGCCGGCTCGCGGAGAGCCGGCGGTCCCAGCGGAGGCGTCACATGGCCAAGCGGCGGCTCCCCGACCTCGCGGCGACCAGCCGGCGGTACCTCGAGAACACGCAGCGCGCCCGCCTGGCCTCCCCCGGCCTGGAGCGCTTCGCGGTGGCGCGGCGGGGCCCGGCCAGGATCCTGGCGGCGGCGTTCGCGCTGGCCACGCTCGTCGGGTTCCTGGTCTGGCTGGCGCTCGGCTGATCCGGCGCGCGCCCTGGCGCGGGGGAGCGGTCCGGCGCGCGCCCTGCCGCGAGGGAGCGGTCCAGCCCGCGCCCGCCTCGCTCACTCCTCCAGCCGCACCGCCACCCGCCGCCGCCCGAAGTGACCCGGCGCGGGATCGAAGCGCCCTGCGATGGCCTGGCCGCAGCCGCGGCAGCGCCCGTCCCGCGTGAGCCGGTAGTCGAGCAGCTCGTACCAGTCGCGCGCGATGACCACCGCGCCGCAGCTCGGGCAGAGGCTCGCGTCACCCTCGAGGTCGTGCACGTTGCCCGTGTAGACGTGGCGCAGCCCGGCCGCCAGGGCCTGGCGCCTCGCCCGCGCCAGCGTGGCCGGCGGCGTGGGCGGCGCGTCGGTGAGCTCGAAGTCCGGGTGGAAGGCCGAGAAGTGGAGCGGCACGTCGGGGCCGAGGTGCCCGGCGATCCACTCGGAGAGCGCCGCCACCTCCGCCTCGCCGTCGTTGTGGCCGGGGATGAGGAGCGTGGTGATCTCCGTCCAGACCCCCAGCTCCTTCACCAGCACCTCCAGCGTCTCCAGCACCGGCGCCAGGTGTCCGAAGCAGAGCCGCCGGTAGAAGTCCTCGGTGAAGGCCTTCAGGTCCACGTTGGCCGCGTCCATCCGGGAGAAGAGCTCCAGGCGCGGCGCGGCGTGCACGTAGCCCGCCGTGACCGCCACCGCCTTCACGCCCCGCGCCCGGCAGGCCTCGGCCACGTCGATGGCGTACTCCGCGAAGATGACCGGGTCGTTGTAGGTGAAGGCCACGCTGCGGCAGCCGAGCGCCACGGCCAGCGCGGCGACCTGCTCCGGCGACGCCTGGTCGGCCAGCCGGTCCTGGTCCCTGGCCTTGGAGATGTCCCAGTTCTGGCAGAAGCGGCACCCCAGGTTGCAGCCGGCGGTGCCGAAGGAGAGGACGCTCGAGCCCGGGTAGAAGTGGTGGAGCGGCTTCTTCTCGATGGGGTCGACGCAGAAGCCGGAAGAGCGCCCCCAGGTGGTGAGCGCCATGGCGCCGCCCACCCGCTGGCGCACGAAGCAGAAGCCCCGCTGCCCATCGCGCAGCCGGCAGTCGCGCGGGCACAGGTCGCACTGCAGCCGGCCATCCGGCAGGGCGTGCCACCAGCGCGCCGGGTGCACCGCCGGGGCGCTCACCGCCGCTCCTGGTGACGCTCGGCGGTGTAGCGGGAGAGGCGGGTGCCCGGCTGCCAGGCGTCGGGCAGCCCCGCCTTCCGCCTCAGGTGGCGCAGGAACTCGCGCGGGTCCGGCAGCTGCTCCCACATGGCCGGGATGAAGGTGGCGCTGCGGCCGCCCGAGTCCAGCACCACCCCGTCCACGCCGGGGCGCAGCCGCAGGAGCGCCTCGGCCTCGTCCCGCGCCGGCAGCGGCTCGACGGGCGAGAGCACCGAGACCTCGAAGTCCACCGCGTCGAGCTCGTGCGGGGTGAGCGGGTCGAAGCGCGGATCGCGGGTGGCGGCGTCGCGCGCGCAGGTGAGCAGCTCCTGGTACAGCGTGCCGCGCGGCTCGAGCGAGCCGATGCAGCCGCGCAGCTCGCCGTCGCGGTGCAGGGAGACGAAGCAGGTTCGCCGCTCCTCGAGCCAGCCCTCGCCGGCCGGGAGCGCCGGCGGCGGCCCGCCGAAGAGGCTGGCCACCGCGGCCCGCGCCAGTCCGGTGGTCACCGCGGCCCGGTGGTCGTGCGCGAGCTCGGCGCGGGTCACGGCCTCCGCGCCAGGCTCCGACGCCGCATCCGCGTTCGCGACCGCGTCCGCCGCCGGCCCCGGTGCCCTGGCCCTCGCCACCGCCGGCTCGTGGAGCGCGAAGGCGCCGTAGCCCACGACGCGCTCCCGGTCGCCGGCCGTGTCGCCCGAGTTGCGCAAGTCGAGCAGCGTCACCGAGAGATCGCGCCGCCCCGCCTCGAGGAGGAGGCCGGCCAGCGGGGTGCAGCCGCAGGCCTGGTCGTGGTGGAGTCCGTGCGCGTCGAGGGCCAGCACCTGGGTGGCGGTGCGCCGGTCCAGCACACGGGCCTCACCGTAGGCCAGGAAGTGCGACAGGTCGGTGGAGCAGACCACCAGGGTCTCCGGACCGCCCCACAGCGCCCGGAGCACCTCGGCCACCTCCTCGGCCGAGGCGTGTCCGACCGTGAGCGGCACCAGGGAGAACTCGCCGAGCACCACCTGCAGGAAGGGGAGCTGCACCTCGAGGGCGTGCTCACGCAGGTGGGCCGCCGCGTTCACCGCCACCTGCGGCAGTCTCCGCGCCCGCGCCGCCGCCGGCGCGTCGATGCCGACGGCGCCCAGCGGCGTGAGGAACGAGGCGGCATCGGGCAGCGCCAGCCCGGCGTGCGCCGTGGTGTGGGACGGCCCGAGCAGCACCACCCGCTCCACCGGCGGGCCGGGCGCGCGGAGCTGTGCGTAGGCCGACGCGGCGATGGGGCCGGAGTAGGCGTAGCCGGCGTGCGGCACGATGAGCGCCTTCGGCCTGACCGCCCCCGCCGCCGGCGCGGGCGCGGCCGCCATGAGGCGGCGCACCTCCTCGCGCAGCGCCTCGGCGTCACCCGTGTAGAAGCTGCCGGCCACGGCCGGACTTCGCACCCGCGGCTCGCGGAGTGGGACGGCCCTCATGCACGAAAGGTAAGGCCGCCGGGGCCGCGGGCCAGCGCAAGAGCGTGATCGCCCTCTCGGGTGCGACGTCGCCGCAGGGCGCTCCACGGACGCGACCCTTACGGGCAGACCGGCGCCGCCGGCACACCCGCGGGCGCCCGGGGGTCGCCGAGCACGCCGAGCCGCCCCCTGGCCTCCGGCTCGCCCGGGCCGCGCTCCTCCGCCACCAGCTTCCAGGCGGCCAGCGCCTTCACCCGGGCCGCAGCCGCCTCGCCCTTCCCCGCCCCGTGCGCCACCGCCTCCAGCGCCCGCGCCCGCCAGAGCCTCGCCTCGCCCGCCCGCGCCGAGACCCCGTGCTGCTTCAGGAACGCCTCGGCTCGCGCCGCCACGTCGGCCGGCGTGCAGGGCGCGCCCAGCGCCACCACGCGGAGCGCCGCCTCCTCGCCGGGCTGGCCCGGCCCTTCGGCCAGCCCCTCGAAGGCCGCCCGGTAGCGGAGCGCCTCGCCCCGCGGCTCCAGGATGGGCCGCCCCAGCCGGCGCACCGCCCGCTCCAGCCGGCCGAGCTCGGCGGGCCGCAGCGTGGTGGCCAGCGCCTCGGCGATTCGCCCGGCGGCCAGCAGCACCTCGGTGCGCGCCGACGAGGAGGGAACCGCCCAGACGAAGGCGGCGCACAGCTCCAGCGCGGCCTCGGGCCGTCCCGCCGTGGCCAGCTCGCCGGCGAGCGCCGTCAGCGCCGCCCCGGAGGCGCTGCCCGCCCCCAGCCCCACGGCCAGCCAGCCCCCCTGGCCGCGCGGCGCCTTGAGGCGCACCAGCGCCGGGGCGTCCGCCCGCGGGACGCCGCCGAGCGACACCAGCACCACCTCGCCCGCTCCGCCCTCGGCCCGCTGCTCGAAGCCGGTCCGGTCCACGTTGGGCGGCGGGTCGAGGTCGGTGGCGTCCGGGCGCCACACCTCCACCGCCACCGCGAGCCCCGCGTCGGGCACCACCGCCAGCACCTCCGGCGCCTCGGCGGGCCCCTCCGGCACCACCGCCATCACCTCGGCGTCGGCGGCCGAGAGGTCGCCGCGCAGCGGCCGCCCCTCACCGATGGCGTTGCGCATGGCCACGGCGCGCCACTCCGGGTAGCGCTGCGCCCGCGCCGCCGCGTCCTCCGGCGCGTCGTTGGGCTCCACCTCCTCGCCCGGCTCGGGCGCGGCCAGCCCCACCGAGAGCCGGTACCAGTCGGTGGGCTTCTCCACCGGCCCGGTGGCGTCGGCGTGCTTCTCTCGCACCGCCAGGAAGTAGGTGCCCGGCTCGACGAGGGCGCGCAGCCGCTCCGGCCGCCCCGGCCCGCCGTGGTCCACCAGCGCCACCAGCGGCGCGCTGGTCCGCTCCGAGTCGGCGGCCCGCTGCCGGTTGAGCGTGAGCGCCACGTCGAGGCCGCGGATCCCCTCCCCCTCGCGCTCGCCGGTCCACGCCGCGGTGAGCACCTGGCCGCCGGCGCCGGGCGAGACCTCGAGGCGGTAGACGTCGATGTCGCCGGAGGTGTCGGAGACCTTGGCCCCCAGGTGGCCGCGGACCAGCGCCGCGCCGGCCGCTGGCGCGCCGTCCGGGCCGAGCGGCAGCGGCAGCCGGTTGGCGTGCTGGGGGGCGTTGTTGGGTTCGTGCTCCTCACCGTCGAAGAGCTCCGATGGCCGGAGCGCGTCCGGCAGGGCGCGCCCCACCGCCGGCACGCGGGTCTGCAGGAAGGTGTAGACGTCGGACCACCGCCACAGGGTGAGCCCCAGCGCGGCCAGGAGGAGGATGGCGATGAGCGGCGTGGCCACCCGGCTGCGGCGCAGGCGCGCCACCTCCTGCTCGAACGCCTCGAAGTCCTGGCGGCTGGCCAGCTGGAGCTCGCCGGTGACCACGGTCGCCGCGCGGGACGTGCCCGGCGTGCGCGGCGTGACCGCCCCGGCGCGGCTGGCGCCGAGCTGCAGCAGGGCCCCTCGCAGCTCGTCGGCCGAGGCCCAGCGCCGCTCCGGCTTCTTCTCCAGCGCCTTGTGGACGATGGCCGCCAGCTCCTCGGACACGCCGGGAGCCAGCGAGAGGAGCGGCGTGGGCGGGTCGTGCAGGTGCGCCGACACCACCGCCACCGGGCTCATGCCGTGGAAGGGCGGACGCCCGGCCAGCAGCTCGTAGAGCAGCGCGCCCACCGAGTAGAGATCGGCCCGCGCGTCGATGAGGTCGCCGCGCGCCTGCTCCGGCGAGAGGTAGCTGGGCGTGCCGATGATGGCGCCCGCCGAGGTGGTGGAGGCGCCGGCCGACTCGCCGCGCAGCGTGGCGATGCCGAAGTCGAGGACCTTGACGAAATCCTCGCCGGAGCGCGTCTGCATGAGCATGACGTTGCCGGGCTTCATGTCCCGGTGGACGATGCCGGCGTCATGGGCCTCGGCCAGCGAGCCCAGGATCTGGCGGCCGATCTCGACGGTGCGCGCCTCGGGCAGGGTGCGCTGCTCGCGCAGCAGCGCGGCCAGGTCGCGCCCCGGCACGTACTCCATGGCCAGGTAGAAGCCGTCGGCCTCGGGGAGCTCGCCGAAGTCGAAGACCGCGATGGTGTGCGGGTGGGAGAGGCGCGACACGATCTGCGCCTCGGAGCGGAAGCGGGCCACCGCGCCGGCGTCGCGGGCGAAGGCGCCCCGCAGCACCTTGAGCGCCAGCGCCTTGCCCATGCGGATGTGCTCGGCCTTGTAGACCGCTCCCATGCCGCCCTCGCCGAGCAGCGAGAGGAGCCGGTAGCGGTCCGCCACCACCGTGCCCAGGAGCGCCTTCACGGCCGCCGCCTCGGCGCCCGCGCCGCCGCGCAGGTCCTGGCCGCACTTCGGGCAGAAGTTGACCGTCCCGGTGGCCGCTTCGACCAGGTAGCCGCACGTGGCGCAGGGTGGCCTGGCCGTGGGGGACGGGGCCATGAACGCGGCAGCGTACCGCTTCGCGCCCTGGGCCGCCAAAGCCGCGGCGCCATTGGGCTGCCCCGGGTGCGTGGTACAAGGCGCGACCATGCCCACCCCTCTCCTCCTCGCGCTGGCCCTCCTGGCCGCGCCCGCGGCGGCGCCGGCCGGCCGCCACCCCCTCACCATCGACGACCTCCTCGCCCTCCCGCGCGTGGGCGATCCGGACCTCTCGCCCGACGGCACCCAGATCGCCTTCACGGTGGCGCGCGCCGCGCCCGACGGCGGCGGCCTGCGCTCGTCGCTCTGGGTGGTCGGCGCGCGGGGCGGCGATCCCAGGCAGCTCACCCACGGCGACGAGCGCGTGCGCGCCCCCCGCTTCTCGCCCGACGGGACGCGCCTCGCCTTCGTGGCCTCCCGCGGCGGCGGAGCCCCGCAGCTCCAGCTCCTGCCGCTGGAGGGCGGCGAGGCCCGGCCCGCGGCCCGCGTGCCGGGCGGCGTCGGGGAGTACCGCTGGGCGCCCGACGGCGCGCTGCTGGTGGTGGCCGACGTGGACCCGGCCTGCGGCGCCGACCTCGCCTGCAACGAGAAGGCGGACGCCGCGGCCCAGGGCCGCCCCTACACCTCCGACCGGCTCCTCTTCCGCCACTGGGACGAGTGGCGCACCCGCCGGCGGGCCCACCTCCTGCGCCTGCCGCCGGACGGCGGACCGGCCGTGGACCTCACGCCGGGCGACCGCGACGCGCCGCCCGCGCACCGGAGCGGCATCGGCGACGTGGAGGTCTCGGCGGATGGGAAGACGGTCTACTACGTGGCCGTGACCGACCCGGTGGAGGCCCTCTCCACCAACGCCGACCTCTTCGCCGTGCCCGCCACCGGCGGCGTGTCGCGCCAGCTGACCCGCGCGCCGGGCTGGGACGGCTCGCCCCGCCTCTCGCCCGACGGCCGGCAGCTGGCCTGGCTGCGCATGCCGCGGGCCGGCTACGAGGCCGACCGACGCCACGTCATGCTGGGCGCCGCCGATGGGAGCGGCGAGCGGGACCTCACCGCGGCGCTCGACGTCTCGCCCGACCGGCTCTGGTGGATGGAGGGCGGGCGCGCCCTCCGCTTCACCGCCGAGGTGGCGGGCCACGTCGAGCTCCACGAGCTGGAGGTGGCCAGCGGCCGCACCACGCGCCTCCTGGCCGGACGCCACCTCACCGCGCTGGTGCCGTCGCGCAGCGGGCGCGAGGCGGCGGCGCTGCTGGACTCCATGGCCGCGCCGCCCGAGGTGGCCTTCCTCTCGCCGGCGCCCCGTGGGACGGCGGCCCTGGCCGTCGCCCTGCGCACCCGCTTCGGCGCCCCGGTGCTCGACCGGGTGGTGCCCGGCCAGCTGCGCCGCCTGGAGGCGAAGGGCCGGGACGGCGCCACCATCCACGGCTGGCTCCTCACCCCGCCCGGCCACCGCCCCGGTGAGCGCCACCCGGGCGTGGTGCTGATCCACGGCGGCCCGCAGGGCGCCTGGACCGACGGCTGGAGCATTCGCTGGAACCCGCAGCTCTACGCGGCGCGCGGGCTCGCGGTGGTGCTGCCCAACCCGCGCGGCTCCACCGGCTGGGGCCAGGCCTACACCGACGCGGTGCGCGACGACTGGGGCGGCCGGCCCTACGAGGACATCATGGCCCTCGCCGACGCCGCCATCGCCTCCGGCGAGGTCGACGGGGGGCGCCTGTGCGCCGCCGGCGCCTCCTACGGCGGCACCATGGTGAACTGGATCAACGGCCAGTCCGATCGCTTCCGCTGCCTGGTGGCCCACGCCGGCTGGTTCGACCTGGCGGCCGGCTACACGGAGACCGAGGAGCTCTGGTTCCCGGAGTGGGAGCTGGGCATCCCCTGGGAGCGACCCGAGGCCTACGCCCGGCAGTCGCCCTCCACCTTCGTGAAGCGCTGGAAGACCCCCACGCTCATCAGCCACGGTGAGCTCGACTACCGGGTGACGGTGACGCAGGGCCTGGCCGCCTTCACGGCCCTGCAGCGGCGCGGCGTCGAGTCCCGGCTCCTGGTCTTCCCCGACGAGAATCACTGGGTCCTGAAGCCGCGCAACACGCGCGTCTTCTACGAGGAGGTGCTCGGCTGGATCGAGCGCCACCTCGGCGCATTCGCGGCCTCCCCGACCACCCCATGACGCGCCGCGTCCGGGGTTGTCCGGCCCGGCCGCCGTGCTAGAGTCCCCGCCCCGTGCTCGACTGGCTCCACAACATGCTCTCCCGAGATCTGGCCATCGACCTCGGGACCGCCAACACCCTCATCTACGTCCGCGGCGAGGGGATCGTCTCCAACGAGCCCTCCGTGGTGGCCGTCCAGCAGGACGCCCGCGGGGGCCGCAAGGTCCTGGCCGTCGGCAAGGAGGCCAAGGAGATGCTGGGCCGCACGCCCGGCAACATCGTCGCCATCCGGCCCATGAAGGACGGCGTCATCGCCGACTTCGAGGTCACCGCGGCGATGCTGCGCCACTTCATCCAGACCGCCCACAACCGGCGCTCCTTCGTGAAGCCGCGCATCATCATCGGCATCCCCTCCGGCATCACCGAGGTGGAGAAGCGCGCCGTGCGCGAGGCGGCCGAGAGCGCCGGAGCGCGCGAGGTCTACCTCATCGAGCAGCCCATGGCCGCGGCCATCGGCGCCGGCCTCCCCATCACCGAGCCCAGCGGCAACATGATCGTCGACATCGGCGGCGGCACGTCCGACGTGGCGGTCATCTCGCTGGGCGGCATCGTCTACAGCCGCTCGGTGCGCGTCGCCGGCGACAAGATGGACGAGGCGATCATCCAGCACATCAAGCGCAAGTACAACCTGCTCATCGGCGAGCGGACCGCCGAGCAGATCAAGATGACCATCGGCACCGCCTACCCCACCGAGGAAGAGCTCACCATGGACGTGAAGGGGCGCGACCTGGTCGCCGGCGTCCCGCGCACGCTCACGGTGAGCTCGTCCGAGATCCGCGACGCCCTCTCCGAGCCCATCAACGGCATCGTCGAGGCGGTCAAGGTGACGCTGGAGCGGACCCCGCCCGAGCTGGCCGGCGACATCGCCGACCGCGGCATCGTGCTGGCCGGCGGCGGCGCGCTCCTGAAGAACCTCGACGTGCTCCTGCGAGAGGAGACCGGCCTGCCGGTCTTCCTGGCCGAGGACCCGCTCTCCGCGGTGGTCATCGGCGCCGGCAAGGCGCTCGAGGAGCTGGATATCCTGCGTCAGGTCACCTCCAGCCGGTAGGCGGCCGCGCAGGAATTCCGGCATCTGTTTTTTTGCCGCAGGGCCTGCGCGTTCTTGCCGCATTGATCGAAATCAAAGCCCCAGAACTCCGCCCGGTTAGAATGCGCGCCCTTTAGGGGTGCCAGGGCACCTCCATTGCACCGCCTCCCGGAGCCTATGCGAGCCACCTTCCTAGCGATTGGGCTGTTCTTCGCCACCACGGCCCTCGCGGCCGAGGCCGTCCCCTCCGCGCCGGCCCCCGCCGCCGCGCCCATCCCCACCGGCCTTCCCGCCGAGGCGGCGGAGTGCCTCGAGTGCCACCAGCAGGGCGGTGACGGCCCGGCCGTCTCGCACCTCGCCGAGTTCGGCACGTCGGTCCACGGCCAGCACGGCGTGAGCTGCAAGGACTGCCACCAGGGCTACGCCATGGGCCCGCACGACGGCGAGGTGAAGCTCTCGCCGGCCGACGAGGCCACCGTGGCCGCGCTGGCCACGGCCAGCTGGGGTGAGGGCGAGAAGGCCCAGAAGCTCTCCTCGCCGCGCGCCCTGCTGGCCTGCCAGAACTGCCACGAGGTGCCGGCGGGCGCCTGGCTGAAGAGCATCCACGCGAAGTTCCTGGCGGGCGGCGCCAAGGTGTCGGGTCCCACCTGCCTCAACTGCCACGGCTCGGTCCACGCGCTGGCGAAGAAGCTCGAGCCCTACGCCCCCAGCGCGGCGGCGCGGGTGGCCGTGCCGGCCGACCGGCGCGAGCTCCAGAAGGCCTGCGAGAAGTGCCACGGCGACGAGGCGTACGCCCGGGCCGCCGGCCTCAACCCCGAGGTCCAGAGCGCCTTCCACGACTCCATCCACGGCCGGCTGGTGCGCGTGGGCAACGCGGTGGCCCCCACCTGCGTCTCCTGCCACGCCGCCAGCGCCACGGCGGGCGGCACCCACGCCATCGTGGCCAAGACCGACCCGGCCTCGGCCGTCTCGGCGGCGAACAGGAAGGACGCCTGCGGCCGATGCCACGAGGGGGCCACCGACAACTTCGCCGGCCTCATCGCCCACAGGCAGCTCCAGGAGACGGGCCGCCACATCGTCCCGCACGTGACCCACGTGGCGTTCTCCTACCTGACGACGCTCACCCTCCTCTTCTTCGCCTTCCACGTCCTCATCGACTTCATCTACGAGCTGCGCCAGCGGCTGGCGGCCAAGAGCCACGGCCACTCGGCCGACGCGCTGAGGAGCGTGGTCCGCTTCGACATCCACCAGCGCGCCCAGCACTGGTTCATGCTCTCGGGCGTCATCATCCTCGCCCTGACCGGCTGGCCGCTCCGCGGCGCCGGCGACGCCCAGGCGGCGGAGTACTCCAGGGCCTTCATGAAGGTCTTCGGCGGGGCCGAGGGCGCGGCGCTGTGGCACCGCATCGGCGCGGTGCTCATCATCATCTCCTCCGCCTACCACCTCTTCTACCTGACGTTCCTGGCGGCCAGGAAGCGCCTGCCCTTCTCGATGCTGCCGATGCCGAAGGACGCCATCGACATGCGGGACAACATCCTCTTCATGCTCGGCCTGAAGAAGGAGCGTCCCCGGTTCGACCGCTACATGTACCTGGAGAAGTTCGACTACTGGGCGGTGTTCTGGGGCATCATCATGATGGTCGGCACCGGGTTCGTCTTCTGGTTCCCGGTCTTCTTCGCCAAGTACGCGCCGGCCTGGCTCATCACCGCCACGCAGATCATCCACGGCGAGGAGGCCACGCTGGCCATCACCTTCCTCTTCGTGGTGCACTTCTACAACGTGCACCTGAAGCCCTCGATCTTCCCGATGAACTGGGCCTGGATCAACGGCCGCATCAGCGTCGAGATGCTCAAGCACGAGCACCCGGTCGAGTACGAGAGGCTCAAGGACAAGCTCAAGTAGCGCCGCGGCCCGTTCGCCGCCGCAGCACGCCGAGGGGCCGCGCCAGGCCGGTGCGGCCCCTCGTTCCGTGCCGGGCGCCCCCCGCGTGGCGCGCCGCGCCTTCGACTTCGCGGCCCACCGGGCGGTAGAGTGCGGGCTCCCTTGAGCATGCGCCTCGGCCCACGCAACCGGAACCTGCTCCTGGCAGTCGCCGCCCTCTTCGTGGTGGGCTCCCTGGCCGGATTCATGCGCTTCAAGCGGTTCGTGGACGAGGACCCGCGCCTCTGCGCCACCTGCCACAAGGCCAGCCCGGAGTTCGCCCTCTGGCTGGGCGGCAGCCACAAGGACGTCTCCTGCCAGAGGTGCCACCACTCCACCCAGGAGCAGGGCGTGGCCATGCTGCGCGCCTTCCTGGCCGGCAAGAAGCCGCAAGGGAAGCACGCCGAGGTGGAGGTGGGCGCCTGCGCGGACTGCCACCTCTCGCACGACCCCAAGTGGCCGCAGGTGGGCGGCTCGCGCGGCCACCAGGTCCACTTCGAGCAGCAGAAGATCGCCTGCGTCAAGTGCCACGCCACCAGCGTGCACGGCTTCGAGCCGGTCAGCGCCACCTGCGTGGCCTGCCACGGCAAGCACCTGGTCGGCGTCTCCGGCATGGAGAAGCTCCACTGCTTCGCCTGCCACGAGTTCCTCACCACCGAGGCCGGCCTGCTCCCCACCCGGCGCGACTGCATGCGCTGCCACTCGGCGCAGGGCATCCACGCCCCCATGAGCGATCACGGCGGCGCCATGGAGATGGCCTGCGCCGCCTGCCACAAGCCGCACGCCCCGCCCGACCAGGCGCTGCTGGCCTGCACCGGCTGCCACAAGGACATGCGGCAGGGCGGCCTGCACGCCCGCGCCGGGCATGCCCGCTGCCTCGACTGCCACGCGCCGCACACCTGGAAGGCCGAGGAGGCGCTCTGCCTGGGCTGCCACCGGCAGGCGCCGGGCCACGCCGCCCTCAGGGCCTGCGCCGCCTGCCACGCCTTCGGCGGCGCCCCCCTGCCGCCCCGCTCGCCAGAGGCCAGCGCGCCGTGACCCTGCGCCTCAAGCTCTTCGTCCTCATCGGCGGCGCCATCTTCTTCGCCACCTCCGGGGTGACCGCGGTGGCGCTCTGGCGCGAGGTCATCCGCGGGCAGGAGCTGCTGGCGCGCGAGGGCGTGGCCCTGGCCTCCACCGCCGCCGCGGCCGCCACCCACTGGCTGGGCCCCGACGGCCTGGAGCGTGGGGGCGAGGCGGCGCTGCCCTCGGTCCTGGACCGGCTCATGCGGTCGGCCCCGCTGGACCGGGCCTGGGTGGTGGACCGGGCCGGCAAGGTGGTGGCCTGCGCCAGCAGGACCGGCGAGACCTGCCCGGACGGCCTGCAGCTCACCGAGTTCCAGCCGGCCGACTGGGCGCTGCAGGCGCTGACGCGGCTCATCCACCCCGAGGGGATCGTGGCCAGCGCCCCGGTGCTGCGGGCGGGCCAGGTGGTGGGGGCGGTGCGGGTGGACTTCACCCACGAGGAGGTGGTCGGCTCGGCGCGAGACCTGGCGCTGGGGGCCAGCGTCCTCGGCCTCTTCTGGATCGGCCTCGGCCTCATGATGGCGGTCATCTTCATCGGGCGCGTCACCGGGCCGCTGGAGCGGCTGGTGGACGCCGCCGGGCACCTGGCCGAGGAGCGGGGCGTGCAGCTCGAGGTGCCGGAGGACCAGGAGACGGCCGACCTGGTGCGCGCCTTCAACAGCATGTCCGCCCGCCTGGAGGAGCGTCGCGCCGAGAACCAGCGGCTCATCGCCGAGCTGGAGGAGCGGGTGGACCAGAAGACCCGCGAGGTGCTGAAGGCCGACCGGCTGGCCACGCTGGGCGGCATCGCCGCCGGCTTCGCCCATGAGCTCGGCAACTCGCTCAACGTCATCCGCGGCTACGCGGCGGTGGCGGAGCGGGAGCTGCCGCAGGACCACGCCAACCGGCCCGACGTGTCGGCCATCCGGCGCGAGACGGGGCGCGCCGCCGAGCTCATCGAGCGCTTCCTGGTCTTCGCCCGCGCCCGCGCCAGCCAGGCCTTCGCCCAGCCGATCGAGGCGGTGCTGCGCGAGGCGGTGGAGGTGGTGGGGCCGGCGGCGGCGCAGGCCGGGGTGGAGCGGGTCGTCGAGGTGGAGGCCAACCTGCCGCTGGTGGTCATCGACGCCGGGCTGCTCCGCCAGGCCTTCCTCAACCTGTGCGTCAACGCGGTGCAGGCCATGACGCCCGGCGGGGGCGGCAGGCTCTCGGCCCGCGCCTGGCGCGACGGGGCGCAGGTGGTGGTGGAGCTCCGCGACACCGGGCCCGGCCTGCCGCCCGAGACGGCCCGGCGGGTCTTCGAGCCCTTCTTCACCACCAAGGCCGAGGGGACCGGCCTGGGCCTGGCCATCGTGCGGCAGGCCGCCGAGGCCCACGGCGGCAGCGTCGAGGCGGTGAGCTCGCCGGGGCAGGGGGCCGCCTTCCGGCTCCGCCTGCCGGTGGCCGTCCTGGAGGCGCCGGAGCACGGCGCCGTGGAGGGGAGCGAGTGAGCAAGCCGAAGCTGATGGTGATCGACGACCTCGACTCGGCCCGCGCCATGATGCGGCGGATCCTGGCCCGGACCTACGAGGTCTACGACTTCGCCGCGGTGGCCGACGCGCTGCCGGCGGTGGAGCGGGCCGACTTCGACGCCATCGTCACCGACCTGCGCATGCCGGGCCTCGACGGCATGGAGGGGCTGCGCCGCTTCAAGGAGAAGGTGCCGGGCGTCCCGGTCATCCTGGTGACCGCCTTCGCCACCGTGGAGACGGCGGTGGAGGCCATGAAGGCCGGGGCCTTCGACTACCTGAAGAAGCCCTTCGAGCCGGAGGAGCTGGAGATCGTGGTGGCGCGGGCGGTCGAGCACGCACGCCTCGTGAAGGAGAACCGGCGCCTCCGCACCGAGCTCAAGGGCGGCGGCGGCGCGCACGGCATGGTGGGCAGGTCGCAGGCCATGAAGGACCTCACCTCCATCCTCTCGCGCATCGCCGGCTCCGACGTGCCCATCCTCATCGAGGGGGAGAGCGGCACCGGCAAGGACCTGCTGGCCCGCGCCGCCCACGCCATGAGCGCCCGCGCCGCCGGCCCCTACGTGGCGCTCAACATGAGCGCCATCCCGGAGAACCTGGCCGAGGCCGAGCTCTTCGGCCACGAGAAGGGGGCCTTCACCGGCGCCGACCAGGCGCGTGAGGGCTTCTTCGCCGAGGCCGAGGGCGGCACCCTCTTCCTCGACGAGCTCGGCCTCCTGACGCCGGCGCTCCAGCCCAAGCTGCTGCGGGTGCTGCAGGACGGCGAGTACATCCCGGTGGGCAGCCGCAAGCCGCGCAAGGCCAACGTGCGGGTCATCGCCGCCACCAACGAGGACCTGGCGCGGCTCGTCAAGGAGGGGAAGTTCCGCGAGGACCTCTGGTTCCGCCTGCGCGTGGTGCCGGTGCGGCTGCCGCCGCTGCGCGAGCGGCGCGAGGACATCCCGGCCCTCATCGAGCACTTCGTGGAGAAGCACGCGCTGCGGCTGGGGCGGCCGCCGCTCCCCTTCGACCCCGCCGCCACCCGGGCCCTGCTGGACCACCCCTGGCCCGGCAACATCCGCGAGCTGGAGCACGCGGTGGAGCGCGGTCTCCTGCTGGCCCAGGGGGGCGCGGTGACGCTGGCCGACCTGCCGCCAGAGCTGACGCCTCCTCCCGCGGCCGAGGGGGCCGAGGACGGCGGCCGCTACCGCCGGGCCCGCGACGCCTGGGAGCGGCGCTGGTTCGAGGACCTGCTGCGCGAGGCGGGCGGCAACGTCACCAGGGCGGCCGAGCTGGCCGGCCTGCACCGCTCCACGCTCTACGAGAAGCTGACCCGCTACGGGCTGGTGGAGAAGGATCCGAAGGCCTGAGATGCGGCGGGTGGAGCGCTCGACCTCGACCCATCACCCGGTCGTCCCGAGCGGAGGGCCGAAGGCCCGAAGTCGAGGGGCGCCCCACGGGCGGGGCGCGCGCCTCCGCCTCGCCCGCCTCGAGGACGCCCCCGCCATGGCCCGCGTCATGCGCGCCGCCGCGCTCGCCGCGGCGGACCGCTACCCGCCCGGCGCGGCCGCCGCCTGGGGCTCCTTGCCGGCGCTCTACCACCGCTGGGCCATGGGCGTCGGCGGCGAGGCGCGGGTGGTGGCGGTGCGCGGCGGGCGGCTCCTCGGCTTCGCCGGCTGGCGGGGCCGCGAGGTGACGGCCCTCTTCGTCCACCCGCGCGACGCAGGCCGCGGCCTGGGCGCCCGGCTCCTGGCCGCCGCCGAGGCCGGCGCCTCCCGCGGCGGCGCGCGCACGCTCACCGTGCTGGCGGCGAAGGACGCGGTGGCCTACTACCGGGCCGCCGGCTGGCGAGACGCCGGGCCGGCCCGCTCGCCGCTGCCCGGCGGAGGCCGCCTTCCGGCGCGGCGAATGACCCGGCCGGCGCGCCTCACACGTCGAGCAGCCAGGCCAGCCTGAGCCCCGGCTCCCGCGTGCAGCGCTCGGCCAGCGCCAGCAGCGTGGCCGCCGCGGCCTGACGCGCCGCCTCGTCCCCGCCCCGGCGCGCCGTGAGCGCCTCGGCCAGCCGCGCCGCGTGGGCCGGCAGGAGGAGCAGGTAGCGCTCCGGCCCGTCGCCCGGAAAGAGGTCGCGGTCGAAGAGGGATCCCTCCGGCACGCGGCCCCCGAAGACGGCGGCCGGGCCGCCCGGGAGATCCAGCTCGACGCGCTCCTCGCCGAAGGCCGCCTTCTCCGCCAGCGCGGCGCGCGTCAGCGCCACCTCGGCGGCGTCGCCCGCCCGGGCCAGCGCCTCGGCGAGGTCGTCCCAGTGGGCCACGAAGGCCTCGAGCGACGGCAGCGCGCCGCGCTCGGCCGGCGGCAGGGTGCGCTCGAGCTCCTCGAGCAGCGCCGCCGCGCCGCGCCGGGTGGCGGCCTTGAGCGCCGGGAGCTCGGCCTCGAGCCAGGCGGCCAGCCCGGCCCGATCCTGCGCCAGCAGCCGCCGCGCCAGCGAGAGGTCGAAGAGCCGCACCGCCTCGGTCGCCATGGCTCCCTTCGCCCCGCCCCGCTAGAGCCGCCCGCAGGGGCGGCGGTACGGGCAGCGGCGGCACCGCTCCCGGTCCTCCACCTGCGGGAAGGCCTCGATGCCGGCGGCGTTCCTCGCCGGGTCGGGCAGCACCGCCTTCATGGCGCCGATGGAGGCGCGCATCTCGGCGCGGCAGCGCTCCAGCGTGGCCTCGTCGGCCTGCACGTCCACCCGCTCCGCCGGCGTGCCCGCCTCCTGCGCCAGGTAGACCAGCCCGCCCACCACGCCGTCGGGCGCCACGTCCCACTTCTGCCGCGCGTAGAGCGCGTAGGTGCCCACCTGCAGGTGGTCGGCGCCGCGCTCCTTGCCGGTCTTCCAGTCGAGGAGGTGGATGCGCCCCTCGGCGTCGCGGTAGGCGAAGTCCACCGCCGCCCAGATGGTGGTCCCCTCGAAGAACCACTGGTCGAGCACGTCCACGGAGAGCCAGCGGTCGCGCGGGGTGCGCCTGATCTCCTCGAAGGTCGCCGAGCCGTAGAAGGCGCGCAGCGAACCCTCGATGACCGCGTCGTAGAGCCGCTTCCACTCCTCGGCCTTCACCGGCTCGGCGTACTCGTGCTCCACCAGGCCGACGATCTTCGACTTCTCACGCCAGTAGCTCTTGTCGCGCGAGGCGCCGAACTGGGCCCGGGCGCGCCGGTGCGCCTGCTCCAGCACCGCCTCGAGCGGCCGCACGTCGCCGGTGGCCTTGGCGCGGGTCAGCACCTGCTTCACCGCGTCGTGCACCACCGAGCCGGCCCACTGCCAGCGGCTGGAGAGCTTCTTCAGGACGTAGAGCTCGCGGACCGGCGAGCTGGCCGGAGCGTCCCAGCCGCCCCAGCTGCCGTAGTAGGTGTAGTAGTAGGCTCGCCGGCACTCCGAGAACTTCTCGTGGCGGGACTTGGACCAGCTGAACTCGTTCTGCAGGTCGGCCATGGCGTGGCGGGGAGTGTAGCCCGGCGGGGGGTGTCACGTCCGGCCTGCACGGCCCTCCAGTTCAGGGGCGAAATAGACCCGCGCCCCTGCCGTAGAGCCCCCGAAGCCCCCGGAGCCCCCGCCCGACATGCGCCCCCTGGCCCTCGCGGCCCTCTTCCTCCCGGCCTTGGTCGGCGCCGCGGCGCCGGGCGAGCCGGTGCACGCCGCCCGGCTCGTGGCGCCGCTGGAGATCGACGGCCGGCTCGAGGAGGCGGCCTGGGACGCCGCGCCCGCCCACGACGGCTTCGTCCAGTTCTTCCCCGACGAGGGGAAGGCGCCCACCGAGCGGACCGAGCTTCGCGTCCTCTTCGACGACAAGAACCTCTACCTGGGCGTGGTCTGCCGCGATTCCCGGCCGGACCAGGTCCAGCGCCCGCTGGGCCGCCGCGACAACGTCCCCTTCTCCGACAAGGTGAGCGTCTACGTCGACTCGATGCACGACCGGCGCACCGCCTACGTCTTCCAGCTCAACGCCGCCGGGGTGCAGACCGACTGGCTCTTCTACGGCGACGACCAGGAGAACAGCGACTGGGACGCCGTCTGGGAGGGCGCCACCGCGGCCGTGAAGGACGGCTGGTCGGCGGAGTTCGTGCTGCCGCTCTCCATCTTCCGCTTCTCGCCGGCCGCGCAGCAGACCTGGGGCCTGGCGGTGAAGCGCACCCTGGCGCGCACCCGCGAGGAGCTCATCTCCATCCAGCTCAGGCGGAGCGACCGCGGCCTGGTGGCCCGCTTCGCCGACCTGGAGGGGCTGACCGGGTTGCAGCCGGTCCAGGAGCTCTCGGTGGCCCCCTACGTCGCCTCCCGCTTCTCGCTCCGCCCCAAGTACGACGACGACACCCGCCCCCGCCCGCGCCTCGGCGACCCCTCGGCCGACCTCGGGGTGGACCTGCGCGCCTCCTTGGGGCGCGGCCTCGCGCTCCAGGCCAGCGTGAACCCCGACTTCGGGCAGGTGGAGGCCGACCAGATCGTCCAGAACCTCTCCACCTTCGAGCTCTTCTTCCCGGAGAAGCGCCCCTTCTTCACGCAGGGGCTGGACCTCTTCCAGGGACCCACGCCCCACAACCAGAGCTCGCCGCAGCAGCTCTTCTACTCGCGCCGCATCGGACTGGACGCCCCCATCCTGGCCGCCACCAAGCTCACCGGGCGGTTGAGCGACGAGGTGCAGGTCGGGGTGCTGCAGGCCCTGGTGACCGGCGCGGCGGCGCCGGCCGGCTCCACCGAGGACGACCCGGTGCGCCGCTACCGCTTCTCCCCATCGCAGCCGCTCCACTTCGGGCACGCCGGCTCGCTCCCGGCCATCGCCCCGGCCACCCGCAACTTCCTGGCCGGCGTGGCGCGCTGGCAGCCGGCCGCCAACGCCACGCTGGGACTCTCCGCCAGCAACGCCCTGCCCATCGGCCCCGCCTGCACCACCGACCAGGCCAACACCTCCGGGGCCCGGCCCAGCCGCTGCGACATGCTGGCCGGCAGCGCCGCGGCCCTCGACTGGAACCTCCGCTCGGCCGACTCGGAGTGGTTCGTGCGCGGCCAGCTCACCGGCTCACGCTACGCCGGCGGCGAGTTCTCCGCCCAGGAGGACCCGGCCACCGGCCGGCCGCGCGACCTGGCGCCACGGCGGGTGCTGGCGGACGGCACGGTGCTCAGCCCCGGCGACCTGGGCTGGGGGGCCTTCGTGGCCTTCGGCCGCAACGGCGGCGAGCCGTGGCGCTTCGACGTGGATCTGGAAGCCGAGTCGCCCCGCCTGGACCTCAACGCGGTGGGCTACCAGCGGACGCAGAACGACCTGCGGGTCCGCCCCATCTTCCGCTACGTCCGCCCCACCGGCGGCGGCCCCTTCCACAGCATCGCCCACGGCGTCGGGGCCGACCTGCACGCCACCGCCGACGGCGCGCTGCGCCGACGCAGCGCCACCTTCTTCTACTTCAACGAGCTGCAGCTCCGCTCGTTCTACACCTTCGGCTGCGAGGTCGACCTCGACCTCCCGGCCGACGACGTCCGCGAGATCTCCCAGACCGGCATCGCCTTCGCCCGGGCCGGCTCCTGGAGCGCCAACTGCTTCGTCAACAGCGACCAGTCGAAGCCCGTGTACTTCGAGGCCTCCGCCGCCTACGGCCGCAGCTTCGCCGTCGGCCCGGCGGAGGGTGCGCCCTACGGCTGGACCGGCGCGCTCATCTCGGTGCGCCCCCACCCCAGCGTGGAGACCCGCTTCGCCGTGAACTACGAGAGCAACCGGTGGCCGGCCCGCTGGGTGGAGACCTCCACCACCCCGGGCGTGCAGCTCTTCGCCGGGCTCCACGCCCCGAACCTCTCGCTGACCCTGCGGCAGCTCCTCCTCATCACGCCGCGGCTCACCGTCCAGGTCCACGGGCAGCTCTTCGTGGCCCAGGGCACCTACGGCCCGTACTACACCGGGAAGGGCCTGGCCGGCGGGCGCGTCCGCGCAGTGGACCTGGAGCCGGGGGGCACGCCCTCGACGAACCCGGACTTCCACCGGTCGGCGCTCAACCTGAGCGCGGTGCTCCGCTGGGAGTACCGGGTCGGCTCGACGATCTTCCTGGTCTACTCCCGCTCGGCCACCGAGCCGGGCCTGGCCACCGGCGAGCAGCCGGACACCGGCCTGTCGCCGCGCGGTCTCGGCAGCGGGCCGACCACCGACACGGTCCTGGTGAAGTGGGGCTGGTACTGGGCGGCCTGAGGCGGGGCGTCGTCGCGGAACGCCCGCCGGGCTAGGCGCCCGGCTCGACGCGCATCCCCTTGGGGATGACCACGATGCCGCTCTCGGTGACGTGGAAGCGGCGCTTGTCGGCCTCGCGGTCGTAGCCGATGACGGTGCCGGCCGGGATGACCACGTGCTTGTCGATGATGGCGTTCCTGATGCGGCAGTGGCGGCCGATGGTCACCTTCTCGAAGACGATGGAGTCCTCCAGGGTGCTGTAGCTGTTGAGCCGCACCGTGGGACCGAGGATGCAGTGGTGCACGTGGGTGCCCGAGATGATGCACCCCTCGGAGATGAGCGAGTCGGTGGCCTTGCCCACCCGCCGCTCGGCCTCGTTGTTGAAGACGAACTTGGCCGGCGGCGCGTTGGTGTGGAGCGTGTAGATGGGCCACTGGTCGTTGTAGAGCGAGAAGACCGGGTCGACGTCCACCAGGTCCATGTTGGCCTGGAAGTAGGCGTCCAGGCTCCCCACGTCCCGCCAGTAGCCGCGCTCCTTGACGCCCTGGCCCGGCACCACGTTGGACATGAAGTTGTAGACGAAGACGTTCTTGCGGGCGTACATGCCGGTCACGATCGACTTGCCGAAGTCGTGGGCGCTCTTGGGATCGCCGGCGTCGTTGACGATCTCCTGCACCAGCTCCTTGGTGGTGAAGAGGTAGTTCCCCATGGAGGCCAGGCAGCGGGTGGGATCACCGGGGATGGTCCTGGGGTCCGCCTTGGGCTTCTCGACGAAGCCGATCATCCGGCCCTCGCCGTCCACCTCCATGATGCCGAAGTCCTTGGCCTCCGCCACCGGCACCGGGATGGCCGCCACGGTGAGGTCGGCCTTCCTGTCCAGGTGGAACTGGAGCATCTGCCGCACGTCCATGCGGTAGATGTTGTCGGCGCCGAAGACGAAGGTGTACTCCGGCTCCTCGTCGGTGATGATGTTGAGGTTCTGGTAGATGGCGTCGGCCGAGCCCTCGAACCACTTCGGCCCGTAGCGCATCTGCGCCGGCACGATCTCGACGTACTCGTTGAGGAAGGCGCTGAGCCGCCAGGCCCGCTGCACGTGGGTGTTGAGCGACTCCGACTTGTACTGCACCAGCACCTTCATCTTGAGGAGGCCGGAGTTGGCGAAGTTGGAGAGCACGAAGTCGATGATGCGGTAGCGTCCGCCGAAGGGGACGGCCGGCTTGGCGCGGTCGCGGGTCAGCGGGTCGAGCCTGCGCCCCTCACCGCCGGCCAGGATCATCGCGAGCAGCTTCGCCATGGTGGATCTCCCCCGTCGAGTCTCGCCCGAATGTAGGCCCGCCCCTCGGCGGGGGCAAGGAACGGGCCCCGCGAGCGCGCTGCGCCCGATCGTCGCAGCGGCGCGGGCCTCGCGGCCGCGTCAGCCGCGGCGCAGCACCGGCCCGTGCGCCGCCTCGTGCGCCAGCAGCTCCCGCTTCACCTCGAGGCCGCCGGAGTACCCTCCCAGCCGGCCGCCCGCGGCCACCACCCGGTGGCAGGGCACCAGGATGGCCACCGGGTTCTTGCCGTTGGCCGCGCCCACGGCGCGGGCCGCTCCGGGCCGGCCCAGCGCCGCCGCCACCTCGCCGTAGGTGCGGACCTCGCCCCAGGGGATGTCGAGCAGGGCGCGCCAGACCAGGCGCTGGAAGTCGCTGCCCTGCAGGTCCAGCGCCGGCAGCGAGGGCACCCGGCCGGAGAAGTAGTCGGCCAGCGCCCGCCGGGCCGCCTCCAGGTGGCCGCGCGCCAGCGTGGAGACGGCCGGCTGGACGGGACCGCGCTCGCCGAAGGTGACGCCGAAGACCCCCTGGTCGGTGGCCTCGATGGTGAGCCAGCCCAGCGGGGAGCGGTGGCGGGCCCAGGCGGTCACGGCCTGCTCCCCGGCGCGGCCGTCTCCTCGGCGGCCGCGGCCGCGGCGCCCAGCGCGAACCGCTCGCGCACCGCGGCGATCTCCCGGTTCACCAGGGCCAGCAGGTCGGCCTTCTCGCGGAAGGGCAGGAAGGCGCTCTTGAAGCCCTGCACCACCACGGTGCACAGGTCGTCGAGCGTGAAGCCCATCTCCCGGTGGGCGATGAGCAGCTCCTGGGTGCAGCTGGTGTGGGTGATGAGCCGGTTGTCGGTGTTGATGGTCACGCGCAGGCCGAAGTCGAAGTAGAACTTGAGCGGGTGGGCCGCGAAGCCGGTCACCGAGCCGGTCTGCACGTTGGAGGAGGGGCACAGCTCGAGCGGGATGCGGTGGTCGTTGACGTAGTTGAGCAGGTCGCCGTTCTCCCGCAGCCGCACCCCGTGGCCGATGCGGTGGGCGCCGCAGACGTGCACCGCCTGGGCGATCGACTCCGGGCCGAAGGCCTCGCCGGCGTGGATGGTGAGGTTGACGTTGTTGTCGAGGATGAGCTGGAGCGCGGCGCGGTGGTGGCGCGGCGGGTTCCCCTCCTCGGCGCCGGCCAGGTCGAAGCCCACCACGCCCTTGCCCTTGTAGGCCACCGCCAGCTCGGCCAGCCGCACCGAGGTGTCCGGGTCCATGTGGCGGATGCCGCAGATGATGACGTTGGAGCGGATGCCGGTCTCCCGCTTGGCCTGGCGCAGCCCCTCCAGCACCGCCTCCACGATGGTGGTGGGCTTCAGCCCCTGGCGCGTGTGGAGCACCGGTGAGTAGCGCACCTCCAGGTAGCGCACGTTCTCGGCGGCGCAGTCGAGCGCCAGCTCATGGGCGGCGCGCCGCAGCGCCTCCTCGGTCTGCAGCACCGCCAGCGTCACGTCGAAGGCCGAGAGGTAGTGCTCCAGCGAGCCGCAGGTCTCGCCCATGTGGATGGCGCGGGCCAGCCCCTCCGGCGTGTCGGCCGGGAGCCGCACCCCCTGCGCCTCGGCCTCCTCGAGGATGGTGGCGAGCCGGAGCGAGCCGTCGAGGTGGCAGTGGAGGTCGGTCTTGGGCAAGGCGCGCAGCAGCGCCTCGGTGACCGGCGGGTCGGCTCGGTGGGCGGGCGTACGCATTGGCCCCATCTTACGCCTGCGCCCCGCGCCGAGCGCGTGCCATGCTCCGCCCCATGCTCCGTGGGCTCGCCGCCTTCGCCGTCCGCCTGGTCCTCTCCGCCGCCGTCCTGGCCGGAGCCGTGGCCTTCGTCTCGCCGGGCAACCCCAGCAACACCTTCGGCCAGGCGGTGGTCCTCTCCGTCGTCCTCTCGATCGCCTGGTACATCACGCTCGCCAAGTTCCTCTGGTTCCTGCTCCTGCCGTGGCTCCTCTACGTGCTCTTCTGGTTCGGGGCCATCATGGGGGCCTACGGGCTCGGCTTCCTCCAGGCGCTGCTGGTGGCGCTCCTGCTGGCCTTCCTCTCCTGGGCGGTGGAGGCGGCGCTGGGCGTGAAGACCTTCCGCAAGGAGTAGGCCGCCGGGAAGCAGGGCCGACCTTGCAGCACCACGGGACCCCGCCATGCCCTCCGCCCTGGTCCTCTTCCTCCTCTCCAGCTTCATCTGGGGCACCACCTGGCTCGTCATCAAGTTCCAGCTGGGCGTGGTGGCGCCGGAGGTCTCGGTGGCCTGGCGCTTCGGCCTGGCCTCGCTGCTCCTGCTCGGCTGGAGCGCCCTGCGCGGCATCTCGCTCCGCTTCGGGGCGCGGGACCACCTGGGCTTCGCCCTGCTCGGCCTCCTCCTCTTCGGCCTCAACTACGTCCTCGTCTACCTGGCCGAGGTCCACCTCACCTCGGGCCTGGTGGCCGTGCTCTTCGCCTTCCTGGTCTTCTGGAACCTGCTCGGCGCCCGCCTCTTCTTCGGCACGCCGGCGCCGCTGGCCGTGCTGGTCGGCGCGGCGCTGGGCGTGGCCGGCGTGGGGCTCCTCTTCTGGCCGGAGCTGGCCGGCGTGCGCGGCGACGCCGGCGTGGGCCTGGGCGTGGCCTACGCGGTGGCCGCGACGGTGGTGGCCTCGGCCGGCAACCTCTGGTCGCAGCGGCTCTTCGCCCGCGGCGTGCCGGTGGTTCCGGGCACCGCCTGGTCCATGGGGTACGCCTCGCTGGGCGTCATGGCCTGGTGCGCGGCGCGCGGCCTCCCGTTCGCCTTCGACGGGCGCTGGCCCTATGTGCTCTCGCTCCTCTACCTGGCCGTCTTCGGTTCGGTGGTGGCCTTCGTCTCCTACCTGACCCTGCTGAAGCGGATCGGCGCGGGTCGCGCCGGCTACACCGCCGCGGTCATCCCCCTGGTCGCCATGCTCGCTTCGACCCTCTACGAGCGCTACCGGTGGACCGCCTCGGCGGCAGCCGGCGTGGCGCTGGTGCTGGCCGGCACGGTGCTGGTGCTGCGAGCCAAGGAGAAGGCCTCGGTCGGCGCCGGGCGCTGACGCCGCTCAGGGCGCCGGGGCCAGCCTCGCCTCCACCCACCCCCGCAGCGCGTTCACCAGCCAGAGCCTGGGCGCCCGCTCCACCTCGGCACGGCTGAGCGGCCGCTCGCGCACCTCGCCGCGGGCCAGGAGCGACGCGCGGAAGACGCCCGGCAGGAGGCCGGCCGAGCGCGGCGGCGTGACGCGCTGGCCGTCCAGCTCCACCACCAGGTTGGCGATGGTGGCCTCGGTGACCTGGCCCGCCTCGTTCAGGAGCAGCACGTCGAAGCAGTCGGGCCGCTCGGCGCGGCGCGCCTGGTAGCGGGCCCGGTCGGTGGTCTTGTGGAAGAGCCCGGCGTCGCGGCTCGAGACCGGGCTCGAGGCGAAGGCCAGCCGCACCGGACCGTCGAGCGGCGCGGGCAGCGGGGCGCGCTCCAGGCGCGGCGTGCCGTCGGGGGCGACGAGGAGGCGGAGGCGCGCGTCGCCGCGCTCGGCCTCCAGCAGCCCTCGCGCCGCCGCGAGGTCGAGCGGCGTGGCGTGGTAGCGGGCCGACCCGGCCAGGCGGGAGAGGTGGCCGTCGAGCAGCGCCACCCGGCCGCCCTCGAGCCGCATGGTCTCGAGCAGCGTCGGCCGCCCGGGGTCGAGGCCCAGCACCGCCGCCTTGGCGAGCGCCTCGTCCCATTCGGCCTCGGCGACGGAGCCCCAGGTGATGCCGCCGCCGATGCCGTAGGTGGCGCCGCCGGTGGCCAGGTCCACCTCGCAGGTGCGGATGGCCACGCTGAAGCAGGCGTCGCCCCCGGGCGCCACGGCCCCCACCGCGCCGCAGTAAGCCCCGCGCGGCGAGCCCTCCTCCGCGGCGATGAGCTTCATGGCGCTCCCCTTGGGCGCGCCGGTCACCGAGCCGCAGGGGAAGGTGGCGGCCAGGAGCGCGGCCAGGCCGGCGCCCGGGGCGAGGCGCGCCTCCACGGTGGAGGTGAGCTGCCAGACGGTGCGGAACCGCTCCACGTCGAAGCTGGACGCGACCCGCACGCTGCCGGTCTCGGCCACCCGGCCGAGGTCGTTGCGCAGGAGGTCGGCGATCATGACGTTCTCGGCCCGGTCCTTCTCGGAGGCCGAGAGCGCCCGCGCCGCCGCCTCGTCCTCCTCGGGCCACCGGCCGCGCCGCGCCGTCCCCTTCATCGGGCGGGTGACGACGCGGTCGCCCGCCTTCGTGAAGAACAGCTCCGGCGAGGCCGAGACGATGGCGCGCGTCCCGGCGCGCAGGAAGGCGGTCTGGCCGCCCCCCTGCGCCGCGCGGAGCCGCCGGTAGAGGGCGAGCGGGTCGCCCTCGAGCCGGCCGCGCAGGCGCAGCGTCAGGTTCACCTGGTAGGCGGTGCCGGCCGCGATGGCCTCGCGGAGCCGCGCCACCGACGCCCGGTGGGCGGCGCTCGTCGTGTCCGGCGAGAGGCCGGCCAGCCGGGCGTCGCAGGGACCGGCCGGAGGGGGCCCGAGCGGCGCGTCGTGAAGGCCGAACCAGAGGAGCGGCCCCACCCCCGGCCGCACCGTGAGCGCCTCGTCGAAGGCGGGCGCCGCCTCGTAGGCCAGGTAACCCACCGCCCAGCGCCCGGCCCGCGCCGCCGCCTCCACCACCCGGAGCGCCGGCAGGACGTCGGCCAGGGTCCAGGCCTCGACCACCCGGGACGGCGCGCCGAAGGCGAGCGGCCTCCACGGCGCGGCGTCGAGCTCGAGGACGGCGTGGAGGGCGTCGTCGGCCATGGCCACGTGGAGCTTAGCGCGGCCCGGGGATCCGCCGCCCCGCTAGCCCGCCCGCCTGAGGAACCGCGCCAGCACCCGCTTCTCGCCCACCTCGTGGAAGCGCACCGTGACCTTGGCGTCGCGCCCGCCGCCGTCGCAGGCCAGCACCAGCCCATCGCCGAGCGCGTCGTGCACCACGGCGTCGCCGCGGGCGAAGGGCCTGCCCGCCGCCCCGGGGCGCTGGTCGAAGTCGTAGTCCACCGTCGGCTCGCCGCGCGGCGCGGCGCGGGGCGGGCGCGGCAGCACCGGCTCGAAGCCGGGCGCATCGTCCTCCTCGATGTGCGGGTCGCCGGGCAGCGCGCCCGGGAGGCGGCGCACGGTGGGGGCGCGCGCCGGCGGGGCCGCCGTGAGGGGCGCCGCGCCGCGCCCCGGCAGGCCGAAGAGCTCGGGAGGCAGCTCGGCCAGGAAGCGGGAGGGCTCCATGGAGCGGTAGCTCGGGCCGCCCTCGCCGTAGCCGATGCGCCGGCGCGCCAGCGAGAGGGTGAGCCGCTGCTTGGCCCGCGTCATGCCCACGTAGCAGAGCCGCCGCTCCTCGTCCTCGGCGGCGGCCCGCTCGGCCGGCGACCTGTCGTCCCAGGGGCGCTCCAGCGGCAGCGTGCCGTCCTCCAGCCCGGCCAGGAACACCGCGGTGAACTCCAGCCCCTTGGCGGCGTGGAGCGTCATGAGCGCCACCCGCCCCTCCGGCGTCTCGGCGTCGGCCTCGCCGAGCAGGGCGATCTGCTCCAGGAAGCGGGCCAGCGGCGGCGGGGGCACCGGCTCGTCGGGGTCGCCGGGGCGCGGCTGGCCGGCCAGCGCCTCGTCGAACTCCCGCGCCGCGGCCACCAGCTCCAGCAGGTTCTCGGCCCGCTCGGCCGCCTCGTCGGTCCGCTCCGCCTCCAGCCGGCCCAGCAGGCCGCTCCGCTTCAAGGTCTCCTGCACCGCCACGCCGGCGTCCAGCTCGGGCACCTCGGCGGCCAGGCCGGTCAGCGTGGCGTGCAGCTCGCCGAGGGCGCGGCGCGCCTGCGGCTTCAGCCCGTCGATCTGGTCCCGCTCGCCGATGGCCTGGTGCAGCGAGAGGCCGCGCGCCGCCGCGTGGGCCCGCAGCCGCTCCACCGTCTTCTCGCCGAGGCCGCGCGGCGGCCGGTTGACGATTCGCTCGAGGTCCAGGTCGGAGGAGGGCGAGAGGGCCAGGCGCAGGTAGGCGGCCGCGTCCTTCACCTCGGCCCGGTCGTAGAAGCTGGTGCCGCGCACGATGACGTAGGGCACCCGCGCCGCCCGCAGCGCCGCCTCCAGCGGCCGGCTCTGCGCGTTGGTCCGGTAGAGCAGGGCGATCTCCTCGCCGCGGGTGCCGCGCGCCCGCTCGGCCACCACGGCGCGCGCCACGCGCTCCGCCTCGTCGTGCTCGTCCTGCCCGACCAGCAGCGCCAGCGGATCCCCCGGCCCGGCCTCGGTCCAGAGCTTCTTCTCCCGCCGCACCCGCGCCCGCGAGATGACGGCGTGGGCGGCGTCCAGGATGGTCCGGCTGGAGCGGTAGTTCCGCTCCAGCTTGACCACCCGGCAGCCCTCGAAGTCGGCGTCGAAGCCGAGGATGTTGCGCACGTCGGCGCCACGCCAGCGGTAGATGGCCTGGTCGTCGTCGCCCACCACGCAGACGTTCCGGCTTGCGCCGGTGAGCAGCCTCATGAGCCGGTACTGCACCGAGTTGGTGTCCTGGAACTCGTCCACCATGAGGTGGCGGAAGCGGCCGGCCCAGCGGGCGCGCAGCTCGGGGTCCTGCTCCAGCAGCCGCACCGGCCGGACCAGCAGGTCGCCGAAGTCCACCGCCCCGGCCCGCGCCAGCGCCGCCTCGTACCTGGCCCAGAGGTCGCGCGCCAGCTGCCCCTCCACGTCGTGGTCGGCCAGCTTGACGCCCTTGGGGGTGAGCGCCTCGTTCTTCCAGCGGTCGATGCGCCAGAGCACGGCGCGGGAGGTGAGCGGCTCCCCCTCGTCGAGCCGTCCCTCGGCGAAGAGCCGCTTCATGAGCCGGAGCTGGTCGTCGGTGTCGTAGATGGCGAAGGAGGGCGGCAGCCCGGAGCGCGCCGCCTCGCGCCTGAGGAAGCGGGCCCCGAAGGCGTGGAAGGTCTGCACCCACAGGTCGGCGGCGGCCAGGCCGAGCAGCTTCACCAGGCGGGCCTTCATCTCGCCGGCCGCCTTGTTGGTGAAGGTGACGGCCAGGATGTGCCAGGGGAGCACCCGCTCCTCCAGCACCAGCCGCGCGATGCGCGAGACGATGACGCGCGTCTTGCCCGAGCCGGCGCCGGCCAGCACCAGGAGCGGCCCCTCGCCGTGCAGGACCGCCTCGCGCTGCGGATCGTTCAGGCCTTCGAGCAGGTCGGACATCGGGGGCGCGAACATAGCCGATGGGGCCGGCGCCTGCCCCTGGGCGTGGGGGTCT
>JANNKC010000352.1:0-10223 GCA_031396105.1 Anaeromyxobacter sp.
CGAGGCCAAGCCGGAGAAGGGGGAGAACGTCAACGAGGTGAAGGCGGAGTACCAGATCTCCCCGCGCTGGAACTTCGAGCTCCGCTACGGCGACGCCCAGGCCGGCGACGCCAGCCTCATCTGGTCGAAGGATTACTGAGCGGTCGCCGGGGCCCGTGCCGAGTCGCGCTGAACGCTGCGGGCCTACCTCCCGGCGGTCAAGAGCTGGGCGTGCGGTCTTGCACCGTGAGCCGCGCCTGCCTCCAGAGCGCCCGCCCGATCCAGGCCGCCAGCACCAGCCAGAGCAGGGTGCGCACCACCTCGCTCGGCTTGACCAGCGTCTCCAGGAACCAGGGGTCCCAGCGGCGCGCCCTGAGCTCGAACTCGAGGTGGAAGTCGGCCACCGAGGCGGCGGAGAGGACGGCGAAGAGCCAGCCCGGGCCGGCCGCCAGCGCGCCGGCCAGGAAGCCGTAGAGGGCGTACTGCGGGCTCCAGATCTTGTTGAGCGCGATCCAGGTGACCAGCACGAGCGCGGTGCCGAGGCGGGCCGCCCGCGCGCCGTCGCCTCCGGCCAGGGCCACGCGGCGCGAGGCGGCGCCGGCCAGGAGCGCGGCCAGCGCCACCGGACCGAGCGAGAGGAGGTCGAGGAGCGGCCCGCGCGAGAGGCCGAGCGCGTGCCAGATCGAGTTCTCGGCGCCGCGGCCGGCGTTGAAGCGGAAGAACCAGGCCCAGCCGTCGAAGGCGAGGAGCGCCACCGGCAGGTTGAGGGCGAGGAGGAGCGCCCCGGCCACGCCCAGGAAGACGAGCAGCGGCCGGCGCGGGCCCGCGGAGAGGGCGCCGAGCGCGGGCGGGAGGAGCGCCACCGGGAAGAGCTTGGCCGCGGCCCCGGCCGCCGCCGCCGCGCCGGCCGCGCCCGGGCGGCCGCGCTCCAGGGCCAGGAGCGAGACGGCCACGAGCGCGATGGGCACGAGGTCCCAGTTCAGGAAGGCGTAGTAGGCGAGCGCCGGCGTGGCGGCGAGCCACCAGGGGCGCGCGCCGGGCAGGCGCATGAGCGCGCCCAGCGCCAGCGCCAGCGACGCCGCGAGCAGGAGCGCGGTGACCGCGAGGTGGCCGGCCGCGCCGCCCGGGGCGAAGGCGGGGAGCCACAGGGCGAGCCCGAGCAGCACCGGGTACTCGATGCGGTCCTCGAGGTAGGGCACCGGCCGGCCGCCGCCTTCGTACCGGTCGCCGTACAGGGCCAGCACGTCGGAGTAGCAGTGGTGCTGGAACGCCCAGAACTTGTAGGTGGCGCCGGGTTGGCCCACGCCGCGCCACACGTTGGCGAGGCCGAGCGCCAGCCAGAAGGCGGCGAGTGCGGCGACGGCCAGGCGGGCGCGGGGGGACACGGCGCGCCGGACGGTAGCACGCACCCCGCGCCGCCGGCCCCGGGCCCGCTGCGCCGGGCGGCCTGGCCCGGCCGGCCTCGCCCCGGCGAGGGAAGTGGCCTCCGGGGCGCGCTCGCGCCAGGATGCTCCCCGATGCCCACCCTCCAGGCCCTCGCCGAGGCCCTGACCAACGCCGCCGCGGTGACGGGCCCATGGGCGCCTGCGGTGCTCTTCTTCGCCACCTTCGTGGAGCACGTCGTCCCGCCCTTCCCGGGCGATCTCCTGGTGGTGCTGGGCGCCTGGTACGCGGTGCAGGGGCAGCTCTCCTGGCCGCTCCTGCTGGTCTTCAGCACGGCCGGCGCGGTGGCCGGCGCCTGGGTGGACCAGCGGGTCGGCGTCTGGCTGGGACGCCGGCTCGAACGCAACGCCTCCCGCTCGCGCCTCCTGCCTCCGGAGCGGCTGGCCGCCTTCGAGGCGGCCTACCGGCGCTGGGGCGACTGGCTGCTCCTCCTCAACCGCTTCGTGCCGGGGTTCCGGGCCTTCATCTTCGTGGCGGCCGGCGCCTCCGGTATCCCGGCGCGGCGCGTGGTGGTGCTGGGCGGCCTCTCGGCCCTGGCCTGGAACACCCTGCTCCTCGCCGCGGGCGGGCTCCTGGTCCGGAACCTGGAGGAGCTCATCGGGCTGGTGGACCGGTACATGCGGGTGGCGGGCACGTTCCTGGCCGCGGTCGCGCTCTTCCTGCTCCTTCGCGCCCTGTGGCGGCGCCGCAGGTCGAGGGGCGGATGAGGGGGCCGGGCCTCGCCGCGCTGCTCCTCGCCGCGGGACCGCTCCTGGCCACCCCGGCCCAGGCCTCCGCGGGCGCGGCCACCCCGGCGCCGGTCTCGCCCACCGCCACGCCCGCGCCGCCGGCGCGGCCCATGCTGCCGACGGGGACGGCGCGCTACGCCATGTTCCTCGGCGGGGAGCGGGTCGGGCTCGTCGAGCTCACGCTTCGCTGCGACGGGCCGGCCTGCCGCGCCAGCTGGGAGTCGCGCCAGCGGCTGCCGGCCGAGGCGGGCGGCGGCCTGCGCACGCGGCGGGTCGAGGTGCCGGTCGATCGGTCCGGCGGCGCGCTCGGCCCGGCGCGGCTCATCGAGCCCTCGGGGACGCGCGAGTCTGCGCTTCCGAAGGGGGCGGTGCCGGTCATGCTGGCGGAGGTGGCGCTGGCCGCGGCGGCGTCCGGGCCGGCGCGGGCCTGCCTCCGGGCCGCCGACGAGCGGACCGGGATGGCGCTGCAGGCCTGCGCGGTGCGTCGCGGCGAGTGGCTGGAGGTGACGGTCGGGCGGGAACGGGAACGGGTGCGCGCCGCGGCGGGCGCCTTCCCCGTCGAGGTGGAGCTGCCGGCACAGGGGGTGCGCTTCCGGCTCGACGGCGCGGCCGAGCTGCCCGCCGCGGCGCCGCGCCTCTTCGGGGTGAAGGTCCCCGGCCCGGAGGACGCGCGCGACGCCGCCGCCTTCTGCGGCACCCGGCGCGACCCCGAGCCGCGCCCGGACGCGGCGGCCGGGCTGCCGGCGCCGGCCGCGCCCGGACCCACCTGCCGGGAGCAGACGGCGGCCTGGCTGGCGCGGGCGCGAGAGGCGGGCCTGGCCGGGAGGACCGCCGTGGGGGTGGCCTTCGACGGCGGCGACCACGTCTGGCACGCCTGGGCCGAGGTCCACGTCGGCGGCCGCTGGGTGCCGATCGATCCCGCCTTCCGGCAGGCGCCGGCGCGTGGGCCGCGCTTCACGCTGGCCACCTGGGCGGACGGCGACGAGGGCGCGCGGGCCGAGGCCGGCCGGCGCATCCTGGCCTGCTGGGGGCGGGCCGCGGTGACGGCGGGGCGCTGAGGGCCCCTCGACTCCGGCTTCGCCTACGCTCGGGGCGACCGGGAGTGAGGTGCCGCCCCTCGGCTCCGTCCCTCGAGTCCGTCCCTCGACTCCGGCTTCGCCTACGCTCGGGGCGACCGGGAGCTCGACCTACGGCGCCAGCGTGGCCAGGTACCGGAGGAAGGCCTGCGCCTTCGGCACGATCGAGGCGAGCTCCACCGCCTCGTCGTGGGTGTGGAAGGCCCGGCCGCGCGGCCCCAGCCCGTCGATGGACGGGACGCCGAGCGCCCCGGTGGTGCAGGCGTCGGAGCCGCCGCCGACCAGGTCCGCCTCGCCGCCCGAGAGGCCGCAGCGCCGCTGGCACGCCGCGTAGGCCGCAGCCAGCGCCGCCGAGGCCTCGGTCCGCTCCAGCGGATCACGCCAGCTGGTGCGGGACACCTCGAGCCGCGTGCCCTCCACCGACGCGGCCGCCGCCGCCGCCGCGGTGGCCAGCGCCGCCTCCAGCCGCGCCCCATCGGCGCCGGTGAGGAAGCGCAGGTCCACCTCGCACTCGGCGTGGTCGGGCACGGTGTTCTTGGTGGTGCCGCCGCGGATGGTGCCCACGTTGACGGTGACGGCGCGCGCGGGCGCGGTGAGCCGCTGGGCCAGGTCGACGAAGCGGCTGAGCGCCCAGATGGCGTTCTTCCCCTGGTCGTGGGCGTTTCCGGCGTGGGCCGCCACGCCGCGGGCGGTGACGCGCACCGAGGCGGTCCCCTTGCGCCGCGTGACGATCAGGTCTCCCTCCCGCCCCGACTCGAAGCAGAGGGCGGCGCGGGCGCCGGAGGCCAGGCGGCGCAGGTGGGGCTGCGAGTCGGGGGAGCCCACCTCCTCGTCGCCCACCAGCATCCCGGCCACCGGCACGCGGTCGAGCAGGCCGGCCCGCCGAGCCGCCGCCAGGCCGAGCAGCATGACCACCAGGCCGCCCTTCATGTCGAAGACCCCGGGGCCGCGCGCCACCTCCCCCTCGACCCGGAACCCCTCGAAGGTGCCGGGCGGGAAGACGGTGTCGAGGTGGCCCACCAGGAAGACCGGCGCGCCTGGCGCGGGCCCGCGGAAGGCCAGGTGCGGGCCGAGCCGCTCGCCCGGCAGCCGCTCCACCTCGAGGCCGGCCGAGGCGAGCGCCGGCGCCACCAGGTCGGCCACCCGGGCCACCCCGGCACGGTCCTGCGTGAAGGAGCCGGCCTCGACGAGCACCCGCAACTGCGCCTCGGCGGCGGGGCGCTGCGAGGCGAGCCAGCCGAGGGCCTCGTCGACGTCGCTGGATGGGCGGTGCATGGCGCCTCCGTGCGGGGCCTCGCCGATGACTGCTCGGCGGGCGCTGGCCCGGTATATGGTCGCCTCATGGCCACGGGCAAGAGGTTCCGGGCCGCCGTCATCGGCGGCTCGGGCTACGGAGGCGCCGAGCTGATCCGGCGGCTCCTCGTCCACCCCGACGTGGAGCTGGTCCGCGTCGCCTCGGTGGATCTGGTGGGTGAGCCGCTCTCGGCGGCCGACCCCAAGCTGGAGCAGCTCACCGACCTCGTCTTCGAGGGGATCCCGCCGGTGGAGGCGGCTCGCGGCGTGGACGTGGTGCTGCTCGGCCTGCCGCACACGGTGGCGGCCGCCAAGGTGCCGGAGCTGGCGGCCCTGCCGGACCTGAAGGTGGTCGACATGAGCGGCGACTTCCGGCTGAAGGACGCCGCCGCCTACCAGCGCCACTACAAGCACGTCCACCCGTGCCCGGCGCTCCTGCGGGAGTTCGTCTACGGCCTTCCGGAGCTGAACCGCGAGCGCATCCGGGCCGCGCGCCTGGTGGCCTCGCCCGGCTGCTTCGCCACCACCATCGAGCTCATGCTCCTGCCGCTGGCGCGGGCCGGCCTGCTCGACGGCGTGGTCCACGTGCAGGGGATCACCGGCTCCTCCGGCTCGGGCGCGGCCCCGTCGGCCGGGACGCACCACCCGGTGCGCGCCGGCAACCTGAAGGCCTACAAGCCGCTGGAGCACCAGCACGCGCCGGAGATCGCCGAGGCGCTGGCGCAGGCGGGCGCGCCGGGGCTGAAGCTGCGCTTCGTGCCGGTCTCGGCGCCGCTCAGCCGCGGCATCCTGGCCACCGGCTTCCTGGAGCTCGAGGAGGGGTGGACGCAGGCCAGGCTCGACGCGCTCTACCGGGACGCCTTCGCCGGCGAGCCGTTCGTGCGGGTGCCGAGGAGGCGGTTGCCGGAGGTGGCCGCGGTGGCCGGCTCCAACCACGCCGAGGTGGGCGTGGTGGCCGGGCCGGCCGAGGGCGGCCGGCGCACCGTCACCGTCTTCGGCGCCCTCGACAACCTGGTGAAGGGCGGCGCCGGCCAGGCCATCGAGAACATGAACCTCATGCTGGGGCTCGACGAGCGGGCGTCGCTGGCCGACCCGGGGCCGTGGCCACCGTGAAGAACATCGTCATCAAGCTGGGCGGGGAGATCGTGCAGAGCCCCGAGCTGGACCTCATCGCCGACGACCTGCGGGTGCTCATCGACGGCTGGCACCGCGTCACCATCGTGCACGGCGGCGGGCCGCAGGCCACCGCGCTGCAGCAGCGGCTCGGGCTCGAGCCGAGGATGATCGCGGGCCGGCGCTACACCGACGCCGCCACCCTCGACGTCATGAAGTACGTGCTGGCCGGCCAGCTCAACGTGGACCTGTGCGCCCGGCTGCTGGCCCGCGGCGTCATGCCGGTGGGGCTGCACGGCGCCTCCGGCCACATGGTGCAGGCGGTGCGCCGCCCGCCCAGGGTCATGCAGGGGGCGGGGCCGGACCCGGTGGACCTCGGGCTGGTGGGCGACGTGACCGGCTTCAACCTGCCGCTCCTCGGCGATCTGCACGAGCGGCGCTACGTGCCGGTCATCGCCTGCCTGGGCTGCGATCGGATGGGGCAGCCGCTCAACATCAACGGCGACGCGGTGGCCAGCCAGCTGGCCGGCGCCATGAAGGCGGACGCGCTGGTGATGGTCACCTCCACGGCGGGCGTGCTCCGCGACGTGAAGGATCCGGCCAGCCGGCTGCCGCGCATCAGCCGCGCCCAGTTCGAGCGGCTGGTGAAGGACGGCACCATCACCGGCGGGATGATCCCGAAGCTGGAGGAGTCGTTCGAGATCCTGAAGGGCGGAGCCAGGTCGATCGTCATCATCGGCACGCTCGGGCCGGGCGACCTGCTTCGAGCCGTGATGGAGCCGGGGAGCGCCGGGACCGTGCTGGAGGCGTGAGAGGGGCCCCTTTGGGGCTATTGATGGAGATCAGAAGCAGAATTTGAATCGCTGTGACAGGTGGTTAGATCGCTCGACCCCCCACAAGGGAGTGGTCGCGGGGCCTGCGGCGAATTGTCATAGGGGGATGAGCACTCCACGCCGCTCCATCCGTCACCGCCGTCGCATCCGGATCACCGTCGGGACCACGCCGGTCTTCACGGCCGACATCGGGCCGGGCGGCTTCTCGGTCGAGCTCATGCGAGTGCAGCCGCCGGGGACGGTGGTGCAGGGGTCGATCCGGCTCGCTGGCCGAGAGCTCGCCTACGCGGGCGAGATCGCCTGGGCCAAGGCGGGCGCGCCGCACATGTCGGTGCGCGGCCGCATCGGCGTGCGCTTCACGCGCCTGGCGCCGGAGGCGAAGACGCTCCTGGGAGGCGCGGCGCTCACGGCCTGACGTCCCCCACGGCTGGTCAAGCCCCTGGTTCGAAGGGCCTGGCGGCGGATCTTGCGCGGGAGGCCGGGGCGCGCCAAGTAGAGGCCATGAGCGACGGACCAGTTCGGGACTTCGAGGCGACCTACCGGGCCGGCGCGGCGCCCTGGGAGATCGGCCGGCCACAGGGCGCCATCGTGAGGCTGGCCGAGGCCGGCCTGGTGGTGGGCAGCGTCCTCGACGTGGGCTGCGGCACCGGCGAGAACGCGCTTCACCTGGCGGCGCGCGGCCACGCCGTCATGGGGCTCGACGGGTCGGAGACCGCCATCGCCCTGGCGCGCCAGAAGGCGGCGGCGCGCGGCGCGGCCAGCGCCCAGTTCCACGTCTGGGACGCCCTGCAGCTGCGCCGCCTGCGCAAGACCTTCGACACCGTCATCGACAGCGGCCTGTTCCACGTCTTCACCGACGAGCAGCGGCGGCCCTACGCGGAGGCGCTCGCCGAGGTGACCACCTCGGGGGCGGACGTCTTCATCCTCTGCTGGTCGGATGCGGAGCCGCCCGGCCCGGGACCGCGGCGCGTCGCCGAGCACGAGCTCCGCGACGCCTTCCGCTCCATCTTCGCGGTCATGGACGTCACGCCCGCCCTCTTCGAGAAGCTGGAGGGCGGGCCGGCCAGGGCCTGGCTGGCCAGGCTCACCAGGATCTGAGCGGAAGACGCACGCAGGGCTGCTTCCGCTCCGGCCTCGCCATGGTGCAACATGGCCCGCCTCGGGGGAGCTGCGGAGGAACGTTGGCCGAGTCGAAGAAGGTCATCCTGGTCACCGGCGGCACCGACGGCATCGGTCGCGAGACGGTGCGGCAGCTCGCCAGCCAGGGCCACCGGATCATCCTGCACGGGCGGACCGCCACCACGGCGGAGGCCGCGGCGCGCGAGGTGCTGCGCGACCTGCCCACCGCCGACCTGGCCACGGCCAGCGCCGACCTGTCGCGTCCCGGCGAGGTGCGGGCCCTCGCCGAGGCGCTGCGGGCCGCCCACCCGCGGCTCGACGTGCTGCTGCACAACGCCGGCGTCTACGCGGCGGCGCGCCAGGTCACGCCCGAGGGGCTGGAGCTCACCTTCGCGGTGAACCACCTGGCGCCGTTCCTCCTCACCCACCTCCTGCTCGACCGGGTGCGCCAGGCGCGCGGGCGGGTGGTGGTGGTCTCCTCCGGCGTTCACGGCAACGCCACGCTCGACCTCGATGACCTGCAGGGCGAGCGCGGCTACGACGGCTACGGCGCCTACGCCCGTTCCAAGCTCTGCAACGTGCTCTTCGCCGCCGAGCTGGCCGAGCGGCTGGCCGGGAGCGGCGCCACCGCCAACGCGCTCCACCCGGGCGTGGTGGGCACCAAGCTCCTGCGCGCCGGCTTCGCCATGAGCGGCCCCGACTCGCTGGCGCAGGGGGCGGTCACCAGCGTCTTCCTGGCCGCCTCGCCGGAGGTGGAGGGGGTGACCGGCAAGTACTTCGTGCGCAAGAAGGCGGTGCCCGCCTCGCGCCAGGCGCGCGACGTCACGCTGCGCGCCGGGCTCTGGGCGGCCAGCGAGCGGCTGGTGGGGATCGCGACCACGGGCTGAGCCCCAGCCGGAGACCCCCGCCTCGACTCCGCGTCTGCCGCGCAGGCGCTCCGCTCGGCACGACCGGGTGCTTCCGGGTCACGCTCGGTCGTCTAGCGCTCGGCCGGCCTGAATACCCCGCCCTCGGCGAGCGGGACCAACCCTGCCTCGCCCCGCCGCGAGAGGCGCAGGTACCAGCCCGCCTCGCGCGGGCCGTCGAGCAGGAGCCCGGCCTCGGCGACCAGCCGGCCGTCCGCAGAGCCGGCCGTGCGCAGCGAGCGGCGAGTCACGGAGGCGGGGAGCGGCGGGAGCGGGTCGGCGCCGCCGTCGAGCGCCACTCGCAGCAGGCCGTCGGCGTCGCGCCTCCAGGCGGTGAGGTAGCCGCCGGTGGCCGGCTGTTCGCCGGCGGGCGGGGTGAGGAGCCAGTGACCGAAGGTGAAGGCCAGGTCGCCGCTCGGCGAGGCGACGCCGCGGTCCGGGTCCCAGGCGAGCCGGGGTCCGCCCGGCGCGAAGAAGGGGGCCCAGGAGAGGGCCACGGCGGCGCGACCGGCCGAGGGGCCGCGGCTGCCGAAGAAGATGGCGTCCGTCGCCACGTGGCCCAGGAAGGCCTCGACGTCGCCGGCGGCCACCGCGGCCGCCATGGCCCGGTCGGCGTGGCTCGCGTCGGCGGCGGTGCGGGAGGTGAGGTCGGGGGCGGGGCGGAGGGCGGCGCAGGCGGAGAAGCCGAGGAGGGCTGCGGCGGCGGCGGCGCTGATGAGCTTGATCTGCATGGGGACCTCCAGCGTAGAAGGCTGACATGGTCGCCTCCGCCACGCCACCGCTCGCGCCCGTCACCCTCTCGGGGCGCCTGGTGCGGCTCGAGCCCCTCTCCCAGGCCCACCTGGAGGGGCTGGTGGCCGCCGCCAACGCCGACGACGCCGAGGACTTCCCCTTCACCTGGGTGCCGCGCAGGCGGGACGAGCTCTCCCGCTGGATTGACGAGGCGCTGGCGCTGGCCGCGGCGGGGCGAGCCGTCCCCTTCGCCACGCTGGCCGCCACGGACGGCCGCGTCCTCGGCTCGACCCGCCTCGCCAACCTGGAGCGCTGGGACTGGCTCGAGCCCCCGCCCGACCCGCGCCCGCTCGACGCCGCGGAGATCGGCTGGACCTGGCTCGGACGCCCGGCACAGCGCAGCGGCGCGAACACCGAGGCCAAGCTCCTCATGCTGCGCCACGCCTTCACGGTCCTGCGCGTCCGCCGCGTCACCTTGAAGACCGACGCCCGCAACGAGCGCTCCCGCGCCGCCATCGCCCGGCTCGGCGCCACGCTCGACGGCGTCCTCCGAGCCCACCTCCCCGCCAGCGACGGCGGGCCGCGCGACTCGGCGGTCTTCTCCATCGTGGAGGCCGAGTGGCCGGCGGTGGAGGCGCGGCTCACGACACTGCTGCGCCGCTGACGGCGGGGGAGGCGCCGCTCCTCGACGATGCGGCGGAGCGCGGCGCGCAAGTGGGTGCTCGAGGCCAACCGCGGGGCCCGGCGCTCTTACGAGCGCGAGGGTTGGCGGGCGGACCGCCGGGATCACCGGCCTGGCGAATCCTGAGCGTCCGGCGGGTGGGCGCAGCGCTGCCGAGCCATCACGACCTCCCCGAGCAGCAGCTCCGCGGCGCGCCTGTTGTGGGATCGGCAGGCGCAGCGAAGGCTGGCGACGGTGGTCGGCCCGCCAAGGGCCACCGGGACGACGTGGTCGAGCTCCACCTGCCAGGTCGAGCCGCACACGCCGCCCGCGTCGAGCGG